>DOBT01000024.1 GCA_003503675.1 Cyanobacteria bacterium UBA8530 | reverse complement strand
TTTCCGCCATCTGGGTCCTTTGGCACTTCCTCGGACCGCATTCCGTCTTGAAGCTGCGCTTCCGCAACCTGCCCCTGCGCTTCGACCTGATGAAGGGGATCTTCGCCATCGGCATGGCCCCTTTCTTCATGCAGCTCTCGGCGAGCCTGGTCTCCATTCTCTTCAATCAAGGCCTGGGCCGCTATGGGGGGGACTCCGCCATCGGCGCCTTCGGCATCATCGGTACCATCGCCATGTTCGTCATCATGCCTATCTTCGGCCTCATCCAGGGGGTTCAGCCGATTATCGGCTATAACTACGGCGCCGGACGCTTCGACAGGGTGAAGAAGGCTCTATGGCTGACCATCATCGCGGCCACGGCCATCGTGACCGTCGGTTTCATCGCGATGCAGCTTTTCCCCGCGACCCTGCTGCGGGCCTTCACCTCCGATCCGAAGCTGATCGAGATCGGCGTCCCCGGGATGCGCCTGTACTTATTGATGTTGCCCATCGTCGGCTTCCAGATCGTGAGCGCCAACTTCTTCCAGGCCATCGGAAAAGCCGGAAAGTCGATGGTGATGTCCCTGATGCGCCAGATCATCGTGCTCATCCCGATGCTCCTCCTGTTGCCACCCATCTTCAAGATCAACGGGGTGTGGTGCGCGGGACCGATCTCGGACTTCATTTCTTCCCTGGTCACCCTCGCCTTCCTCTTGGTGGAGCTGCGCAGCTTGAGCGAAAAGCATCGGGACTCCCTGTCGCTACCCGCCGTCTAGGTTTTTCGAAAGTGGAAAAATGACTTCTTTCTAAAATTCAGGCCTTTGCTTCGAGAGGCAGGGTAAACCAGAAGGTGCTGCCTTTTCCCTAAGAACATCACGTCTCGGAACTGGTCGATGTCTTCATGGCGGCGAAAGGTCTTTCGGATGATATGGCCCTCTATCAGGGGCTCCAGGGTGTCGCCCAGAGAAGTGAACAAGACGACCGGCCACGGCCTGCCTATCGATGCGACCGTAACCAAAGAGCCCAGGGCGATCCCCGAGGAAAGCCAGATCGTGCTGGCATTGGTGCCCTCGATGCTGGAAAGATAGATGGCCCACCGCCCGACGAAAAAGTAGAGGAGGGCCACCACCAGGTTTTGAAAAAAAAGCCTCAAGAGCTTCATTCTTCCATGATGAGGTCTGCCGATTGAGGGGTATTGGTTGTTTCGACGAAAAGTCCGGAGCTCAAGGGAGTATTCTGGGGGAAGGGGGGCGAAAAAGAGATCTTTCTCGTCGGGAAGCCTCAGGACGGTTGCCGAGCGATCGCCTATGCTTTTCGAAAGGGAGGGGAAGGCTTGCGCGATCCGAAAGACGTCAACCAGTTCAAGATGTTCCCGGAAACCCTGGTGGCCTATCTGGACCACTCCCTGCTCGTGACCGGCGTCCACGGCCGCATCCTGCAAGGCCTGGAGGGTTTTTACCTCCATCAAACCCGCTTCCTTTCGAAGATGGGCCTCCGGGTCAACGAAATCGAGCCGCTTTTCGTTTCGGCCAATCCCGTCGACAGCTACTCCCTCATTTCCTACTACCTCGCCCCCGCCGGGGATTCCGGCGGCGAGATCGTCGAGAAGGGCATCGAAATCCAGGTCAACCGCTTCATCGGGGGAGGCCTCCACCAGGACGTCCGTTTGACCAACCATTCCCTGTCCGAAATCGAGGTCGAACTCGAATGGGACCTGCAGGCGGATTTCGCCGACCTCCTGGAAGCCATCGCGGGAGAGCGCCTCCAGGAGGCCCCCGTTTCCGTCGAGTGGCAACCGCAAGAAGGATACGGGGACCTGGTTTTTCTTTATCGGCATCCCGAATTGTCCCATAAAACGGTCGTGCGCTTCCCCCGGAAAGGGGCCGCGCTCGAATACCGCGAGGGAAAGGTCGTCCAGACCCTCTCGCTCATTCCCCAAAAGGCCGTTCGCCTCTGCATCAGCGTCTTCCCCGTCTTTTGCGGGCAATGGATCAAGCCGACCTTCGAGTGCGATTCCTTCCGCTCCCACGAAACCCCCTCGGACCGGGCGCGAGAGGCCTGGCTTGCAGACAGCGTCCGCCTATCGACCCCGAATTCCCTGGTTCAAGACGCCTGGGACCGCGCCGTCTCCGATCTCGCCGCCCTCCCCCTCTTCGAGGGTGAAGGGGACGAACGCTACACCCCCGCCGCCGGGATCCCCTTGTACCAGGCCCTGTTCGGAAGAGACACCCTCACCGCCGCCTGGCAATCCAGCCTCCTGAACCCCCACATGCTGCGGGGCACCATCCAGACCATCGCCAAGAAACTCGGAAACAAAATCGACGACCCCTACGACGAACAGCCCGGCCGGGTGATCCACCAGCATCAGAAGAGCCCGCTTTCGCTGTTGGGCTTGAATCCCTATCTCCATTACTACGGCGACTACGCGGGGCCGGGCATGTTCCTGGTGGCGATCGCCTGGCACTTCATCCTCACCGGCGATCGCGCCTTCTTCGCTTCCCTGAAGGACAAGATCTCGAGCTGCCTCGACTGGATCGACCGCTACGCCGACCCTGACGAAGACGGCTTCTACGAATACGACACCAGGGCAGGGGCTTGGGGAACCAAGAACCAGGGATGGAAGGACTCGGAGCAAGCCATTCTCTACCCCGACGGCCGGGTGGTGCCCAACCCGGTCGCGGCGGTGGAGATCCAGGGCTATTACTATGCCGCCAAGCAGTTGATCGGTTTGATCTTCCTGTTGACGGGAAACCTGAGGGAAGGCCTCAAGCTGCTGAGAGAGGCCCTGCACCTCAAGAAGCGCTTCAACCAAAAATTCTGGCTTCCCGAGCAGCAGTTCTTCGCCCTCGCGCTCGATCCCGAAAAAAGGACGGTCGGCAGCATCGCCTCCAACGTCGGACATTGCCTGGCCTGCGGGATCGTCGATCGAGACAAGGCCGAGGCGACCGTCCGTCGCTTGATGGCGGAGGACATGTTCAGCGGATGGGGGATTCGCACCCTGTCGAGCGAACACCCCGCCTACAACCCTTTCGCTTATCACCTGGGAACGGTTTGGCCACCGGAAAATGGCTCGATAGCCCTTGGTTTCAAGCGTTACGGTCAGAACGCAGCGCTACACGACCTGGCCGAGGGCCTCTTCCGCGCGACCCTGCTTTTCGACCAAAACCGCCTCCCGGAGGCGATCGGGGGACACAAGAAAGACGACGCTCACCCGCATCCCGGCATCTATCCTCAATCGAACGCGCCCCAGGCCTGGTCCTCGAGCGCGGTCGTCCTGTTGATTCAGGCGATGCTGGGGCTGATGCCNNGACCTTCCCGATTGGCTGCCGGAATTGACCCTGGAGGGCATCCAGGTCGGGGAGTCCCGTCTCAGCATCCGCTTCTGGAGAAACGAGGCCGCCAAAACCGAGTTTCGAGTCCTGGCCTCGAAAGGCAACCCGCGCGTCCTGAGGCAGCCCTTCCCCGAAGACCTTTCCGTCGGAAGCCTTTTTCGTTCCCTGCTCGGATTCGCCAAGCTAGCCCTCTGGAAAGAAAACCGCCCTTCAATAAAAGGATGAAATAAATAATTTTTCAGTATTTCCGGTCGTTACCGTAGGCATGGCCGCGACCGCGCTTCTTTTTCACCTTCACGACCTCCAGCACCTGGACTTTCCTGACCTGGTAGACCTTCTTGGGCCGGACATCCTGGTAGTTGTAGCGGTAGTTGTAGCGGGGAAAGCAACCGCCGATCGCGAGGATGCATGCCAGAGCCGCGATCCCCTGGAGCGCTCTTCTGATCACCTCGAACCTCCTCATGCTCAAAGCCGGGCCCGTCTTTTCTCCTCACGATAGGGGATCGCCTTGAATGGGGCGTGAAGGAAACCTTGCTCGGGTGTTTAGACGGACTTGCCCTCGGCGATGNNGATGAGCTGTCATAGAAAAACTTTCCCTCGAGGACCCGATCAAAGAACGCCTGCTGGCCCTGGAGCCGGCGAATTACCTGGGCCAGGCTTCCCGATTGGCTGATGTCGCCGTCACTCGTTTCTCCGAATTCTGGGATGGACAGGAAGAAAGTCTTGAAGTATCCTGGAGGCGTATGATGAAAGAAAGAGGCCCCTTCGAAGGGCCACCGCCAAAAAAGAACAAAGAAGTAGAGAATAGCCATAACTGGGAGGACCTGTAGCACAGGTCCTCCCTAACTTTTTGGAGGTGAAAGTTGATGAGTTTCCGCCCCGAACGCGATTCCCTCGGAGAAAGGAACGTCCCGAAATCCGCTTATTACGGGATAGAGACCCAGCGGGCAATCGAGAACTACCCCATCAGCGGGCGCTCGCTCGCGAAGCCCGTGATCAAGGCGATCGCCGTCATCAAGGCCGCCATGGCCAGGGCCAACGGGACTTGCGGAAAGTTGGATTCTCCAATGGTCGAAGCCATCGTCCAGGCTGCCTACGAGGTGGCGGAAGGAAAATTCGACGCCCACTTCCCCGTCGACGCCTTCCAGGCCGGGGCCGGCACCTGCTCCCACATGAACGCCAACGAGGTGATCNNCAATCCACCAACGACGTCTTTCCCACGGCCATCCGCCTTGCCGCCCTCCGGGAAGGAAGCTCGTTGCAGGAAGAACTGCTTTCTCTCGCCGCCGCCTTTTCAGGGAAGGCGCTCGAGTTCTGGCCCATCCTGAAATCCGGCAGAACCCACCTGATGGACGCCGTTCCCATTCGCCTGGGCCAAGAATTTTCGGGCTATGCCCATTCCCTGCACAAGGCGATAAAACGCATCGAAAGCTCTCTCGAAGGGCTTTGCGAATTGGGCTTGGGCGGCAACGCCGTGGGAACGGGGGTCAATAATCCCGTCGGCATCGAGAAACTTGCGATCGAGGACCTGGCGAAGATGACCGGCTTTCCTCTTATTCCCTCTCCCAACCCTTTCGAGGCCACTCAGAGCGTGGCTCCTCTCGCCTCCCTGTCCGCAGAACTTCGTCTGCTTTCCCTCGAATTGATCCGGATTTCCGGCGATTTGCGGCTTTTGGGCTCGGGCCCGAACACCGGATTTTCCGAAATCCTTCTCCCCGCCGTGCAGCCGGGCTCCTCGATGATGCCCGGGAAGGTCAATCCCAGCATCGCCGAGATGCTCGCCATGGTCTGCTTCCAGGTGATCGGCCATGACTCCGCGATTTCTTTCGCCACCCAGGCGGGCCAACTCGAACTCAACGTCATGCTGCCCCTGATCGCGGAAGACCTGCTGGATTCGATCTCCCTCCTCTCGAAAGGCTGCGAAGTTTTTAGAAAAAGCTGCCTCGAGGGGATCGAAGCGAACGAGGAAACCTGCGCGAGGAACTTCGAGGAGAGCCTCGGTCTCGCGACGGTGCTCGCTCCCGAACTCGGTTACGCCCTGGCGGCCGAACTCGCCCAGAGGGCCCAGCGCGAGGGAAGGAGGATCAGGGAAATCGTCGAAGAAGAGAAAATTCTCGAAAAAGAAAAGATCGATCGGCTTTTTTCCCCAGAATACCTGGCAGGCTTCAAGGGAGGACTTCGATGATGTCGGAAAATTCTTTGTCTTTGCGGTACCATGAAAGTGATCCGCCCGGGAAAATCGAGGTGGTTCCCACCAAGCCCTGTCGCGACAAAAACGATCTTTCGCTGGCCTACACTCCCGGAGTGGCCGAGGCGAGCGAGAAAATCTCTCTCGAAAAGGAAGCGGCCTATCGCTATTCCTCCAAGGGGAACCTGGTGGGAATCCTGACCAACGGCACCGCGGTGCTGGGGCTCGGTTCGATAGGGGCGTTGGCCGCCAAGCCGGTGATGGAAGGCAAGTCGATGCTGTTCAAGCGTTTTGCCGATATCGACTCCTTCGACATCGAGATCGAGGAAAAGGATCCCGAAAGATTCATCGAGGTCGCCAAGGCGATCGCCCCGACTTTCGGGGCGATCAACCTGGAGGACATCCGGGCCCCCGAGTGCTTCTCGATCGAGAAGGAACTCGCTTCTTCGCTCGACATTCCGGTCTTCCACGACGATCAGCACGGGACGGCGGTGGTGGTCGGTGCCGCCCTGCTCAATGCCCTGGAGTGCGCCAACAAGAAGATAGCCGAGATCGCGATAGCCATCAGCGGGGCCGGTGCCGCCGGTCTGGCCTGCGCCGAATTCCTGGTCTCCCTGGGGGCCGATCCCGAAAGGATGGTTCTGGCGGACATTCAGGGGGTGCTCCATCGAGGAAGAAGCCTTCACCCCGTGCAGGAAAGATGGGCCAGAAAAACCGAGGCCCGGACACTCGCCGAGATCTTGGTGGGAGCGGACTTTTTCCTCGGGGTCTCGGCCGGAGGAATCCTCTCGCCCGAAATGCTCGCCTCGATGAAAAACTTTCCCATCGTCTTCGCGCTGGCCAACCCCGTTCCGGAAATTTCCTACGAGGCGGCCAAAAAGGCGCGCCCTGATTGCCTCCTCGCCACGGGGCGTTCGGACACTCCCAATCAAGTCAACAACGCCCTGGCCTTTCCCTTCCTCTTCCGGGGCGCCCTGGACGTGCGGGCGGAACGCATAAACGAGCCGATGAAGCTCGCCGCGGCCCGGGAACTCGCCCAACTCGCCCATGAAGCGGTCCCCCCGGAGGTCCGAAAAGCCTACGAAGGAGAAAGCCTTTCTTTCGGGCCGAACTACTTGATTCCCAAGCTTTTCGATGCCCGCCTCCTTTCGCGGGTTTCCCTGGCGGTGGCCGAGGCGGCGATCGCCTCGGGGTGCGCGAAAAAAGAAGGAAAAAACAATGAAGGCCTCGTCTTCGATCGAGAGAACTATCGAAGGGCCCTCGAGGCCCGTTCGCGGAAAATAGCCGAGCGTTTCGAAATTTCTTAGCGGTTCGATTCGGAAAAGGAGAAAACGATGTCAGCTGTTCGAGTCCTGGTGGGAGCCCAGTGGGGCGATGAAGGCAAGGGAAAGATCACCGACTTGCTCGCCCTCGAATCCGATCTCGTCGTGCGTTTCCAGGGCGGTGGAAACGCCGGACACACTGTTTTCAAGGGCGACGTTCCCCTCAAACTGCACAACATTCCCTCCGGGATCCTCCATCGAGGGACCCTCTGCGCTCTCGGCAACGGGATGGTGATCGATCCCGGAGCGCTGCTGAAGGAAAAAAAGATGCTGGAAGAAAATGGGGTGGACACTTCCGGCCTGCGGATCAGCGGCCTGGCCCATTTGATTCTTCCCACCCATCGCCTCCTGGATCGGGCCCTGGAAGGACAACGGGCCATCGGGACCACCGGAAACGGCATCGGCCCGGCCTATACCGACAAATCGGCTCGCCTGGGCCTGCGCCTGCTCGACTTCAAGCACCCTGAGGTCTTCAAGGAGAAGCTTTCGAAGTTGCTCGATTACCACAACGCCCTCTTGACCAAGGTTTTCGGGCTCCCCCCGGTGGACGTCGAAGAGATCGCCGAAACCCTCTTGGTCCAGGGCTCACAGTTATTGCCTCATCTCGAAGACGTCTCCCTGCTGATCGACCGCTTTCTCGCGCAGGGGAAATCCATCCTCTTCGAGGGAGCGCAGGGGGCCCTTTTGGATCTCGATTTCGGGACCTATCCCTTCGTCACCTCTTCCTCCACCCTGGCGGGCGGGGCCTGTTCCGGAGCGGGGATCGCCCCCTCGCGGCTGGGTGAGGTGATCGGGGTTTGCAAGGCCTACTCCACCCGGGTCGGCGAGGGGCCATTCCCCACCGAACTCCTGGATGAGCGGGGGATTTTCCTTCGGGAGAAGGGTCGCGAATACGGTACCACCACGGGGCGGCCCCGCCGCTGCGGTTGGCTGGACTTGGTGGCGTTGAGGTACGCCGTGCGTCTCGACGGCATCGACTCCCTGGCCATCACCAAGCTCGACGTGCTCGACTCGCTTTCCGAGATCCCCTTCGCGGTGGCCTACCGGCTGAAGGGAGAGATCCTCGGGGATTTCCCCGTCGATCCCCTGGAGCTGGCCCAGGTCGAGCCGGTTTACGAGACGATGCCCGGCTGGGAATGCGACACTTCCGGGGCGAGAAGCTTCGAAGAATTGCCCCGCGCGGCGAGAGCCTACCTCGATAGAATATCGAAAATTCTCGGAGTATCGATTTCCCTGGTTTCCATCGGTCCGAAAAGGGAAGAGACGTTTTTCGTCGCCGCCGGAGTTCCCGTCGTCTGAAAGGAAAATATTTTGAAGAGTTACGATGCGATCGTGGTGGGGGCGGGACCCGCGGGGATATTCGCCGCCCATCGCCTGGCCGAGAGCGGCTGGAAAGTGCTTTTGATCGACAAGGGCGCGTCCCTTGCGGAAAGGAAGTGTCTTTCGCGCGGGGGCTTGCCCTGCGTCAAGTGCAAGACCTGCAGCATCATGTGCGGCTGGGGCGGAGCCGGGGCTTTCAGCGACGGCAAGCTGACCCTTTCCCCGAACGTGGGCGGTCGCCTGGGGGAATACGTGGGGCAAGAGCGCCTGCAAAAATATATTTCGCAGGCGGACGACATCTATTTGGCCTACGGCGCTCCCACCAAGCTCTACCAGCCCGATCCGGCCTTCGCCGACGAGGTCAGGGGACGAGCTGTCAGGGCCGGCCTCCGCTATGTTCCTTCTCCCGTGAGGCACATGGGCTCGGATCGTTCGGTGGACGTCTTGAAGGGGCTTTTCGAGAACCTTTCCCCCAAGATCGACATCTCCCTGAAGGATGAGGTGCTGGATTTCGAGACCGCCAAGGACGGGACTCACCGCGTCATGGCCATCTCCGGAGAATATTCTTGCCGCTTTCTCGTTTTGGCACCCGGCCGGGAGGGCAGCGCCTGGTTTTCCGAGCTGGGGCGCCAAAAGAAGCTGACCAGCGCCATCAACCCGGTGGACATCGGGGTGCGGGTGGAGGTTCCCTTCGAGGCGATGAAGGACCTGACGGATCGCCTTTACGAGCCCAAGCTGCATTTCACCTCGGAGACCTTCGAGGACGCGGTGCGGACCTTCTGCGTCAATCCGCGCGGTTACGTCACCACGGAGTGCGTCGACGGCCTGGTCACGGTGAACGGGCATTCCTTCCGCGACCGGAGATCCGACACCACCAACTTCGCCCTTCTGGTCTCCAACCGCTTCACCGAGCCCTTCCACGATTCGATCGCCTACGGACGCCACGTGGCGAAACTGGCGAATCTGCTGGGAGGAGGCGTCCTCTTGCAGCGATTGGGGGACCTGGAGGCGGGTCGGCGTTCGACCCCGGAGCGCATCAATCGCAACGTCTTCGCGCCCACCCTGGCGGAAGCCACCCCCGGCGACCTGAGCCTGGTGCTGCCCCACCGTCACCTCACCTCGATCGTCGAGATGCTGAAGGCGCTCGATCGCCTATCCCCGGGAATCTACAGCCGTGACACCCTGATTTACGGCGTCGAGGTGAAATTCTATTCCAACACCATCAAGTTGTCCGCCGAATTGGAGTCGGAGGTTCCAAACCTCTTCGCGATCGGAGACGGAGCGGGGGTGACGCGGGGGGTGATCCAGGCTTCGGCCTCGGGCCTGGTGGTCGCCGACGCCATCCTCGGGAAAAAGTAACCCCCTCACCCCCCAGGGGGAGAATTTCAATAAAGAAGAAGCCCCTTCCACTTGGTTGGGGAGGGGGCTTCTTCTTTATTTAGCCGATCCTTATGGTGTGGTCCGAGCCGGGGAATTGGTTGCCGGATTTCTCCAGGAAGTAGTTCAGCCCGCCGGCGTATTCCACCGTATGCCCTTGATCGATGACCACCACCTTGGTCGCCAGTTCCCTCAGGAAGTGGCGGTCGTGCGAAACGAAGATCAAGGTTCCTTCGAAGCGGGCGAGGGCGTCTAGCAGGACTTCCCGGCTCTTGAGGTCGAGATGGTTGGTGGGTTCGTCCAGGATCAGGAAGTTCACGGGTTTGCTGATGATGCGGGCCAAGACCACCCGGGTCTTCTCGCCGCCCGACAAGACGCTGATCTTCTTGTCCAGGTCGTCGTTGATGAAGCGCACCGAGGCGAGGATGTTGGCGACCACGCCCCGGGAGGCGGTGGGGATCACTTCCGAGAGGGCCTCGCAGACGGTCTGCTCCCGGTCCAGGATCTCGGTCTGGTGCTGGGCGAAGTAGCCGGGAAGGACGCTCGCTCCCTGTAGGCATTCTCCCTGGTCCGCCGCGATTTCCTGGGCGATCATCTTGAGCAGGGTGGATTTTCCGGCCCCGTTGATGCCCAGCAAGGCGATGCGATCGCCCCTTCGCACCGAAAAAGATACTCCCGACAGGACCTTCTTTTCCCCGTAGCTCTTGCTCACCCCGTTGACGTTGGCCACCTGATCCCCGGAACGCGGGCATTCTGGCCAGACTAGCTTGATCGCCTTGCCTTCCTTGGGGACTTCGATGCGCTCCATCTTCTCGATCATCTTCATCCGGGACTGCACCGCCGAGGCATGCGAGACCCTCGCCTTGAAGCGGGCGATGAACTCTTCTTCCTTGGCAAGTTTGTCGTCCTGGCGCTTGGCGGAAGCCTCCAGGTTGGTCAGGCGCAAGGCCGCTTCCCGGAGATAGAAGTCGAAATTTCCCGAATACAGGTTGGTGGTGCCGAACTCGATGGCCACCACCCTTTTCACCAGGCGGTTGAGGAAGTCGCGGTCGTGCGAGGTCAGGAAGATGGCGCCGTCGAAGCGGTTGAGGAAGTCCTCCAGCCAGACGATCGATTCGAGGTCCAGATGGTTGGTCGGTTCGTCCAGAACCAGGGCGTCGGGCTTTTGGGTCAGCACCCGGGCGAGTTCGATGCGCATCCGCCAGCCGCCCGAGTATTCCACCGTTTCCCTGGAAAACTCGGCTTCCTTGAAGCCCAGTCCGCTCAGCATCTCCTTGGCGCGCTGCTCGATTTCGTAGCCGCCCCGCGCTTCGAAGGATTCCTGCGCCTCCCCGAGCTTCTCCAGGATATCCGTCATTTCCTCTTCGCCGAGATCGGGATCAGCCAGGGCAGCTCCATATTTTTCGATGTCGATCTCGAGGGCAAGCACTTCCTTGCAGCCGGACATGGCGGCTTCGAGGACGGTGCGGCCATCGAGGGCGGCCAGGTCCTGGGAGAAATAGCCGACCTTGAACTTCTCGGGGATGACGACGGAACCCTCGTCGGGGGTCTCTTCCTTGTTGATGAGGCGGAAAATCGTCGTCTTGCCGGCGCCGTTCGCGCCGACCAGGCCGACGCGCTCGCCCGGGTTGATCTGGAAGGAGACATCCTTGAAGAGGAAGGACTTTCCCTGAAACTTGGCGACTCCGTTGAAGGCGATCATGACAGCAACTTTCCTATCTCGCGCCAGACTTCCTTGATGCCTTCCCCGTTTTCGGAGGAGTAAAGGCAAAGCGGCTCGTTATCGTTCAATCCCAAAATTTCCTTTGCTTCGGCTAGCTTGTTTTTCCATTGACCCCGGGGGATCTTGTCGGCCTTGGTGGCGATGGTGATGGTGGAGATCCCCTTCGCCTTCAGGTAGGCGCGCATTTCCTGGTCCTGCTTGGTGGGGGGGTGACGGATATCGACGATGGCGATCACGGCGCGCAGTTCTTCCCTTTTTTGAAGATAGACGTCGATCATGGGGCCCCAGTTTTCCTTTTTCTCCCTCGAGACCCCCGCGTATCCGTAGCCCGGCAGGTCCACGAAATAGAAGTTTCCATCGATCAAGTAAAAGTTCAGGGTCTGGGTCTTGCCCGGTTTGGAAGAGATGCGTGCCAGGTCCTTGCGGTTGAGCAGGGAGTTGATGAAGGAGGACTTCCCCACGTTCGAGCGGCCGGCGAGGGCGATCTCAGGCAGCCTCCCGGACGGGTACTGGCTGTGTGAAACGGCGCTGGCGATGAATTCGGAGGTAATGCCTCTCATCTGGTCTCCTAAAAGCGAGTGTTTATCGGCTATCGGGCCATTATAGCAAAGGCACGCGTCTGGCGGGGGGATTCCTCGCTTGTTATAATGAATCGGCCCCCTGTCGAGCCGCGAGGTCAAGAAATGAACTCCAAAAAGCAGCCCTACGTCCTGGCGCTCGCCGTCTGCGTGGCGACCGGCTGCGTTCCCGCCCTCACCTCGATCAGCGACATCGGTTCGAAGCAGAAGGACCAAACCGGGGCCACCCCCGGACCCTCCTCCTCGCAACCTCTCGCTGTTCCCACCGAGTCTCCCACTCCGGCCCCCGACCTTCAGGTCTTCGAACGCGCCAAGGCGAGAAGGGCCGCCTGGGTCGAACCCAAGGACATCGACGAGGCGGTTCAGCGTCTCTCCGAAGTGCGTACTCGATTGAAGGCCACGGGGAAGGTGATCCTGCGCTACAACGAGGCCGAGTTGAAGGCTTTGGCGAAGTACGCGCCGGTTCCCGACGAGAGGTACCTGGTGCGGCTAGTCGCTTACGACCCCAAGGACACCGACAAACTGGGGAGACCGCGGGAATTCGGAAAAATGACGCTTTGGGCCGCGACCTACGAGCAACTCGAATCGGCCGACAGCGACCCCGAGCTCCTCAATCGCCTGCTGGGCATGTCCTACGACCCGAGAAACAGCTACTACTTGCTGGTCCTGCGAGACTTCGGCGGAGATCCGAACAAGAGGCCCGAGATGATCTGCCCCACCTGGGAGAAGATCCTCGAGCTGGCCAAGCGGGATCTGACCAATGAATTCTTTTCCGCGGCCGACTTCGACGCGGTCGCCGAGGCCTACAAGGAAACCTATCGGAACGACATGGCGGCTTTCTACAAGGCGAACTACAAGGAATACGCCCAGTCCGACGTTGACGCCTTCGTGAGTTCGGTGCCCGCCCTCAAGAACGACGCGCGTGCCCAGCGGCTTTTCCGCACGCGCTTGCGCCTGCATGCCCAGTACGGCGCGAACGAGATGTTCCGGGGAGACGGCCTGACCCTCTTCCTGGGCGATCAGCCGCGCAAGGCCGGGGTCCAGGAGATCTTCCTGCTCGATCCGGATCCCAAGCCCATCGGGGATTACGTGCAGAACGGCCAGGTCCGCAAGCTCAAGTGCGAGCCGCTGGTCAAGGATCATTCCTTCGTCTTCGAGGAGTGGACGTCCAATGGCAACGGATGAGGGGCTGATCGACATCGAGCACCCCGGTCCGGGGGTGCCCCTTCTGGGTCAGGCCGCCTGTCCGCTCACCCCCGATTACCACACCTTCCTTTTCCGCCGGGGCGATACCCTCGTCATCCGCACCCACCGGGATGTCACCGGCTCGGATGGCCAGGTGGTCCTTCCCTTCGGAGCCGCCAAATGGATGGTCTCGGCCATCACGGAGGGGTTCTGGAAGAGTCCGGAAGAAGGCGGCTTCTCCCCCCGGACCACCCGCATCGAGGAGACCCTGGCGGGAGAGAAGCTCGAACTGCGCCGGAGCTGGGGACTGGGTGGGCCGGGAGAGCCGGGCTTCACGCTGACCAACTTCAGCCGCTTGACCCCCTTCGGCTACCCCCAGGAATACAGCATGACCGACGAGATCCTGATAAACGGAGGCTTGCTCGCCATTCTCCGCGGCGTTTCTCCCTGAGAAGATCCGCGATAATTGCTCTAAAACTGAATCAGCCCTCGGTCCTGCCAGCAGGACCGAGGGCTGAAAATGTATTCCTCAGGAGGGCAACTTCAGGGTATGGCCCGCCTTGATGACGTTCGGGTTCGCGATGGCGTCCTTGTTGAGTTCGTATATCTCTTTCCAGCGCTTGCCGTCACCCAGCAGTTTCTGGGCGATTTTCCAGAGGGTGTCGCCGCTCTGGATGGTGTATTCCTTGGCGGGGGCTTCCCCGTCCGCGGCTTCGGGAGCCGCTTGAAGGGTCCCGGTCTTTCCGGTGCCTTTGCTTCCGAAGACCTTCTCTTCGGGCTTCACTCTCCATTCCTCGAGGAAGGAATCGACGTCCTTGAGGTTGTTCCCCCCGCGACCGAGGAGGTCGTTGTCGGTCGAAGTGTCGTTGTCGAAGGCACCGAGCGAGCCTCTGATTTCGCCGTCCTTGCGCTGGGAGGAGACCTCTCCGTCCAGGTTGAGGAGATAGCCGAAGTCGCGGATGTGGACCTTGTCGCCCTTGGGCGAGACGATCTCGAAGTTGACGGTCGAGACGCCGCTTTGATCGACGTTCGGGAGGCGACGGACGCTGCCTCCGTCGGGCAGCTTCATCTCCTGGCCGGGTTCGAGATGAATGGCCTGGCCATTGACCTTCAGGCCATCCTTCTTGCCGTTGGTCTGGTATTCCACGACGTCGTCGCCGAGCTTGATGCCGGCAGCCGTGTTGTAGATGTCGCCGTCGGCGAGCTTGGAATGGCGGGTCTGTAGGGAGAAGTCGCCGTTCGCGCTCATGAGCTTGACGAAGTCTCCGATCTTGCTGTTGTCGAAGGCGAGACCGTCGCCGGATTTCTCGTGGGGATCCCCGGTCGAGGAGAACTTCGTGCCCACGATGGGCTTGTCGCTATAATCCCACTTGCCTTCGGGTTTCGCCGGAACAGGAGGGGCGGGCGTTTCGGCAACGGGAGGCGCAGGTTTTTCGGGCTTCGGGGGATCGACGAACACGGGAGGCTTTTCCGCCGGCGTGGGGGGAGTGACGGCAGCGGGCGGCGGCGTTACGGTAGCCGTTTCGGCCGGCTTGGGCGTTGCCGCGGGGGTCTCGGGCGGCCTGGGAGAAGGCGTGGCTTCGGGCGTGTTCAGAACCATGGAGGGGCCCAGCGGGCGGACTGTCGTTGGTTCCGTGGGGGCGGGCTGATCGGGCACCGGTCGGGGTGCGGGCGGGGCTTCCGGTTTTCCGTGGTCATCCGCGATGACGGGAGGAACGTCCGTCACGGCTCTGGTCGATTCGAGGCGCAAGCGCCCGTCGATCTTCATCGAGACCTTCTCGGGGGATTCGCCGGCCAGAAGCAATTCGGCGAAGCAACCCATCCGCTCCGGCTTGTTGAGTCTCTCGAGGGCGGCCTCGTCGAGATGACCTTCGGCCTTCAGTTTTTCCGCGACGGCCTTGATCAAGGCCGTCACCTGGTCGCCGTATTTGTAGATCGCGGCTTCCGGGCTGGTCTTGATGCGCTCGACGGCGGCGTCGATCCCGCGCGCCTCGGCGCGGTTCAGGGCCCTTTCGACTTCGGAGTCGGTGGGGGATCTTCCGAGAGCCTCCTTGAAGGCCGTCTGGATCTCCGCGGTGTTCGCGATGGAAGCCGCGGAAACGAGGGGCCTGGTGCTCTGGAAGGAGTCCCTGGCGAGGGTAGGTTGGTTGTTGGTTGCCGTGGATTGCACGGTCAGCGGCGCCGTCGCCTTCACTCTCGAGGTGACGCCGTAGTTTGCGCTGGTGGCTCTGATTCTCTCGGTCATGCTCATCCCCCTTTGACAGTGGTGAGATCACTCCTGGCTTATCGGCGAAAAAAGATGAAATCTTGTCGATGCCCTTTTAAATAATGATGAAAAGACCCCTTCTTTTTAAGATATTAATCGATCGTTCAGGAAGAAGGGAAAGAACTTTGGTTGGCTAGGTGGGCGAGTTTTCTTTATTCTGGAGGAAAGATGAAAAAAAGAACGGCCGTCCTTATCGGGGCGATCGCCCTCCTCGGTGCCGCCTGCGGGAAGTCCCCGCTTTCCAGCTCCCCCAACGTTGAAAACGCCGTCGTTGCCGACGGAGGCCAGTACGGCGGCAAATCGATTTCGATAGCCGTCTTGCCTCCCGCCGAAGGGGGCTTCAGGACCCAGGCCCAGGTCCACCGATGGGTGGAGAACGACATCTACGAGTACCGCGCCGCCCTACAGTGGGAAAGCGGCGGAGGTTACCAGGACCTTTCCCCCGCCCTTTCGCTAACCCTTCCGCGCAAGGGCGACCCCAAATCGAAGGCGGTCTTCCGCAACCTGGCTCAGGGAAAAAGGTACCGGGTTTCCCTGACCGCCTGGGGCAATCAGGGAGGCCTGAATCCCTCGCAGAAATTGAACAGCGCCCTCGCCGCCGTCACCTTCGACTTCACGGCTTCCCAGGACGTCGAGGACAACGCCACCGCCAGCCTCCTCGTCGCCTTCGACGCGGTCGATTTCAACGGCACGGGCGAAATCGGCGTGGGCAGCCCTTCCGAAGGCGGCTACCAGAACCCTTCCCTACCCGAGACCGGTGAAGCCCAGTAAGTGAAAGGATTTTTCCTCGTCGCGGCGATCGCTTCGATAGGGTGCCGGGGGCCGAGCCTGGCACCCACCCTCCTTTTTTCGAATCAAGCAAAAGCGCTCATCGAACCGGTAAGCAGTTGTGCGGTCGTTCTCGATCCCGTTTTTTTCTCGGGCAATCTCAAGGTCCTGGTCAAGAACCCCCCGAGATGGGCGAAAAGCTACCTGATCAGCCTGCTGGATCTCGATAGCGGTTCAAATCGCTTCTCCACGAGTTTCGCCGCGACCAAGGTCATGTCCCTGCACAACCTGCGCACGGGTATCCGCTACCAGGTTCTGTTGGAGGCAAAGGGGGGCAACCGCTCTCTTTCGGCGCGAAGCGGGGAGGTTTTCTTCGATCCCCTCGAACGGGACCTGGAGCAGGACCGGGTGGTGACGCTCTTTTTTTAAAATCAGGCCTTGATCATGGTGAGCATCATCTTGAATTTCGCCGTGGCCTTCAGGGCATGGGGTTGTTTGGCGGGCATGAGGATCATCTCGCCGGCTTTGAGGTGGAATTTCTTGCCGGCGAGCGTGATGTCCGCCTCGCCGTCGAAGATGTTCACCAGGGCGTCGAAAGGCGCGACGTGTTCGCTCAGCCCCTGCCCCTCGTCGAAGGCGAAGAGGGTTACCGTACCCGCGGCCTTGTCGATCAGGGTCTTGCTGACGATCGAGCCGTCCTGATACTGGACGAGTTCGTTCAAATTTTTCGCTTCGGTTTCCATTTTCTTCTCCTCGATCGAACGGGTCGGTAAGGGTCACGAAGGCATGATAGCAAAAAATGGGAGCCCCCATGTTCCCTTCTCGGGAGGGGCTCCTCTATGGTTTGAGGCAGGGATCGGCGCCGCGTAGCGGCTGGGGACGTGCCCCACTGGTTCGATCCGACAAGCCTCAAGGTTTTTTAATTCGTTTCGCTTGCTGATTTTAATATACCCCGGCCGAGGGCTTTTTTCATCAAGAGTCGGTTGCTCGCTCGTTAAAGTTCAATTAACTACGAAGGGAAAGTTTTTTCGGCCTTTTCGCCAAGGTATTTTCCATCCCTTTTCGCCATGATGACCTGTCTGAGATTGGAAGGAGGCAGGCGGATGTCCAACACCCGGCTGATTGAGGCGGCGACCCGGGGGGAAACCCTCACGGTGCAATTCCTCCTGGACCAGGGGGAGGACGTGGACGCCCGGGACGAGGAAGGGCAGACCGCTCTGATGGTGGCGTCCTTCAAGGGAGAAGCGGCAGTCGTGAGGGAGTTGCTCCGCCACGGGGCGAACCCCCTGATCAAGAATCGTGAAGACTACAGCGCGCTGCTCTTCGCGGTGGTGAACAACCACATGGAGAGCGTCGAGGCCATCCTCGAAGCCTGTCCCCAGGCTCTCGACGAGAAGGAGCGGGAAGGGTGGACCTCATTGATGTGGTCGGCGGTGATGGGGCACGCGGCGATAGCCGAGACCCTGCTGAACCACGGCGCCGACCCGAACGGGAAAAGCCAGGATGGCACCACCGCCCTGATTTTGGCCTCGAGCAAGGGGCATGCCGACGTCGTGAGTCTGCTCCTGGATCACGGTGCCGATCCCTGCCTCGAGAACAACAAGGGGCAAACCGCCTTCTCGGTGGCAGAGGTCTGCGGCTGCGACATCGTGCGCCTGCTCAAGAAGGCCATGAAATAGGGTTCAGCGAGGAGGGCCTCCCGCTTGTCGGCAGAGAGCTTCTTGATGGCGATCGCCACGGCTTCCCTGACCCTGTCGAGTCCGACCGGACAATCTTCATCGGGCCTCTCCCCTCGACCGCTCGTCTCGACATTGGCGGCCCAGGGGAGCACCTCCTGGCTCTTTCCCGGCCAACAGGACAAGCGACTTCACGCCATGGGTTGCGCGTTGATCTCGTCGCTCACCGCCGAGTGGAGCGGCAATCCCTGGCTCGGAATGACTGCCGGAGTCCTGTTGGGAACGGCCAAGGAAGTGCTCGATGGTACGGGATGGTGCCCGGGGGAGCGGGATTTTCGCCTCGACGGCGATCTCGGGGCCGATCTCCTCGGCTCGGCCATGGGAACCGTCCTTTATTTCCGGTTCTAGTTTCTTTCGCTCGCCAATTGGTTGCCCGGAAAAAAAACAGGTAAAAACAACGGCTCCCTCCGACAACTTTAAACTTGGTGTCCATAAGGCTTCGGCGGGTTCCGGCTTCATTCATTTCTGCGTCGATCGATCGTCCTCCCCCTCTCTTCCAGGGGATCATGGCTAGACGACGACATGATTGATATACTGGATCACGCAGATAGAATGGCTTCGGATGATTGCCAGGGCCGTGAGCTTCTCGTCATCGCATGGCGAAGGGACCGGGCCTCGAATATTCAGACACGACCAATAAAGGCGGATCAAGGTCTTCCTCGATCCGGAGAACCGACCTCATGATCGCAGATGAAGTCCTTTGAGGGAATCTCGTTACAGGGCCTATTCATGTCGTTGTTGAAGGATGGTGAGCTTGAAACTCATTTTTTTGGGAGGGGCCGACGAGATCGGCGCATCCTCGACCCTGATCGAGATCGGGGGGCGAAATATCCTGTGCGACTGCGGGATTCGGATGAGCGGTGGTCAGGAAGCCCAACCTCATCTGGCCGCCATCACCCAGCTCGATGCCATCCTGGTCACGCATGCCCATATGGATCACATCGGTTCGCTCCCGATCATCCACAGCGCGTTCCCTCGGGTTCCCGTCTACGCCACCGCCCCTACCGCAGCCCTCATGCGGGTGATGTTCGGTGATGCGATCCGCCTGATGGAAGCGAAGGCCGAACGAGAAGGCGAGATCCCCCTCTACGGTCCGGACGCCGTATATTCTCTGCTCGCCAAGATCCAGAAGGTGCCGATGCTCGATCCGGTTCCTTTGGACGAAAATGGTCTGACCGCCCAGTTCTTTCCTGCCGGTCACATTCTGGGTGCGGCCTCGATCGGACTCAAGGGGCGCGACGGCAGCGTGCTGATCACGGGCGACATCTCGGTGGACAACCAGTTGACCGTACCCGGAATGATGGCACCGAGGTTTCAGCCGGATGTCATGATCGTCGAATCCACCTACGGCGATCGCCTTC
>DOBT01000139.1 GCA_003503675.1 Cyanobacteria bacterium UBA8530 | reverse complement strand
GATGTGGGCGCCGTCGACGTCGGCATCGGTCATGATGACGATCTTGTGGTAGCGCAACTTGGCTTGATCGAAGCCCTCGTCCACCCCGGTCCCGATGGCGATGATGAGGTTCTGGATCTCCTCGTTGGCGTAGATCTTGTCGATGCGGGCCCTTTCGGTGTTAAGGATCTTGCCGCGCAGGGGCAGGATGGCCTGGAAGGCACGGTCACGCCCTTGCTTGGCCGAGCCACCGGCCGAGTCCCCTTCGACGATGAAGAGTTCGCAGTTCTCGGGGTTCTTGTCCGAGCAGTCCGCCAGCTTGCCCGGCAGGGTGGAGGACTCGAGGGCGCTCTTGCGACGGGTCAGTTCTCTCGCCTTGCGGGCCGCTTCGCGGGCCTTGAAGGCCTCGAAAGCCTTGGTGATGATCAGTTTCCCGACGTTGGGGGTGCCTTCCAGGAAGTGGTTCAGACCGTCCGCCATGATGCTTTCGACCAGGGGCTTCACCTCGGTGTTGCCGAGCTTGGTCTTGGTCTGTCCCTCGAACTGGGGTTCGGGGAGCTTGACCGAGATGACCGCGGCCAGACCCTCGCGGACGTCGTCCCCGGTGAGGTTGGGGTCGCCGTCCTTGATGATGTTCATCTTGCGGCCGTACTCGTTGAGGATCTTGGTGAGGGCGGTACGGAAACCCGTCAGGTGGGTGCCGCCGTCGACGGTGTTGATGTTGTTGGCGAAGGCCAGGACGTTCTCGTTGTAGCCGGTGTTGTACTGGATGGCTATCTCTACCGAGACGCCGTCCTTGTTGCCCTCGACGTAGACCGGCTCGGGGAAGAGCACGTCCTTGTTCTCGTTGAGGTAGGAAACGAAGGAGGAGATGCCGCCTTCGTAATGGAAGACGACCTCGCGATGCTTGCTCGTTCCGAATTCGTCGGGGGAATCCGAAACGAAGTTGAGGAAGATGCCCCGGTTGAGGTAGGCCATTTCCTGGAAGCGCTCGGATAGGGTATCGAAATCGAAGCGAGTGGTCTCGAAGATGGTGGAGTCCGGCTTGAAGGTCACCTTGGTGCCGGTTCCCTCGGAGATCCCGACCACCTCGACGTCGGTGACGGGAACGCCCTTTTCGTAGCGCTGGCGGTAGAGCTTGCCGTTGCGGCCCACCTCGACCTCGCACCACTCGGAAAGAGCGTTGACCACCGAGGCGCCGACCCCGTGGAGACCGCCCGAAACCTTGTATCCGCCCGCTCCGAACTTGCCCCCGGCGTGCAGGACGGTCATGATGGTCTCGAGGGCGGGACGGCCGGTCTTGACGAGAAGATCGACCGGAATGCCGCGGCCGTTGTCCTGGACCGAGACGGAGCCGTCGGAGTTCAGGGAAACGTCGATCCGGTCGCAGAAGCCGGCCAGGGCCTCGTCGACGGCGTTGTCAACCACTTCGTAGACCAGGTGATGAAGCCCCTTCTCACCGGTGCTGCCGATATACATCCCCGGCCGCTTGCGGACCGGCTCGAGCCCTTCCAGGACTTGGATTTGGGCGGCGTCGTAGGTGTGATCCACCTTCTCGTTTTCGAGGTGAATGTTATCGGATTGTACGGCCATGGTTCCCTCCAGGTTTGGATAATCTTGCCTTCTCATTATACCATCTCGGGCGATTCCCCGCCGAAGAACGCTCTCCGGCTTTCCGGCGGGAGCAAATCAGGCAATTGGTGATAGAATGATCGGGTGTCGAAAAGGATTGATGAGCTGAACATTTCCCCTTCAAGGGTGATCGCCGGTTTCGGGGCCCTCGCGGGCCTCGGTCCGCTTTTAGCCTCCTTTGAGCGGGTGCTGATCGTGGGCGGCGAGAAATCCTTCCCCCTGGTCAAGGAAGAGGTCGAGCGGTCCCTCGCCGAAGCGGGGGTCGCCCATTTTTTTTCGACCTACGGAAGGGACAGCAGCCGGGACAGCGTCCTTCGATTGGCCGAAATGGCCGAAAAGGCCCGCGCCGTCGTGGGAATCGGCGGCGGCAAGGCCCTCGACACCGCCAAGATGGTCGCCCACCGTTGCGGCCTACCCGTCATGACCGTTCCGACCAGTCCGGCCACCTGCGCCTGCTGGTCCGCCCTCAGCAACCAGTACTCCGAGGAAGGGGCCTGGCAGGAAACCGTTCTCCACGCCCCGCCCAACGTCCTGCTGCTCGACTACGAGATCGTGGGAAAGGCCCCCGACCGCCTCTTCGCCTCGGGCATCGCCGATGCCCTCGCCAAGTGGTACGAGGGAAGGACCGCCACGAAAAACAGCCCGGGCCTCATAGTGAAGACGGCCATGCAAATCGCCGACCTCCTGAAGAAAGA
The DNA here is from genome assembly GCA_003503675.1 of Cyanobacteria bacterium UBA8530. Taxonomy (GTDB): domain Bacteria; phylum Cyanobacteriota; class Sericytochromatia; order S15B-MN24; family UBA8530; genus UBA8530. Next base: position 2,323 of record DOBT01000139.1, on the reverse strand, counting down.
GCTTTTCGAGCTTTCCGCGAAAGCCCTCCAAAATCCCGAGTTGGGCCAGCCCCGCCTCGACGTGATCGACGCGGCGATGAGGTTGCCGGGACTGATAGGGGGGATCGGGGGAGAGAAGTGCCGCACCGTCGCGGCCCATGCCCTCTGCAACGCCATGACGCTCTTTCCCGGCTCGAGAAATTCCCTTCACGGGGAAAAAGTGGGCTTCGGCATTCTGGTTCAACTCCTCCTCGAAGAAGCCCCCCCTAGCGAAATAAACGAGCTGTTCGCTTTTTTCAGGTCCATCCGTCTGCCGCTCACCCTGAAGGAACTGGGGCTCTCCTCCGAACTGGCCGGAGAGATCGCCCTCCGCTGCCGCGAAACCCAGTCGTCCCTGAGGAACCTGCCTTTCCCCGTTGATCCGGACGCCCTCGAGAGGGCCATCCTCCTCGCCGACTCCTTCTCCCTTCTATCGCTGAGGACCTGAAATTGCGCTTCTCGATCGCTCTCAAGCTGGCCGGGGTTTTCACCGTCGTCAACATCTCCCTCCTCCTCCTCGCCGCGATCATCGCCTCGGTGATGGCGACCGAGGGAATCCGCAGCGAGGCCTTCAAGCGTCTCGACTCCGACATCGCCGTCACCCTCCACACCTTCGACTACTTCAAGGAAGACGCGCTGACCTCCGCCCGCATGGTGGCCAACACCCCGCGCGTCATCCGCTTCATCTCGGCGAGCAAGAAGGATCCGAAAGAGCTGCAGGAGGTCATGGACATCCTCCCGAAAAAGCAGATCATCCGCTGCTACGATCGCAACGGGGAGCCGCTCTGGGGTCCCGCATCGGCCAACCTGGACGCCGGAGTGCCGCTGGCCCTGGCCGGAGAGAGCGCCACCGGGGTGGGTCCCTCGGAAGAGGGCCTCATCGTCCGAGGCATCGCGCCGGTCCTCAACCGGGGAAGGGTCGTCGGGGCCGTGGCGGTTGGAACCCACCTGGATCAGGCCTTCGTGGAACAAATCAAGAAAATCACCGGGCAGGAAGTCGGGATCGCCGGCGGCAACTCCCGCGCGAGCCTCTGGCTGGCCCAGACCATCAAGACCAAGGGCAAGAATCTATCGGGGGAACTGCCCCGCTCGGTGGTGAACAGGGCCCGGGAAACCGGAAAGCTGATCCGGGAAAGCGTGGTCATCGACCGGCGTCCCTACATCGCCGCCTTCGCTCCCCTCTTCGGGGACTACGGCGAGTTCGTCGGCTTGTTGTTCATCGGCGCCTCCGAAGCCCCCTACCAGGAGCTGGCCCGCCGTTCGCAGACCTACATCATCCTGCTCGCCCTCATCGGCGCGCTCCTGGCCACCTTGATAGCCACCCTGCTCTCAAAGACCATCACCGACCCCCTGCGTCAACTGGTCGAGCAGGCCACCGTCATCGCCCATGGAGACCTGGAACAGCGGCTGACCATCAAGAGCGGGGACGAGCTGGAGCAACTGGCCAACGCCTTCAACCGAATGAGCGAGAGCTTGGCCATCATGAAGGTGCGCGACCAGAACGCCAACCCGCTCACCAAGCTTCCCGGCAACCTGGTGATCGAAGAGGAAATCCAGTCGTNNCATGAAAAAGAACCATCCCCTGGCCGTCCTCTATACCGACCTGGACCACTTCAAGGCCTTCAACGACAAGTTCGGCTTCGAACAGGGCGACCGGGTCATCGTGATGACTGCCGACGTCTTGCGGGGCGCGGTCCGGAGCACGAAAATCCTCTTGCCCCTCTCCGACATCTCCGAGTTCACCGAAGACTTCGTCGGGCACATCGGGGGAGACGACTTCATCGTGGTCACGGTGCCCGATCGAGCCGAGCCGCTTTGCCGGGAGATCATTCGCCGCTTCGACGACGAGATCCCCGCCCTCTACCTCGAGGAGGACCGCAAAAGAGGCTTCATCGAATCGACCGATCGCCGCGGGAGGTCCCAGCGCTTCCCGCTCTGCTCCATCTCGATAGCCATCGTCACCAACGAGCAAAGGAAGATCAACGACTTCCTCGAACTCAGCTCCCTGGCCGCCGAGGTGAAGAAGTTCGCCAAGTCCCTGGACGGCAGCTCTTTCGCCCGCGATCGCCGCACCGACCGCAACCCGACCGCCAAATTGAAAGAAATCGATCCGGCGTAAAAAAAAGGGGCCATCTCGAATATTCGAGATGGCCTCTTTTTTTTGTTTATTGCTGGGGTTCGACCGGCTGGGGGGTGTAGTTGGCGAACATGTAGCCGGTGCCGCGGGCGGTCAGGATCAGCTCGGGGGCTCCGGGGTCTTCCTCGAGCTTGCTCCTCAGGCGGCTGATGTGGACATCGACCACCC
>DOBT01000091.1 GCA_003503675.1 Cyanobacteria bacterium UBA8530 | reverse complement strand
AGCTTGTCGCCTTCGGCGCGGATGGCCGTGACGGTCCATTCGTAGCTGGAGCCCCGCTTGAGGCTGACGTTGTGGAGTTCGTCGAACATCGGCAGGGAAACCGTCTTGCTGTAGTTCTGGGCCCCGACCTTGATGGAAGTCTTGTCGGAGAAGCCTCCGAAGACCAACTTGCCGTCGGCGCGGTCGTTGACCTTGATGAAGTACCACTTGGCCCCTTCCGCGGGATCCCAGGTCAAATCGGGTTGGGCGACATCCACTTGCTTGGGGGTTCCGGGGAGGACGGGGCGCTTGACCGTGGAAACGAGCGGCGTCACCGAAACTTCCTTGGAGATCGTCAACTGGGTGTTGTTGCCGTCCAGGGCGCGGACGGAGTAGGTGTAGCTTTTTCCGCCTTTGACATCGGAGTCTGTAAACTCCCGCTTGTCGGTGGGAAAGACTTTGCTTTGTCCTTCCTGGTTCTTCTTGATGATCTCGTAGCTCTTGGAGTTGAGGACGTCGTTCCAGCGCAGTCCGACGCTTTCCTTCGTCGTTTCCGTGGTTTGTTCGGTGACGGCGAGGACCTTGGGGTCGAGGGTGGTCGAGCCCGGGTTGAAAATCGAGCCCGCCGGAAAGATCGCGCAGCTCGCGGCGATCAGGGAGATGGGCAAAAGAAGCCAGGTCTTGGACATATTTAGACTCCTTAAAAAAATCGTTCTTCCGAGTTCATGACGAGGCAAACGGCTTTCTTGTTCTTTAAAAAATCCTTCTCAGCGCCGGGGGTTGTAGGGGGATTGGGAAAGCGCCTTCCAAACCTCGGCGTCCTTCTCGGAGACGTTGAGGGGGATGTGGACGAGCACCCGGACGTATTGGTCCCCGTTTCCGCCCTTGGCGTGGGGAATGCCCTTTCCCTTGAGGCGGAAGGTCTTTCCGGTCTGGGTCTGGGGGGGGATCTTCATCTTCACGTGGCCCTCGACCGTGGGGACGTCGATTTCAGCTCCGAACATGGCCTCGAAGACCGAGAGGGGAAGTTCGAGGTGCAGGTCGTCCCCCTCCCTTTTGAACATGGAAGGGATGCTGATCTTGACCACCACGTAGAGGTCGCCGTTCTGATAGCCGGGGTCGCCTTCTTCGGGAACGCGGATGCGGGCCCCGTCCAGGGTGCCGGGCGGGATGCGCACCTTCAGGCGGTTGGTGCGTCCGGGTACCTCGACCTGGGTGCCTTCGAGGGCCTGTTTGAGCGGAATGTTGGCCTCGACCTCGCGATCCGAGCCGCGCATTCCCTTCGACCGGGACTGAGGGTTGCCGCGACCGCCGAAGAGCGACCCGAGCAGGTCTTCGATGCCTCCGAAGCCCTGTCCGCCCAGATCGTATTCGATGTTGCCGCCTTGAAAACCGCCACCTTGTCGGGCGCCGCCGAAACCTTGGAAGGGATTATCCCTCATCTGGTCGTATTGGCGGCGCTTGTTGACGTCCCCCAGGACGTCGTAGGCTTCGGTGGCCTCGTTGAACTTCGAAGCGGCGGACTTGTCGTTGGGATGGGCGTCGGGATGGTATTTTCTGGCGAGCTTGCGGTAGGCCTTCTTGATATCGTCCTCGGAGGCGTTCTTGGGGACCCCGAGGACGGAGTAAAGGTCGGAATTCTGATTCATCTCATTTTCTCATCGCAAAAAGAATGACCGTGCACCTCCCCTTGACGGGAACGTCCGAGCGTAGTCTCGCTGGCTGGCTCCGATCAGGCGTCTCCACGGCACCCGCTGGAATTTGCTTACCGCTGCTTCCTTCCGGATCTGACGGGGTTCGCAGTCCAACGCCGCGTGGGACCCGATCCTCAACACTGCCCTCCGGGACCCGTTTTCACACATGCCAGCCGCAAGGAGGAGTTCAACCCCGCTGTAGCGGATTGCGGGTACAGGGCACCGCTAACTCCCCGTCTAGCACGATCGAGGATATTATACCATATCCCTTCATTTGCTTTTCGCCGGGGGAGGCCGCTATGATGTTGGGATCCGGAGGGGAGGAAAAACATGACGAAAAGGAAAATGAAGGTCGGCTTTCTCACTGCTTCCTTGTTGCTCTCGCTTCCCGCGGGGGCCGCTCCCGTTATGCTCGGGCCGAACACCATCGCCGACCTGGTCGAGAAGGTTTCCCCGGCGGTGGTCAACCTGGACACCGTCGCCAAGAGCCGTAACCCTTTGAGCGAATTGGACCCCTTCTTCCACCGATTCTTTTCGAGCGAACTGCCTCGTTTGCCCCGCTTTTTCGAACAGCACGGGGTGGGGTCCGGCTTCCTCATCTCCGCCGACGGCCTGATCATCACCAACCACCACGTCGTGCGGGACGCGGGCTCCATCAAGGTGACCCTGACGGACGGCCGACAGTTCGAAGGAAAGGTGATCGGAAGGGATCCCTTGTCCGACATCGCCCTTCTAAAGATTCAGGCCGAAAGATTGACCACGGTGAAGTTCGCCGATCCCCGGGCCATCCGCGTCGGGGAGTGGGTGGTGGCCATCGGCAGCCCGCTCGGCCTGAAGACCTCGGTGACCGCCGGGATCATCTCCGCCCTCAACCGCGACGTCCAGGCCAAGGGAGGAGTGTCCTTCATCCAGACCGACGCCCCCATCAACCCCGGAAATTCCGGCGGTCCCCTCCTCAACCTGGAGGGAGACGTGGTCGGCATGAACACCATGGTGGCCTCCAACGCCCAGGGAATCGGCTTCTCCATCCCCGTCGCCACCATCCAGGAAGTGGTCGCCTCCCTGCGGACAGCCGGAAAGATCGAGCGCCCCTGGCTCGGAGTGACCTTCGCCTATCCGGCTTTCGAAGGCGTCTTGATCCGGGAGGTGCTCCGGAGAGGTCCCGCCGAGAAGGCCGGGTTGCTCGGGGGCGACCGGGTCCTGGAAGCGGATGACCGCAAGATGCAGGACGCGGGCGATCTGATCCGCTACATCGCTTCCCGCAAGGTCGGCGCCTTCCTTCGCCTCCTCATCAGCCGGGAAGGCCATAAAATCGTCGTTTCCGTACCCCTGGAAGCCATGCCCGAGGAAGCCCTCCCGGAGGAATAGTGGAATTCATTCAGAGCTTCGAAGAAGCCATTCGTCTTCACCCACGCTTCGAACCCCGTTCCTCCCAACTGGAGATGGCTCGTTTCGTGCATGAGGCCATCCGTTCCGGCGGCAGTGCCATCGTCGAGGCGGGAACCGGCAGCGGCAAGTCTTTCGGCTACCTGATTCCCCTGCTGGATAGCGAGGGCCCCCACGTGGTCTCCACCGGCACCATCGCCCTGCAGGAACAACTGCTCCAGAAAGACCTGCCCTTTCTTCAAAAGGCCTACAAGAAATTTTCCTTCGCTCTCGCCAAGGGGCGCTCCAACTACCTGTGCCGGCAAAAGTTCTGGGAGGTGGATCGCTCCCTCTCCCCCCGCGATCCCTTCCAGGAAGAGTTCGCCCGCCTGAGGGCCGAGATGCCCCGCTGGAGCGGAGATTTGGCTGATTTATCTTTCGTTCCGAGCCCTTCCCTCTGGTTCGAGCTGGCTTCGGACGGCGACGATTGTCTGGGAAGCCGCTGCGAGTTCTTGGATTCCTGCGCCGTGCGCATCAGTCGAAGAAGAATCGCCAACGCCGACCTGGTGGTCGCCAACCATGCCCTCTACTTCTCGGATCTGGCGAGCGGCGGGGCCATCCTTCCCGATCACCACACCGTGGTCTTCGACGAGGCCCACAAGATTGCTCAGGCGGCTATCCAGGCCTTTTCCGTCTCGGTCGGTCGCTATGCCCTCACCCGGCTGATCCAGAAGATACGCCGCCGCCTCGGACGGGTCCCCGACGAGATCTCCTTCGAACTGATCGGCCTGGATTCCCGCCTGCTCAACTGGGTGCTCAAGAGCGAGCGGTCCCAGTACCGCCTTTATCCCGACGCGGACTTCCTGGACGTGGCCGGGGGAATGCTCGAGCGATTGAACGACCTGAAGCACTGGCTGGAAGAAGAGGCCCTCGATCCCCTGCTTTCCCTTTCCCCAAAGGCCGAAGCCCACCGCGATCGCCTCCTGCTCCAGACGGAAAAACTGAGCAATTGCTGGGATAGCTTCTCCGACGGCGACTCCGCACTCCTGGACCGCGTTTATTGGGTGGAGCAGGAGAGAGAGAGAAGTTTGTTCGACCTGCGTTGCGCCCCTCTGGATGTCGGAAACCTCTTGCGGAAATCCCTTTGGAGCAAGCGCCAGGCGATCCTGACCTCCGCCACCCTTTCCGCCGGAGGGGATTTCGGATACTTCTCCGCCCAGATCGGACTGGAGGGGGTTCCGGCCATTTCCCTGCCCTCGCCCTTCGATTTCAGCCGCCAGGCCGTGCTCTACGTCCCCCGCTTCCTGCCCGAGCCCAACGCCCCCGAATTCGCCAACCACTCCCGCGACGCCATCCTCGACATCCTCTTGAAGACCGAGGGAAGGGCCTTCGTTCTTTTTACCTCCTACCGGGCGTTGCACGGGGCCTTCTCGACCCTTTCCTCCAAGATTCCCTTTCCCCTCAAGCGACAGGGCGATCTCCCCCGCGCGCAGTTGATCGAATGGTTCAAGAACACCCCCCACGCCGTCCTCTTCGCCACCAGTTCCTTCTGGGAAGGGGTGGACATTCCCGGCGAAGCCCTTTCCTGCGTGATCATCGACCGCATCCCCTTCTCGGTCCCCGACGACCCCGTCATCGAAGCCCAGGTCGAGCGATTGAAACTACAGGGAAGGGACTGGTTCAATGAATTCACGCTTCCCCAGGCCATCATTCGCCTGAAGCAGGGCTTCGGACGATTGATCCGCACCCAGTCCGATCGCGGCGTGGTGGCCATCCTGGACAACCGTCTCTTCACCAAGTACTACGGCAGGGCCATTTTGAAGAGCCTGCCCGACTGTCCCCAGGTACGCGACTTCGAGAAGTTCTGAGAAAAAAGATGAAAAAAGAAGATCTTGAGAACCTTTGCCTTCGCTGCGGCATCTGCTGCCACAAGAAGGTGGTCGGCCCGGAAGGCCTGTTTTTCATTCATCCGACCGCCAAGTGCGAGCATCTGGACGAAAATAATTCCTGTCTGGTGTACGAAGAGCGCACCTGCCTTCGCATCGAGCAGATGGTTTCTCAGGACGGGGTTTTGCCGAGCCATTGCCCTTATACCCGGCTGCGCCCCGGCTACCTTCCCGGTCGGATGGTCACCGAGGGGGAGTTCGAGGAGTGGCTCTCCGAACTGCAGCAGATCAAAAAAAGGATCGAGGAAGGGATGAACTTGCTTCGCCAGGCGAAGCGAAACGGCCTCGATTATCCTCTTTGATCTTGACGGTTCTCGCGAAAACCTCTAATATTGGTTCTTGTTCACGGCATTGTAGCTCAGTGGTAGAGCAATCGGTTCATACCCGATCGGTCGCTGGTTCAAATCTAGCCAATGCCATTTTTTTATGCCCGATTTTCTGAAAGAGTTCGAAGCTTTCCTCGATTCCCACCTTTTCCTCCCCGAAAAAGCGAGGATCCTGGTGGGTTTTTCCGGAGGGGCCGATTCCACCGCCCTGCTGGATCTTTTGAATCGATTGGCCCCCGCGCGGGGCTGGGCGATCGCCGCCGCCTCCGTCGACCACTCCCTGCGTCCCGAATCCGCCCGAGAAATCGAAAGCTTGAAGGGAATCGTCGAAAATTTCGGCCTTCCCTTTTTTACCAGGAAAATCCAACTGACCGCAAAGGGCTCGATCGAGGCCGCCGCGCGCGAGGCCCGTTACGCGGCCCTCAACGAGGTGGCCTCGCTTTTTTCCTTCGATTTCCTGGCTCTGGGGCATCAGGCGGATGATCAGCTGGAGACCATCCTCTTGCGGCTGACCAGGGGGGCGGCCCTGACCGGGCTCCGGGGCATCCCGCTTTCCCGCGAACAATCGAACGGCCCGAAAATCATCCGTCCCCTGCTTTCCTTCACCCGGGAGCGCGTCGAAAGATACTGCCTTTTCCGGGGGTTGTCCACCCTGAGCGATCCGACCAATTCGGAAGCGATTTTTTCCCGCAACAAGGTCCGACTGGAAGTCGTTCCCGCCCTGAGGGAATTGAATCCGAGGATCGCCGAGGTGGCCGCTCGCAATGCCCTGATCCTGGCCGAGGAGGACGATTTTCTCGACCTCCTGGCGAAGAAGGAGTTCGCAAAAATGGTCGTTCGCCGGGAAACGGGCCTCTCGCTGGACATCCCGAAAATCATCGCTTTGCCCGTGGTTCTGGCCCGCCGCGTGATGGCCCTGGCTTTGAGCGAGTTGCTCGGAGGCCACCGCCTCTTCACCTCGGCCCACGTCGGAAGACTCTTGGTTCTGGTCGGAAAAGGGGGAAAGATCGATCTGCTGGCGGGAATCGAGGCATCCGTTCGTTTCGGTCGCCTCTTTCTCAGGGAAAAAAACTTTCTTTCCCCGGTAGCGATGGAACGGAACGGCGAGTTCGTCGGCGGGGGATGGAGGATCGAAACAATCCTTTCTTCCTCCGAGAATCCTCCTTTTTCTCTCGATTCCTTTTCGGTGGCTTTCGATCTCGATCGCCTGCCGGAGGGCCTGGTTTGGCGCAAAGAAGGCGTAAAAGACCGATTTTCTCCCTGGGGACACGAGAAATCGCATCCCCTCAACCGTTTCTTGACGCGTTCGCGGGTCGATCCGATAGGGCGGGCGCAGTTGCTCGTTTTGGCCTCCGGGGAGGAGGTTTTCTGGGTGGTCGGCCTGAGGCGATCGACCCTCGCTCCGGTTACCCCTTTTTCGCGGCGGATCCTCTTTCTGAAAGCGAGCAGCGTTTGACAAAGGGTGTCGGCTCCCATACCATGGCCATCGATTGACTTGTTGTGAAGGAGGATCCTCACGAAATTGAACAGAGTTTGGAAAAATGCCGGTTTATACATCTTGCTCATCCTGGTGGCAATCTCATTCCTGAGCTCACTTTATCCCCATGGGCCGGGCATCAGGACCGTTTCCTACAGTCAGTTCCTCGACAGCGTCGAACAGAACCAGATCAAGAAGGTCGACGTGGTGACCGGTTCGAACCAATTCAAAGTGGAGTCGAACACCGAAAAATTGAAGGTCGTCGTTCCGGACGATCCCCAACTCATGGCCACTCTGAAGGCCCACAAGGTCGTCATCAACGTGCAGCCCACCGATCAGAGCGGCTGGTGGTTGTCCCTGCTTTCCTCGATCTTCCTGCCCCTGCTCTTGATCGTGGGGCTCTGGATCTTCATGCTGCGCCAGGCCCAGGGCGGCTCCAACCAGGCCATGTCCTTCGGGAAGAGTCGTGCCAAGATGATGGTCGAGAACAAGACCAAGGTCACCTTCGCCGACGTGGCCGGGATCGACGAGGCCAAGCGTGAACTCGAGGAGGTCGTCGAATTCTTGAAGACCCCCGAGAAGTTCCAGGCCCTGGGGGCTCGCATCCCCAAGGGAGTGCTGTTGGTAGGCTCTCCGGGTACCGGGAAGACCCTCCTGGCCAAGGCGATCGCCGGTGAAGCCGGTGTCCCCTTCTTCTCCATTTCGGGTTCGGACTTCGTAGAGATGTTCGTCGGAGTCGGCGCCTCCCGGGTCAGGGACCTCTTCGATCAAGCCAAGAAACATTCCCCCTGCATCGTCTTCGTCGACGANNTCATCATCGCGGCCACCAACCGCCCCGACATCCTGGATGCCGCTCTTCTGAGGCCGGGCCGCTTCGATCGCCAGGTGGTGGTCGACAACCCCGACATCAAGGGCCGCGAGCAGATCCTTTCGGTGCACGTCAAGAACAAGCCCCTGGCCAAGGACGTCGAGCTTTCGATCCTGGCCAAGAGGACTCCGGGCTTCACCGGGGCGGACCTCGCCAACATGGCCAACGAGGGCGCCCTGATCGCCGCCCGCAACAACCGCAAGGAAATCCTCATGGAGGACCTCGAGGAAGCGATCGACAAGGTGATAGCGGGACCGGAGCGCAAGAGCCGCATCATCTCAGAGAAGGAAAAGGAAATCATCGCCTACCACGAAGTGGGACACGCCATGATCTCCAAGTACCTGCCCCACTGCGATCCCGTCCACAAGGTGACCATCGTTTCCCGGGGGATGGCGCTCGGACTGACCATGACCCTTCCCGCCGAGGACCGGGTGCTCACCTCGCGCTCCCAGCTCTTGGACCGCATCGCGATGTTGCTCGGAGGACAGGTGGCCGAACAGCTCGTCTTCGACGAGATCACCACCGGGGCTTCCAACGACCTGGAACGCGCCACGGGGCTCGCCCGCCGCATGGTGGTGGAATGGGGGATGTCCGAATCCCTCGGCCCCCTCACCTTCGGAAAGCGCCACGAGCACGTCTTCCTGGGCCGTGACTTCGGAGAGGACCGCAACTATTCCGAGCAGATCGGCAGCATGATCGACTCCGAGGTCAGGCGCATCGTGGAAGGTTGCTGGGTCGTCGCCAAGGAGATCCTTTCCAAGAACAAGGAGAAACTGGTGGCGATCGCCAAGGACCTGATCATCAAGGAAACCCTGGATTCGGAATTGTTCGAAGCCTTCTTCGAGGAGCCCAACGTTTCCGTCCCCGCTTAGTTCGGTATTCGACGCCCCTCCATCCCATCGAACGATGGGATGGAGGGGCGTTTTGAGTTTCTATGTGATAACATACTCTTGCGCTCACGCGCCTCTTGCCGGGATCTTGTTCGGATCCCGTACGGGCAAAAGCTTTTTTTAGGAGCCAGTATGGAAAAGGGTATCTCCAAGGCACCCACCGGCATCGCCGGAGTGGACGAAGTCACCGGCGGTGGCCTTCCTCGAGGCCGTACCACGCTCCTGATGGGTGGCGCCGGCGGCGGCAAGACCGTTTTCTCCATGCAGCTCCTGGTCAACGGCGCCCTGCTTTACGACGAGCCGGGCATCTTCGTGGCCTTCGAGGAGAAGTCCCGCCACCTATTCGAGAACTCCATCGGCTTCGGCTGGGANNAAGGCCGACAAGATGGGCGCCAAGCGGATCGTCTTCGACGCCATCGACGACCTCATGGCCTTCCTGGGCAACCCCAAGGCCGAGCGCAGGGAGATCTACCGCATTCACGAGTGGCTCGAGAAGAACGGCTATACCGGCATCATCACCGCCCGCATGGAAGGCGACGACCTGCCCGAGCGCTACGCCTACATGCAGTTCATGGCCGACTGCGCCCTCCGCCTGGATTACCGGATCGTCGACGGGATGTCCGCTCGCCAGTTCAAGGTGGTGAAGTACCGCGGTTCGGACTTCGCCGAGAACGAGTTCCCCATGGTCATCGGGACGGACGGGATCGAGGTCGCCTCGGTCGGCATCACCGGCCACGACATCCGCTACGAGATCTCTTACGAGCGCATCTCCACCGGGGTCGCCCGCCTCGACGGCATGCTGGACGGCGGCGTCTACCGCGGCACGAGCATCCTGATTTCCGGCACCCCCGGCACCTCCAAGACCATCCTCTGCGGCTCCTTCGTCCAGGCTGCCTGCCAGCGTGGCGAAAAAGCCCTCTTCATCTCCTTCGACGAGAGCAACACCGAGATCGTCCGCAACCTCCGCTCGGTCAGCATCGACCTGGAAAAGCACGTCCAATCGGGCTTGCTGTTGATGTACTCGGCGCGTTCCGAGGCCCGCAGCGCCGAGGAATACCTCATGATCATCCGCAAGCTGCTGGACGAGCACAATCCGAGCTGCGTCGTGATCGACCCTCTTTCCGCCATTCTGGCGGCGCCCAGCCTGCGCAAGAGCAATGCCCTGCCCCGCCGTCTCTTCCACCTCTTGAAGCAAAGGGGCATCACCGTCTTCTGCTCCAGCCTGATCTCCGATCTCGCTCCCGAGATGGAGCTGACCCAGACCGAGATCTCGACCATCGCCGACACCTGGATCCACCTTTCCTTCAAGGTGCAGGCCGGGGAGCGCAACCGCGGCCTCACCATCGTCAAGTCCCGCGGCACCAAGCACTCCCATCAGGTGCGCGAATTGTTGATTTCCGACGACGGCGCGACCCTGCAGGACGTCTATGTCGCGGGCGGCGAGGTCCTGATGGGCACTCTGCGCGCGGAGCGGGAAAACGAGGAGGCGATCGAGAGGCAAAGGATTCGCGGCCAACTCTTCGCCAAGCAGCGTGATCTGGAGAAGGCCGAGATCGAAATGAAGCTTCGTTCGGAGGCTCTCCAAAGCGAACTCGAGCTCAAGAGGGGCGAAATCGCTCTCTTCAAGCAGGAGGCCTCGCTTCGGGAAAAGCAATGGAGTGATCGTTTCGATGCCCGTCGTCTCTCACGGGGAGCCGACGAGGATACCCTTCGCGTGGAGTAGTGCCTTGATGGAATATCATTTTTCTCTTTACCTCGTGGGAGGGACGCCCAACGCCCTGCAGGCGATCGAAAACCTCAAGGCTTTCGTCGAGAGGAACCTTTCCGAGCCCTACGAGATCGAACTGATCGACATCAAACAGGATCCCCTCAGGGCACTCGATGACGGGATCTTCCTTTCCCCGACCCTGGTGAGGAGCCGGCCCGACCCCATGGTCAAGGTGGTGGGAAACCTCAGCGATCCCCTCGCCCTGCGTTCCCTCCTCCGTGAAAAATAAAATAAAGGAGCCGCCTCCCGGGAGACGGCTCCTTTATTTTCGGAATGGTCGTTCAGGCTTTTCGGAAATTTTTTTCGGCGGTCTTGAGGGCGCTCTCGTCGAAGATGCCCAGTTCGTAGCGAACGACCCGGAAGGAGAGCCTGACTTCCAGCAGTTCCTCGATCAGGGAATAAAGGACCAGGAAGATGCCGAAGACGAAAAACCATTTCGGGAGGGAATGCAGCGCCGTGAAGGGGATGTACTGCATGACGGCTATCGAGATGGAGGACAGGATGATGCAGGCCATGGCGAAGGAGAGAAGGAAAATGGACTTTCCGGTGTGTTGGGCCCTACGGTAGAGGATGGCGATTTGCCGCTCGAGGCTCTCGGTCCTTGGGGTGTCGGAGTTTTCCTGGTTTTCCCTTTTTTCGGCGTTGAGGGCCCGCAATCGGTCCATGATCGAGGAATGCTTGGTGTGCGAGGTGGAAGCCAGGATGGCGCAGCCGGAGAGGGCGATCGCCGGCGCCAGCGCCGCCGCGATGAAGGAGGAAGGGTCCGTCAGGATCATCGGACTCATCTATTCCCGCGCCATCGAAGGGTCCTGGGCCAGCCTTTGCCGCAGAATCTCGTACATGAGGACGCCGCCAGCCACCGAGGCGTTGAGGGATTCCAGGTCGCCCACCATGGGCAGGCGAACGACGAAGTCGGAATTATCGAGCACCAGGCGGCTTATCCCGCCGCCTTCCCCGCCGATCACCAGGGCCACCGGCACGGTGAGGTCGACGGTGTAGGGGAAGCTCTTTCCCGAGGAGTCGGCGGCCACGATCCAGAAGCCTTCCTTCTGCAGTTTCTTGAGCAGTTCGTTGAGGTTGCCGACGCGGGCGACCGGCATGCGATCGAGGGAGCCCGCGCTGGATTTCTCGACGATGCCGGTGAGACCGACGGCACGGCGCTGGGGGATGATCACCCCCTGGGCTCCGGCCCCGACGGCGGTACGGATCAGGGCCCCCAGGTTGTGGGGGTCCTCGATGCCGTCGAGCACCAGCAGCAGGGGATGTCGGCTATTCTTGGAGGCCTCGATCACCTCGGAAAGGTCGGCGTACTGGTGGGCGGCGGCACTGACGACGATCCCCTGGTGGTTCTCGCCCTGGGTCAACTGGTCCAACTTGACTTTCTCGACCAGGGAAACGACCGCTCCCTTGCTTTTGGCGAGCTGCCGGATTTTGCTTCCCAGGGGGGAATCCATGAGAGCGCGCAGGGCCCAGACCTTGTTGACCGAGCCTTCCCCTTCCAGGGCGGCCAGGGCCACGTGGCGGCCCCAGGCGAGCTCGCCTTGTTTTTCTTCGCTCGGGCTTTCCGGAATTTCCTGGTTTTCCATCTTCTGATCCAATCTATGCGAGTCTCGGACTGTCTATTTTGTTTTTGCTGCTCATTGCTTCTTCTTCAGGGGGGGCGAGCTTCTTTTTTTCTTCCTTGAGGATGAGGACGGTGTTCTCGAGCTTCTCGATGCGGTCCTGCATGGCCTCCAGGATGTGGAGGACGGGGTCGGGTAGGTTTTGGTGGTCCAGGGCCTCGAGGCGCCTTCCGCCGCACGAGATGGCCCTTCCGGGGATGCCCACCACGGTGGCGTCGGGCATGACCGGTTTCGTCACCACGGAGCCGGCCCCGATTCGGGCGCCGTCTCCGATGCGGATGGAGCCGAGGACCTTGGCCCCCGAGCCGATCACCACGTCGTTGCCGATGGTCGGGTGTCGTTTGCCCTGCTCATGGCCGGTCCCGCCCAGGGTGACCCCCTGGTAGATCAGGACGTTCTCCCCGATCTCGGCGGTTTCCCCGATCACCACGCCCATGCCGTGGTCGATGAAGAGGCCCTTGCCGATGCGGGCGCCGGGATGGATCTCGATGCCCGTCAAGAAGCGCATCGACTGGGAAAGCAGGCGCGGCAGGAAGGGCAGTCCCCATCGATTCAGGGGGTGGATGAGGCGGTGGGCCAGAATGGCGTGGAAGCCGGGGTAGGTGAGGGCTTCGAAAAAATTCTTGGCCGCGGGGTCGCGTTCGAAGATGGCGTGGAAATCCGCCGCGACGGTCCCGAAAAAGATCTTGATCCCCACTTCTTCTCTCCTTCCTACGGGCACGTTTCTTCCATGATGCCCAGACCTTCAGGGAAAGGCAACGAAGGAACGGGAGAAGAAGATCGGGGGATCGCACGAGAACTTTTCCGGCTCAATGCTTTCCCAGGGCGCTCTTCAGCATGTCGAGAAAGGAGGCGGAATGCTCGGCGGAATCGCCGAGGGTCTCCTCGAAGCGGCGCAGGATGTCAGCTTGCTCTTCCGTGAGCTTGGTGGGGACCTCGATGCGAATCTCGGCGAGAAGGTCCCCGCGCCTGGCGGTTCCCAGGGCGGGTATCCCCAGCCCCTTGAGCGGGAAGACCGTCCCGTACTGGGTTCCGGCCGGGATCTTGAGCTTCCTGGGGCCGTCGAGGGTCTCCACGGTGACCTCCGCGCCCAGGGAGGCCTGGACGAAGGAGAGCGGCTGGATGGTCAGGATGTCGAGCTCCCTGCGGGCAAAGCGCTCGTGCGCCTTGACGAAGAGGACGAGGTAGAGGTCTCCGGGGGGACCGCCACGGCTCCCGGCGTCTCCCTCCCCGTTGATGCGCAGGTGCGCGCCGGAGTCCACCCCGGCCGGGATCTTGACCTGCAGTTTTTTGAGCTTTCTCTCCTTGCCGCTGCCGCGGCAATCGGGGCAGGGCTGATCGACGATCTTGCCCTCGCCCTCGCACTTGGGGCAGGTGGCGATGTGGGTGAACTGGCCGAGAAGGGTTCTCTGCATTTGCTGGATCTGCCCGGCCCCGTGGCAAAGCGGGCAGGTCTCCACCTTAGACCCCGCCTTGGCGCCGCTGCCGTCGCAAGTCTTGCAGGACTCCAATCGGTGGGATTCGATGGTCTTCTCCACCCCGAAGACGGCTTCCTCGAAGGAAAGTTCGAGGTCCACGCGCAGATCGCTTCCGCGCTCGGCCCTCTTCCGCTGGCCACGTCCCCTGGAGGCTCCTCCGAAGAAGGCCTCGAAGATGTCGAAGCCGTCGAAGCCGAAGCCTCCGTCGTCGTTTCCGGCATGGCCGACTTGATCGTAGCGGGAGCGCTTCTTTTCGTCCGAGAGTACCTCGTTGGCCTCGGCGATTTCCTTGAACTGCTTTTCGGCACCGGGGTCCTTGCAGACGTCGGGGTGGTACTGCCGGGCCAGCCGGCGGTAGGCCTTCTTGATTTCTTCGTCGCTCGCCTGGCGGGAAACCCCCAGGACTTCGTAATAATCTCTTTTACTCATCATCAACTAAAAAAAGAGGGGATCGCGGCTGTACAGCCGCGATC
>DOBT01000193.1 GCA_003503675.1 Cyanobacteria bacterium UBA8530 | reverse complement strand
CGAAGGGGGTGGGCTCGACGTAGGGGGTCGGTTCGGCGGTGGGGGCGACGTAAGGGGTCTCGTAGGGGGTCTCGTAGGGGGTCGGAACCGGGGTGGGAACCGGGGTGGCCCTTACGACGGGCTTCTTGGGGGCGGCGGTGCGCAGGTCGGCGACCAGGGCGGCACGGCCCTTATTGGTGTAGAGGTTGAGCAAGCGCTTGCGCTCGATATTCACCGAGTTCATGGTGCTCTTCTTTTTCAGTTCGGCCACAAGGGCATTGGTCCCCTTGGTGTTGTAGACCTGAAGNNTAGACGCTGGCGTTCATTGGCGACGTTCTTGGCGGCGGCGCTGACCTGGGCGATCACGGTGGTTTTGCGGGTGTTGACGATTTTGGCGTCAGCGGCGGCGCAGATCCCGGTGAGCAGCAGGGTGCTTGCCAAGAGGGCGGCGTTGAAGCGGGTGAAACCTCTCATTTTTTCCTCCATACATTTGAGAATATCGATTGCGATTTCTTGCGTAAACCAACCAAGCATTTTGCGTCTCAATTGTAACAGATCGATGGAGTACCTGCCAAATCTATTCATTTGTTCCTAAGTATTTCTTAACCAAGTGCGGTGTCTCCATTTCGCTCGAAAGCCGTTCGAAATCGGCCGAGCCGCACCAGAGGCTCTCGACGGCGATCCCCTCCCTGGAGGCGGAGTATTTGCAGGCGTGATCGAGAATGACCCGGTGCTCCCTCAAACTCTCGCCATCCCGTCCGAAGAGTTCCTCGAGCCCCCGCAGGCCGATTTCGTTCACGCGCACCCCGAACTCGCCGGCGATCCGGGCGACGGAGTCTTTTATTTTCTCGCCCGGCATGACGGGGCCGAAGGGCAATCCCCATTTCTGCTCCCTCCGCACCAGCAGGAGCTCTGTTTCTCGTTCGATCAAGAGCCTGACGAAGAGGGACGGCAGGTGTTCCTTGAGGCGTTTCGAGAGCTTTTCCCGGTAAACGATGCGGAGGCGATCCTCCTCCTGGCGCTGCCAGAGGGAGTAGAGGCATCCGCAGTAGTTCTGGCGCCAGATCCCCAGTTCACGGCTGACCTGGACGGTGTTTTGGTAGCCGCCGCCCTTCTTGAAGTCCCTTTCCAAAAAGGAAAGTCCGGATTTCTCCGCCGCCGCGCGGCCGGCCTCGAGAATCCAGCCGGCATTCTTGTGTGGGGAGACCGTCAGGACGGTCCCGAAGCAATCGAACCCTCCTTCCTGGGCCAGGCGGGCCGTTTCTTCCAGGCGCATGGAAAAGCAGAGGCGGCAGCGTTCCGAGCGCTCCATTCCCTCCCGGTATTCCCAAGTCAGTCGCGTCCAGCGCTCCGGATCGTACTCGACCGGGAGGATCGGTAGGTTCCAGAACTTCGAGACCTTGTCCAGCTCGCGCAGTCGCAGATCATATTCTTCGGGCGGCTGGATGTTCGGATTGTAGAAGGAGAGGGAAACGTCGTATTCCCCGACGAGGCTGCCGACGGCCGTCGCGTCCGGGGCGCAACAACAATGGAGCAAAAGTCTTTTCAAGAGAACCTCCTATCATGGGAAACCCCCTTCAAGCAAACACTTGAAGGGGGCCGGAGTCAAATCGATGAAAGTCGATTTCTAGGCTTTGACGGGGCTTTCGAGAATGTTTTTCAGGTCCTCCGCGGCGGTGGTGGTGGGCATGATGTTGAACTTTTCGGCCAGGATCCCGAGGGCCGCGGGGGTCACGAAGGCGGGCAAGGTGGGGCCGAGACGGATGTTCTTGATCCCGAGCGAGAGCAGGGTGAGCAGGATGACCACGGCCTTCTGCTCGTACCAGGAGAGGATCATGGACAAGGGCAGGCTGTTCACGTCGGTCTCGAAGGCCTCGGCGAGGGCCACGGCGATCTTGATGGCGGAGTAGGCGTCGTTGCATTGACCGATGTCCAGCAACCGGGGGATGCCGCCGATCTCCCCGAACTCGAGCTTGTTGAAGCGGTACTTGCCGCAGGCNNCAGCCGCCGATCAGGAAGAAGTGCTTGATCTTCCCGGTCTTGACCGCGTCGATGACCTGGGGAGCCACGCTCATCACGGTGTTGCGGCCGAAGCCCACGGTGATGGTCTTGTCGGACCCGTCCTCGGCGAAGCCGGGAGCGGCCAGAGCCGCCTCGATCACGGCCGAGAAGTCGTCGCGCTTCACGTGCACCAGTCCGGGATAGGCCACCAGGCCGGTGGTGAAGATTCTGGCCTTGTAGGTTTCTCTGGGCTTCTGGATGCAGTTGGTGGTCATGAGGATGGCACCGGGGAAGGCGTCGAATTCCTTGACCTGGTTTTGCCAGGCGCTGCCGTAGTTACCGACCAGGTGCTTGTATTTCTTCAGCTCGGGGTAGGCGTGGGTGGGCAGCATCTCGCCGTGGGTGTAGACGTTGATGTTCTTGCCCTCGGTTTGCTTGAGGATGGCTTCCAGGTCCACGAGGTCATGGCCGGACACCAGGATCGCCTTGCCCTTGAGGGGCTCGATGCGGACCTTGGTGGGCTCGGGATGGCCGTAGGTTCCGGTGTTGCCGAAATCGAGCAGCTCCATCACCCTGAGGTTGACTTCGCCGCACTTGAGGTTCTGCCCCAGAAGCTCATCGACGGATAGGTCTTCGCGGGTCAGGAAATCCAGCGCCTGGTGGAAGTAGGCATAGACTTCGTCGTCTTCCTGGCCCAGGATCTGGGCGTGGTCGGCGTAGGCGGACATCCCCTTCAATCCGAACAGCAGGAGGCTGCGCAGGCCGGTGATGTCTTCGCCGTATTTCTCGGCTTCCTTCTTGATGGAGACCTCTTCGCCCTGAGAAACGAGACCGTCCCGGTCATCGGCCGGAACCCAGGCGGCGGGGCCGGAAAGCGTTTCGGGAGCGATGCCCTTGGCTTGGCAGGCTTCGAGGTAGCTTTTTTGGGCGCTATCGCGCAGGGTGGCCATATTCCGGATCATTCCCTCGAGGCGCTCGGAGTCGAAATCGACGTTGGTCACGGTGGTGAAGAGGGCTTCGAGCATCCCGACATCGAGTTTGTTGTCTTTTTGGCCGAGTTGGCGGGCCCGGTGGGCGTACATCGCCATCCCCTTGGTGGCGTAGAGCAGGAGGTCCTGCAGAACGGCGGTTTGGTTGTCCTTGCCGCAGACTCCCGCAACGGTGCAACCTTTTCCCCCGACGGTTTGTTCACACTGGTAGCAAAACATTTTCTATTTCCTTTCTACTTTTTCCCAATCTCTTGGCGGAGGATTCCGCCCTGTACCCCGACGGTGTGGATTTCGAGAGGCGTTTCGGGGATGACCCGATCGCGAGCCTCCATGGCCGCTTGCGCCAACCCGCCGCAGCAGGGGACTTCCATCCGCAGCACCGTTACCCGGCTCGGCCTGGCCTCGAGGAAGACCGCTTTCAGTTTTTCGCGGTAGTGCTCGAGGTCGTCGAGTTTGGGGCATCCGACCAGGACGGCCCGACCCGCCAGGTAGCGGGAATGGAAATCCGGGACCGCGAAGGGCACGCAGTCGGCGCAGATCAGGAGATCCGAGCCCTGGAGGAAAGGCGCCGCGGGCGGCACCAGCCTCAGTTGCACCGGCCAGTGCGACAGTTGGCTCTCGAGATCTTCAGGCTTTTCGATTTTTTCGGCCTTCAGCTTTCTCATGGCGGTGCCGGGGCAACCGCAGGCCAGGGGCTCTTTTATTTTTTCTTTTTTGGCGAGATCCCTCTGGACGACTTCTTCGTCGAAGGCATCGGTGTCCCGCTCCTCGACGGTGAGGGCATCCTGGGGGCAATGGCCGAGGCAGGCGCCGAGTCCGTCGCAGTGGGCATCGCTGATGAGTTTGGCCTTGCCGTCCACGATCTTGATGGCCCCCTCGTGACAGTTGGGAATGCACAGACCGCAGCCGTTGCATTTCTCTTCGTCGATGCGAATGATTTTTCTGAGCATCGTTTTTCTCCTTCTACCCCTGCACGAGATCGGCCAGGGTGGTATTGGCCAGTTTATCCCTGAGACGCTCCTCGAGATCCCCCACGAAAGCCCCCAGTTCGCAGGCCATGCCGGTGCACACCGGCATGGAGAAGAGGCAGGAGCGGGGATGAAGAGGCCCTTCGATGGCTTGGTAGACTTCGAGCAGGGAAATTTCTTTCGGCTCGCGCGTCAGGGCATAGCCTCCGAGAGGACCACGGGTCGCCTTCAAAAGTTCGGATTTGTGGAGCCGCTGCAGTACCTTCGAGAGATGCGCTTCCGAAGCCGACAGGGCCGAGGCGATCTCCTTGAGGGGCACCAGTTGCCCGTGACGGGAGGCGAGGACGATCATGGCGTGGATGCCCAGGCTCGCGGATTCCGAGAACTTCACTAGTTTGGCCATCATTTCCCTCGCTATGTTGTAATCTGGAATTAGAATACCAGAATATGTTTTTGTCTGTCAAGAGTTTTTTGCCTTCGGGTTATCAGGGAGCCTCATTTTAATCTCGACCCCGGCTTTGTCAATCGTTGACGCCCTTTTCCATCCTCCCTAGAATGGTCGATATGCCGCGCCTTCTTTTGACGATATCAGGCCGGGTCCAGGGTGTCGGATACCGGCGAGCCGCCCAGCGGGAAGCCATCCGCCTGGGCCTCAAGGGATGGGTCCGAAACCTCTTCGACGGAAGAGTATCCTGCCTGGCGGAGGGCAGCCATGAGGGCCTCGAAGCCTTTCGTCGCTGGAGCGAAAAAGGCCCTCTCTTTTCCCAGCCGGACGAGGTCGAGACGCAATGGCTCGACGCCACCGGCGAGTTCGAGGAATTCCTTATCCTGCGCTGAAAGTTCTAGGCGGCCTTGGCCTCCCCTCTCGCGATGAGGTAACGCTTGAACCAGTTGGCGGCGAGCCGCGCGACCTCCTCTAGAGCGCCGGCTTCCTCGAACAGGTGGGTAGCGCCCGTGATGACGGCGAGCTCGATGGGCGCCGAGATCTGGTCCATGACGTCGCGGTTGAGGGCGAGGACGAGGGGGTCGTTGCTGCCCACGATCAGGAGGGTGGGGGCCTTGACCCGAGGAAGGTCTTCCTTGGCAAGGTCTGGTCGCCCACCGCGCGAAACGATGGCCTTCACCACCTCGGGCCGATCGGCCGCTGCCACCAAGGCGGCTCCCCCCCCGGTGCTCGCCCCGAAGTAGGCGATTCCCAGGTCGCGGGTCAGGGGGTTCTTCAGCAGCCAGTCCGTGATCCGGGCCAATCTCTCGGCGAGCACGGGGATGTCGAAGCGCAAATGCCCCATGACCTGGTCCATCTGCTCTTCTTCTCGCGTGAGTAGGTCGATCAAGAGGGTGGCGAAGCCCGCATCGCGCAGGACCCCCGCCACGTAGCGGTTACGGGGAGAAAGGCGGCTGCTCCCGCTGCCATGGGCGAAAAGGACCACCCCTCGCGCATTCGGGGGAACAATCATTTCCCCTTCCAGTTCGACGGGTCCCACGTTGATGTGAACCAGAGGATCATCGGTTCGATCGGTCATGACAAACCTCCTTGTCGCTTTCGTTGAGAATCTACCCCTTCGCGTGCTTGCTGTGTCAACACGCAAAGGGGGTTTTCACCGATGACGAATTTTACTTTGCGCGAAAAAAAGAAGCCGGGACCTTTCGGCTCCGGCTTCCTTCTTAAATAATTTCGATTCCTCAAAAGGTGTAGTCGATCCCGAGGTTGGGGCTGAAGACCCAATCGGTGGTCGTCCCGTTTCGGGCCCAGAGGAAGGCGGGGTTGAGATCGAGTGTCAGGCGATCGCCGAGGGGAACGATGAGCGAGACCCTGAGGCCGCCGTTGGGAACGTTGGCTTTTTCGAGCGGATAGTTGACGAATTGTTCTTCATAGAGAGTGAGGCCGTTCCAGGGCAGGGTGAAGGCGAGATTGCCGTCCGCCCAGTTGCTATTGGAGCGGGTTCCCCTGGCGTAGCCCGCGTTCAGGCTCGTGGTGAGCGCCCCGGTGGGGAGATCCAGCAGGGCGGAGGCTCCCGGCATGAACTCGCTCGAGGAGTTGAAGCCCGGGATGGAAGCGCCCAGGATGACGCCGGTCTTCATTCCCTGGATAGGAAGGGCCGCGCGCAGCCAGGGGTAGACGACTTCCACCGAGTTGCGGTTGGTTTTTTCGCCCAGGGAGGAGCAGTTGAAGCCGCTGCCGATCCCGATCTCGATTCCCTCGAAGGCGCCGGTGGCGAAGTTGACGATCGGCAGGGCGACGCTTTTACTCGGGAAAGAAGCGTTGAGGCGCAGGTCGAGAACGGAAGTTCCTTTGGAGAGGGGAACGGCGCCGAAGCCGTCCGTGGCTCCCCAGCCCGTCACCGCCCCGGCAAAAGCCGGAGAAGGCAACAACAATAAAGCCAGAAGAGAGAGAGAGAGTTTTTTCATCTTTTTTTTCCTATGCCATGTCGTAGGCGGCTTCGCCGTGGATTCCCGCGTCGAGACCCCGGCTTTCCACCTCGTCCGAGACCCGGACGGGGGAGTGCATGTCGATGACCTTGAGGATCAGCATGGTCACGGCGAAGGCGTAGATCGAGGTGAAGGCCACCCCGCCGAGCTGAACCAGGAATTGATGGACGTTCCCCTCGATCAGCCCGCTGATCTTGTTGATGGAGGCGGAGGCGAAGACGCCGACCAGGATCGAGCCCAGGATGCCGCCCACCCCGTGTACCCCCCAGACGTCCAGGGCGTCGTCCCAGCCGGCCTTGATCCGGAGCTGGACGGCGCCGTAGCAGACGAAAGCCGAGAGGATCCCGATGACCACGGCGGCCCAGAGGGGGACGTAGCCGGCGCAGGGGGTGATGGTGGCCAAGCCCGCCACGGCTCCGGTGAGGGCGCCGACCATGGAAGGCCGACCTTCGTGGACCCAGGAGATGATGAGCCAGACGATCATGGCGATGGAGCCGCAAATGTCGGTGTTGACGAAGGCGGTCGCGGCGACGCCGTTCGCGGCCAGGGCGCTGCCGCCGTTGAAGCCGAACCAGCCGAACCAGAGCAAACCGGTTCCCAGGGCGACGAAGGCGATGTTATGCGGAGCGAGACTCTCGCCGGGCAGGAGCTTGCGCTTGCCGACGAAGAAAACGGTGGCGAGGGCCGCGATCCCGGCGCTGACGTGGACGACGATCCCCCCGGCGAAATCGACCAGACCCCACTGGGCCAGGAAGCCGCCACCCCAGATCCAGTGGCAAAGGGGAATGTAGACCAGGATGCTCCAGGCGACCAGGAACTTGAGATAGCTCTTGAAGTTGACCCGGTCGGCGAAGGCCCCCGTGATCAGGGCCGGGGTGATGATGGCGAACATCTGCTGATAGGTGAAGAAGGTCATGAAGGGGATGGTCGGTCCGTAGGAGGGATGGGGAATCATCCCGACGCCGTTCAGGAAGAGGTATTCAAGTCCTCCGATGGTCCCCGCGACATCCTTGCCGAAGGCCAGGGTGAAGCCGAAGGTCACCCAGATCGCCGTCACGACTCCCATGGCGATGAAGCTCTGCATCATGATGGAAAGCACGTTCTTGCGCCGGACCAGGCCACCGTAGAAGAAGGCCAGCCCTGGCGTCATGAGACAAACCAGCGCGGCGCTGATGAGGACGAAGGCGGTGTCGCCCGAGTCGATCGTTCCCAATGGGGATCCTCCTTTTCAACGTCGAAAACAGGGATGGGCAACCCCAGTATGATCGCTTCCATCTGAAGATCCTCTGAAGAAAAGGCGAAAGCCGAAAAGCCCGCGACGTGGCATAATAAAGAAATGATTGAAGAAAAAAATTTGGAAGCAGCCATCGCCAGGGAACTCTCTTTGAACAGCAGCCAGGTCGGAAAGGCGATCGCCCTCCTCGATGAGGGCAACACCATTCCCTTCCTGGCTCGTTACCGCAAGGAAGCCACCGACGGCCTCGACGAGGTCCAGTTGCGCGCCCTGCAGGAAAGCCTGGAAAAAAGGAGAAAACTCTCCGAACGCAAGGAAGTCGTCCTGAAATCCGTCGAGGAGCAGGGCAAATTGACCGCGGAGATCGCCGAAAAAATCAAGTCCGCCGATACCATGTCCGTTCTGGAGGACCTCTACCTGCCCTTCCGACCCAAAAGAAGGACGCGCGCCATGATTGCCCGCGAGAAGGGTTTGACTCCCCTTTTCGAAATGCTCCTCGAGCCTTCGAACCTGGCCCCCTTGGTGGCCGCCCAGGGCTTCATCGGGGAGGGGGTCTTGACCGCGGAGGACGCCCTGGCCGGCGCCCGAGACATCCTGGCGGAAGTCGTCGCCGAAGATCCCGAGGTCCGGGGCTTTGCCCGGCGCTCGGCCCTTCAGGACGGTTCGCTCGTTTCGGCCAAGGTTCCCAAGGCCGAGGACCCGCAGGAAAAGTATTCCCTATATTATGGATTTTCCGAGGCCGTCCGACTGGTTCAACCGCATCGCGTGCTGGCCGTCGACCGGGGCGAGGAGGAAGGTGTCCTCAGGGTTTCGGCCGAACTGCCGGAACAAGCGATTCTTTCTTTCATGGCGGTTCGCTGGAAGGCGAAGGAGCCTCTTTGGCAGGAAGAAATCCAGAAGGCCCTGGCGGATGGCTTGAAGCGGTTGCTGGGACCATCCATCGAGAGGGAAGTCCGGAATTCACTGACCGAGAAGGCCCAGAAGCATGCCATTTCGGTCTTCGCCGCCAACCTCAAGGCCCTCCTGCTGCAGCCCCCCATGCGCGGGCAGGTGGTGTTGGCCATCGATCCCGGTTTCCGTACCGGCTGCAAGGTCGTGGTGGTCGACGCCACCGGCAAACCCCTCCTCGACGGCTTCGCCATCTATCCTCATGAGCCCCAGCAGCGCTGGGGCGAAAGCGTCGAGAAGCTGCGGGAATTGATCTCCCGCTACGACGTCAAGGTGTTGGCGATCGGCAACGGCACCGCCAGCCNNCCGCGCAATGACTGGGACGGCACCCTCAACACCCTGGCCAAGCTGTGCGCCAAGCACTCGGTCGACCTGATCGCCATCGGCAACGGCACCGCCAGCCGCGAAAGCGAGAAACTGGTCGCCGAAGCCATCCAGGGCCTGAACCTCCACTACGTCATGGTCTCGGAAGCCGGGGCGAGCGTCTATTCCGCCTCCGAAATCGCCCGCGAGGAGTTCCCGGACCTCGACGCCACCCAGCGCGGGACCATCTCCATCGCCCGCCGTCTGCAGGACCCCCTTGCCGAGCTGGTCAAGATCGACCCGCAGGCCATCGGAGTCGGCCTCTACCAGCATGATTTGGATCAAAAGGCCCTCAGCACCGCGCTCGATGGGGTGGTGGAGGACGCCGTCAACGGAGTGGGCGTCGATCTGAACACCGCCTCCGCGCCCCTGTTGGCGCACGTGGCCGGCCTGAACAAGAAGATAGCTCAGGCCATCGTGAGCGCGCGCCAGGCACAGGGCCCCTTCCAAAAAAGGAAGGAACTCTTGAAGGTGAAGGGCCTGGGCGCCAAGACCTTCGAACAGTGCGCCGGTTTCCTTCGCATTCCCGACGGCGCCGAACCCCTCGACAACACCGGCATCCATCCGGAGTCCTACCAGAAGACCGAAGAGTTGCTTTCCCGTCTGGGGCTATCTGCCAGGGGAATCAAGCTGAGGGAAGAGATCAAGGAACTGAAGGAAAAGTCCTCCTTCGACCCCAAGCGGCTGGCCTTCGAAGTGGGGATCGGTATTCCCACCCTCTCCGATATCCTGGACAACCTCGAGAAGCCCGGACGCGACCCGCGAGACGGGATGCCCCTTCCTCACCTCCGCCAGGACGTGCTGAAGATGAACGACCTGAAGCCCGGAATGCGCCTGACCGGGACGGTGAGGAACGTGGTCGATTTCGGGGCCTTCGTCGACATCGGCCTCAAGAACGCCGGACTGGTCCATGTTTCGGAACTGGCGGATCGCTTCGTGCGAAACCCCCTCGAAGCGGTTTCGGTGGGTGAGGTGATCGAGGTCGAAGTCCTCACCATCGACCCCGAGCGGGGCCGCATCTCCCTCAGCAGAAAAAGAGCCCTGAGAAACAAATAAAAAAATAGATAAGCTAATAATTTGAAAAAGGAAGAAAATTCATTCTTCCTTTTTCTTTTTGGGCCCGAAGGCCGGCTTATAGGGAGGTTTCTCGGTCTTTTTTTTCTTTTTGCTTTCGACCTCTTTTTTCTCTGGCTCGATTGTTTTCATCGAGGGTTCGAGCTTTTTATTTCCCTCCCTTNNACAGGGCCCCCCGGCCCTCTTTCAGGATTTCCTGCCTTTTCTGATCCACCCCTTTGACCAGGCTTTCCGGGATGTATTTCTTGGCGAGGCCCTCGATCTGTTTCTGTTTCTTCCGCGATTCCTTGGCGATTTCCTCGATGAAGAGCTGCTTCAGGGAAATCGAGGGGGGCAGCTCTTCGCCGAGACGAGGGGTGGGCTTCCTCGTTTCCTCGAGGGGAGCGGTCCTAGAGCTCAGTTGCAGACCGCTGGTCCCCTTGTTGAGGTAATCCTTCGGATCGAAGCGGTGAACCGTGCGCTCGAGCTTTTCGGGGGGGACGAAGATCGCGGGGTTGGCGGGAGCCGGGGGAGGGGGGAGAGACTTGGGGAGCTTCAGCCTCGGCTCCAGTCTTTCAAGGGCTTCGAGGGCGCCTTGCCCGAAACTCGGGTCATTGAGCAGACAGAGGTAGAAAGAGATCGCCCGCTCCTTTCTGCCGAGTCTTTCGGAGAGCCGGGCGGCCGCCACGAGGGCGGAGACCATGGCGTTGTCGCGGGCGATGGCATGCTCGAAGGCGGTGATCGCCTGTTCCAGGTCGCCGAGGTGGGCGAAGGACTTGCCCATTTTGAAGAAAAGCTCGGCGTCCATCTCGGCCAGTTCGACCAATCGACAGAACTCGACGACGGTTTGGCGGTGGTCCCCGATCTTCATGGCGACCTCTCCGAGCAACTTGTGGACGGGGGCGAAGTCGTCCTTGGCCTGCTTCACCACGAAGGCCTGGGCGGAGGCCCTGACGAGGTCTCCGGACATGAAGGCGGTCAGGGCGAGCTGGTAGCGGGCAGCCAGAGCCATGGTGTCGTTTTGGAGGGCTTGTTCGAAGAGGGCGATCGCCTCGGCGTATTGCCCCCGTTCCCTCTCGACCCGACCGAGAAGGATGAAGGCGTCGGTCAGGCCGCCGTCCAATTTGATGGCCTGTTTCAGGGCACGGTAGGCGTTCATGTGGTCGCCTTCGAAAAAATAGCACTCGCCCTGGTAGAAGATGGTTCGGGGGGTGGACATGATCCGGATGGACCGTTCCAGCATTTCCTTGGCTTGGGGAAACTGCCTGCGCTTGGTATGGATGCGCCCCAAAAAGGCCAAGGCCTCGGCGTAAGCTTTCTGATCGGAGGGACCGACGCGTTCGAGAACGGCGACGGCCTGATCATAGTTCGCTTGTCTGAAGAATAGGATTCCCTGATCGAGGAGCGGATTGGCAGCCATACGACTCCTTGGGGAAAATGGATTCATCCTCATTATCACCCGCGCACCCCCTGATGTAAAGCGAGCGCCGATCAGCCGGACTAAACGAAGATTTAATCTTTTTTTAGCGGTTTCCTCATTTCATTTTTTTTAGATTATGTTATACTTCGTTTAAGGTCGGTTTAAGAGAAGTTTTTTCTTGACGGACCCCCTGCGAAAAGACACCGTCGTCCCGAGCAAGAAGGAGAATTAAATGAACTTCAAGCGCAATTCCGTGATTTTCGTCGCCCTCCTCACCGTCGGCTGCGGCGCCAACAGCACCGGAATCAACGCAGCTCTATCCAACAAGCAGACCAACACCTTGCAAGCCTATTCCGACGGCAACGGTAACGCCCGCACCTTCTCCTTCAACTACAAGCGCGCCGAGAAGCAGGAAGCCACCCGGACCTTCAAGTCCCTTCCCCTTCGCGCCGCTCTTCCCGCTTCGGTCGACCTCCGCGCCACCTGCTCCGAAGTCGGCGACCAGGGTAAGCTCGGTTCCTGCACCGCCTGGGCGATGGGCCGTGGCCTCCGCGAATACATGGAAAACAAAACCGCCAAGAAGAGCTTCGTCCAGGTTTCCCCTCTTTACCTCTATTACAAGGAGCGCGAAATCGAAGGCTCGATCAATGAGGACGCCGGCGCTACCATCACCGACGGCATGACCGTTCTGCACGACAACGGCATCTGCCCCGAAGCCGACATGCCCTACGACATCGCCAAGTTCGCCGTGGCCCCTTCCGCCACCGCCGAAAAGGATGCCGCTCTCCTCAAGGTCAACGAAACCATCGCCATCAGGGGCATCGACCAGGTCAAGAACCAGCTCGCTTCCGGCAACACCGTCGCCTTCGGCTTCCGGGTCTTCAAGAGCTTCATGGACAAGAACGGCGTCGCCGCGACCGGTATCATGCCGATGCCCAAGCCCGGCGAGCAATTGCTCGGTGGTCACGCCGTCCTCGCCGTCGGTTACGACGATGCCAAAAAGGTCCTGATCGTCCGCAATTCCTGGAGCGCCGGATGGGGCGACAAGGGTTACTTCTACATGCCTTACGAAAACATGAAGTACTCGATGGACTTCTGGACCGCCAAATAAAACAAGAAACTCGGAATCCTTTCTCGGGGCTGCTTCGGCGGCCCCTTTTTTTCTTCGAAGGGTTATACTGATTCCATGAACATAGAAGGCTATTGCGACGCTGCCTGCTCAGGCAATCCCGGCCCCGGGGCCGCGGCCGCCATCCTGGTCGCCCTGGAACAGGGAAGAGTCGTCAAGGAAACAGAACTCGTCTCGCCCGTCGAGGCGATGACCACCAACCAACGTCAGGAATTGATGGGGGGGATCTTGATCTTGGAGGCCCTCACCAAGGAGGGNNCTTTCCATCACCATCACCTCGGACTCCAAGTACCTGATCGAGGGGATGAAGTCGTGGATCCACGGCTGGAAGAGAAACGGCTGGCTGAACTCCAAGAAGGAAGAAGTGGCCAACCAGGACCTCTGGAAGAGACTGAACGCTCTGGCATCCAAGCACGAGGTCCGTTGGGAATGGGTCAAGGGCCATGCGGGGCATTCCTACAACGAGCGCTGTGATCGCCTCGCCGTCGCCGCCGTCCGCCGCTTTCAGGAAACGGTGGCTTGAACAAGGAGGGCTTTTCTTTGACGTCCGCTTCCTTTTCCATTAACATGTCTATATGAATCGCTTTACTACCGAGATCACCGTCCCCAACAAGGAATTTTTCCTGGCCCCCACCATCGCCTTCGCGCGGGAGATCGCCGCGCGCGCCGGTTTCCCCCTCAAGGACCANNGGACCAGGCGAACATCGAGACCGCCGTCCGCGAGGCCTGCCACAACGTCATCACCCATGCCTTTCAGCCCGATGAGGACGCCATCTTCGACGTTTCCTTCGACCTCGGCAAGAACGACCTCACCGTGGTCGTCAAGGACCGGGGCATGCCCTTCCAGGCCATCGAGACCCACGAACTCATGGCCAGGTTCGCCGAGGGCCAACACCAGGGCCTCTACCTAATCAAACAGGCCATGGACAACGTCAAGCTCGTCAACCTGGGGCCCGAGGGCAAAGAGCTTCACATGACCAAGTATCTGCCCGCCAAGCGGGTCTACGAACTCTTCAGCCAGGAGGAGTTGGCCGCCTACACCAAGGAAGAGAGCCGCCCCGTCGACCGGGAAATCGACCTTTTCCGGGTGCTCGGTCCCGACGACGCCGTCGAGCTGTCCCGCATGGTCTACCGCGTCTACGGCTACACCTATTCCGTGCGCGACTACGTTTATTACCCCGACCGCCTGGCGGAAAACCTCTACAACCAGAACCTCACCTCCCTGGTGGCCCAGAACAGGCTCGGGGAAGTCATGGCCCACTGCGGGCTGATCGCTCCCGAGGACCGCTCCTGCATCGGCGAGATCGGCTTGGGACTCGTCATCCCCAACTTCCGGGGGGGCAACCTCCTGAAGCAGATGACCGACAAGCTGCTGGAACTGGCGTTGGAGCGCGGCCTGAAGGGGCTATACATCGAGTCGGTGACCAATCACGTCCTTTCCCAGAAATCCGCCAACCGCGACGGCTTCAGGGACTGCGCCTTCTGTTTCGGGGCCCTTCCCGAGGACTTCGCCATGAAGCAGATGGAGGAGGGCGTTCTCTCTCAAAGAGGGACCCTGAGCGTTTCCTACCGCTCGCTCGAGGACAACCCCGGCCAAAACGCCTTCTTGCCTTCCCATCACGCCGAGGTGATCCGAAAAATCTACGCCAACCTCGGCGTCGCCAGGAACTTCGATGGCCTGCCCACCTACTACGAGAGGCGCAAGATCTCCCGCTTCATCGTGAAGACCTATCCCCAGATGAAGGCCGCCTGGATCCGCATCCTCAATTACGGCAAGGACATCTTCGAGACCATTCGCGATCGCCTGCGCGAACTCCAACGCGACCGCATGGAGGCCATCATCCTCGATCTCCCCATGGAAAGCACCCAAACGGTCTCCATGTGCCGCATCTTCGAGGACATGGGCTTCTTCTTCTCGGGGGTCATCCCCGATCACCTCGATGGCGACACCCTGCGTCTCACCTACCTCGGCGCCATCGACTTCGCTTTCGACCGCATCGAGCTGTACAGCGAATTCGCCAAGGAGCTGCGCGATTACTGCGCCCTCTGCCATTCGAAAGTCCTCAAGAACTGATAACGGAGGCCCCATGAGCGCGATCGACCGATTGTTTTCGGATCCCCTGCCCCTTGATTTCGAACAAGCAAAAGACCCTCTCTTCCTCGAGGCCATGCGCGAGGCCCTGAGCCACCACCAGAAAAATTCGCCCGAGTTCGCTTCCCTCTGCGCGGAGGAGGAATTCGATCCTTCTTCCCTGGTCGATGGCGAAGACCTGCAGAGAATCCCCTTTCTTTTCGTCAACGTCTTCAAGGAATACCAGCTCTTGAGCGTGCCGAAGGAGGAAATCGTCCTCGCCCTGACTTCGAGCGGCACCACCGGTTCCAAGAAAAGCCAGAACTATTGGGACGCCCCCTCTCTCAAGCGCCTCGACGATTCCGTCCTCTCGATCGGCAACCAATTGGGGCTTTTTCAATTAGAGCCCACGAACTACATCCTTTTCGGCTATGACCCCAGGGAAGCCCTCGACGTGGGCACCGCCTGGAGCGACGAAAACATTCAACGCCTCACCGGCGGCGCGAAGGAAGTCTGCTATGTCCTGAAAAAGGACGCGGAGGGAGAATATCGCTTCGATCTCGAGGGCACTCTCGAGGCCCTCATTCGCTTCGCGGCTTCCAACTTGCCCCTGCGCCTCATCGGCTTCCCTTCCTTCATGCACTTCCTGGTGCAGGCGATGAAGGAAACCAACACCCCCCCCTTATCGCTGCACCCGCACAGCGCCGTCATCACCGGCGGCGGCTGGAAGAACCACCGGGGGGAAGAGATTCCCTTTTCCGATTTTTGCCAGGAGTTGAACCACCAGCTCGGCATCCTGCCCGAACGCATCCACGACATCTATGGTCTCGTGGAGCACGGCATCCCTTATTTCACCTGCTCGAAGGGACGTTTCCACATTCCTTCCTTCTGCCGCATCCTCATCCGCAGGCCGGGAACCCTCGAGGTCCTGCCTCCGGGCGAGAGAGGCCTCATGCAGATCATGTCCCCCTACATGCGCTCGGTCCCGACCATCTCCCTCCTGACCTCGGACTACGCCAGGGTCGAGGAGAACTGTCCCTGCGGCCTGAGCAGTCCCACCTTCCGCATCCTGGGCCGGGGAGGGGTCGTCAAGCACAAGGGCTGTGCCATCAAGGCCGCCGAAATCCTCGGGAGGACCTAAAAATGGAAAGAACTCAATTCCTTTTCGGCAAAGAAATCGCCAAGAACTCCCTCGAGCCCGAAGCCATCCCCTCCATCCTCCTGCGCGCCATGGAAGCGAAGAAGAAGATGCGGGAGATCCCCGTTTCGACGATCATCGGGGCCCTCGAAAGGGCCGGCCGGAAATGGGCCGATGAAGAATACCCCGGTCGCCGGGAAGCCCTCGAAAAGTTGCCCGGGCTCATCGGTTTCTCGCGGGGGATGGTCGAAAAGGGCCTGGGATACATCTCCGAAGCCCTCAAGAGAGAGAATACCGAGCGAGAACTCGAGCTGCAGCTCGGTTCTCGCGAATACCTCGATCGCTTCCTCTACGAAAAGAAGTACGACGGCCTCCTGAAGGCCGAGCCCCACGGCCTCCTGCTGCACGTGAGCGCCGGCAACGTCTTCGTGGGAGCCGCCCTCAACATCTGTAACGGCCTCTTGACCAAGAACGTCAACCTCATCAAGCTTTCCAGCCAGGATCCCCTTTTCCCCATCCTTTTCGCTCGTTCCCTGGTCGAAGAGGAACCCGCCCTCGCGGAAGGTCTGGCTCTCCTCCACTGGAAGGGCGGCAACGCCATCATCGAGGATGCCTTCAAGTCGAGGGTCGACGCGATTTCCGTCTTCGGCGGCGAAGACGCGGTGGAGAGCTATCGAAAGGCGCTTCCCCCCAACACCCAACTCTTCCGCCACGGTCCAAAAATCGGAGTCGCCTTGATCGGGAAAGAAGCGAAATGGGATCGAGAGCTCGCCGATCGCCTCGTCCTGGACGCCTGCATGTGGGACCAAAACGCCTGTTCCTCCCCGCAACTCGCCTACTTCGAGGGAAAAGAAGAAGCAGTCCTGGAATTCATTCCCCTGCTCGCCGAGGCCTTCCGGGCAAAGGCGAAAGAAATCCCGATCGGCGACCTCTCCGAGGACGAAAGGGTCGAAATCAGCAAGGCCCGGGAGATGGCCAAGGTCGAGAAGGCCAGGGGATTGGGCCAGGCCTTTTTCGACCGGGGCTCGATCGATTGGACGGTGCTCTTCCGCTCCAACCCCGAGTTCGAGACCTCCCCCCTGAACCGTACCTTGATCGTCAAGGCGGTCTCCGATTTTTCCGAACTCGAAGACATTTTGCGTCCCTACGTTTATTACCTGCAGTCGCTGGGGCTCGAACTTCCGCATGGGAGGCTGGAGGCTTTCGCGGGGGAACTGGCGAGTTGGGGAATCACCCGCATCACCGAAGTCGGACGCATGTCGGCCGGCAAGCTCGGCTCGCCCCATGACGGCGGTTTCCCCCTGCGCGAAATGATCCGCTGGGCTTCCCTCGAAAGAGAGTTCGCGGGCTACGTCGACCTGGATTACCTCCAGTCATCCGACAAGGAAAAGATCCTTTCGGCCAAACTGCGGGACCTCGTCGATTACGTCGCCGATCGCTCCCCCTTCTACCGGAAATTCTGGGGTGCCGCGAGGAAATTCGAGGAGCTGCCCGTCTTGGATCGCCCCACCCTGGCCGAAAACCTTCCTCCCCGCTCTCAGGACGCTTTGACGGGCCCCCTTCAGGGCACCTACATTTTTTCCACCGGCGGGACCATGGGCAAGCCGCGCGTCTTCACCTTCACCCCCGATGAACTGAGGGATTCCACCGATGTCTTCGGAAGGGGCTTCCGGATGGCCGGGATCGGGAAAGAGGACGTCGTCGCGAACCTCTTCATGCCGGGCTATCTCTGGTCCTCCTTCATCGTGACCAACCAGGCCCTCGAAACCATCGGTTGCACCATCCTCCCCATCGGCGCGACCAGCGAAAGGGACAAACTGGCCGATCTCCTGCTCGACCTCGGGGCCACCTGCATCGTGGGCATCCCGACTCAAATCATCGCCATCGCCCGCGAGTTCGAAGAAAGAGGCGTGATCCCGGGCATCAAAAAGATCGGCTATGCCGGGGAACACCTCTCCCAGGGCTCGAGGGATTTCCTCCAAAGGACCCTGGGGGCCGAAAGAATCTTTTCGGTCGGCTACGCGGCGGTGGACGTGGGCCCCATCGCCTACGCCTGCGAGCATTCCGAGGGAACCGTCCACCACGTGGCCTCGGACTACTGCTTTGTCGAGATCCTCGATCCGACCACCAAAAAGCCCGTGAAAGAAGGGGAGGTGGGCGAAATCGTCGTCACCAACCTCAAGAGGAGATTGACCCCCATCGTGCGCTACGCCATCGGGGATCTCGGCCGGCTCTTGGACGAAAACTGTCCCTGCGGGCGGACCTCCCGGCGATTCGAGCTTTTGGGGCGCTCCGACGACGTCCTGATCGTGGGCGGCTCGAACTACTCCACCCAGATGGTCGAGAGCCTGGTGTCCCAGGACTCGCGCTTCAGCCAGAACTACCAGATGGTGGCGACCAACCCCGCGCACAAGGACACCCTAGTTTTCAGGCTGGAACTCTCGAAGACCCTTCCCGCCCCGGACCGGGAAAAATTGGCGGAAGACCTCACCCTGAGAGCCCGAAAAAACAAGGACCTTTCCTTCGACCTCGATACCGGAGTCCTCGACTTCCGGGTCGAACTGCTCGATCCCGGCAAACTCCCCTCGGTGGCGCGCACCCAAAAAACCAAGCGCACCCTCGATTTGAGAAAATAAAAATAATAAAGAGTATTTAAATTTAGGGCTCCGAGGAAATTTTTTCGGAGCCCTAAATTTCATCGAAACTTTGCCTTTTTTTAACCCGATCCGTGGGGATGGCGACCGATAGAAAAGGAGGAGAGAGAGGGGGAAAAATGGCTACGAACATTTCAAACCACAAGGCAATCATTAATCCCGTCTCTCGGCTCCGCCTGAGAGTGGAAAGCAGTCGGAAGGCCGGCTCGCCGTCCTTGCCGGATGGCGTCGGAGACACTTTCGTTTATTCCGGCAAAGTCGGCTTGACCCTCGAAGGCATCCGCGAACTCGTCAAACGTTATCGCGATCCCACCCCGGCAGCCGATCCGAAAGCCGCTGAAACGAAGCCGAAAGAGGAAACTTCTCGCTATACCGTGAGACAGGGGGATTCCCTCTGGAAGATCGCCGCTTCGACCCTCGGCAACGGGGCTCGCTGGAAGGAAATCTACGAACTCAACCGCGACAGGATCGGCTCGGATCCCAACCGCATCGTCCCCGGCACCGTCCTGGAACTGCCCGGCGGCGCAAAGAAGCAAGAAACTCAGCCGATTCGGAAACCCGAGCCGAAGCCGGTGAAACAAGACTCTTCCGTCCACCGGTTGGGCAATTCGCGGGACTTCTTCATCTCGCAATACCAAAGCAGCTTCAACACCAAGGAAGACACCCCCCGCAACGGCAATTGCGGTCCGACCAGCCTGACCATGGTGGCGGAAGCCTTCAAGAAGATCGGCGTTTCTCCGCAATCGGCCGATCAGGCGATCGAGGACACGCGCCGCCGGATGGGGGCGAGCCGGAGCGAATACGACGGGACCAGCTACGCCGAACTCGTGAAGGGTGCCAAGAGTTATGGCCTGGATGCCAAGGTCCTCTACGGCAAGCTCGACGTCATCCAGAAGGAACTGGAGCAGGGCCGCTTGGTGATCGCCCACGTCATCCCGAGCTATCTCAACCCCAACACCACCTCGAAGGGCCACTACACGGTAGTGACCAAAATCGCCGACGGCAAGGTCTACCTGAACGACCCCGCCCGTTCCGCCGGGCCGGTCGTGGTTTCCGCGGAAGCCTTCTTGAAGGGGCAAAAAGCACGCAAGGCCTACGGCCTCGTTTCCATCGGCGCCTGAAAGAAAATATTTTTCATTTTTTATCCTTCGTGCCAGGCTTTCAGGACCTTGTGTACGCAGGCGCCCAGTACCTGCGAGAATGGCCCCGCGCGGTTGATGCCGCTCGCGGTGAGTTCCAGGTTGATGTTGCCGTCGAATCCGGCGTGTTTCAGCCTTCTGAGGTACTTGCGGTAAGGGGTGTGGCCGTAGAGGAGGGGATGGTGATCCCTTCCCTTGGTGATGTCGTGAAGGTGGACGTGCCCGACCCTCTGGACGAAGCCCTCGGGGGGATCCCTGGGAAGGCCGTAGCGCATGGAGTTCATCACTCCATGTCCCATATCCCAGCAAATATGGACGCCCTCGATCCCATCGAGAAGATCGAGCAACTCGTCGTAGGTGTCTCCGATACGCAGGAATTTTTGATCGGGGCGCGGTGCCAGTTGCAACTCGGCCATCGGCTTCACCGGAATGGAGTATTCCTCGATGAAGTTCGTCAGCCAAAGGAAGAAGGCGCGGCTGCGCCGGAAAAAGAAATCCCTGTTCTCCCTGGCCCAGGGAAGGCCCGCCGTCCTGGCGGTGGAAGCGGCGTGATAGGTCATGGTGACCGGATAGTTCTGCTTCTCGGCGATTTCCTGCGCGAACAACAGGCAGCGTGCGGCGAACTTGCGGCAGGGGTTGTCGTAGACGTTCTCGAAAGCGGCCGGATTCAGGATCCCTTCCGGATAGGGGTGGAAGGTGACGGTCATCCCGTTGGCCTGGCAGCCCTCGGCGAAGCCCCGAGTATGGGTTTCCCGGAAGTCGGAGCGGATGGGGAACTCCACGAACTCCAGCCCGACCTTTCGGATCTGGGTGAAGGGGGAACCGGAAAACATGCGACGGTAGGCCGGGTTGGAGAGGAAGTCGCTCTCGAGCTTCATCCCGATCTTCATGGCTTTTTCTCGAGCGGGGTCGAGGCGAGCGCGGCGAGGTCGGGGCTGCCGGCGCAGAACATGGCGATCCTCATTCCCGAGACGACCCGGGAAAGCGTTTTTTCGACTTCGAAGGAGGAACGGGCGGCGGGGGAAAGCAGGGGGAGGGCGAGTTCGGCGAAGCGGGCGCCGAGGGCGATCGCCTTGGCGGCATCCACTCCGTCCCAAACCCCTCCCGAAGCGATCAGGAAAATGTTTTCTTCGTTGTGCAGGGCTTCCCGGCAACGGACCAGGCTTTCGGCGGTCGGCAGGCCCCAGTCCCGGAATGAATCCGCCAAGATCGGGTCGCCCCGGTAGCCTTCCACGCGGGCCCAACTGGTCCCCCCGACCCCGGCGACGTCGATGGCGGCCACCCCCGCCTCGTACAGCTTTCGGGCGCTCTCGGGATCGATCCCGCAACCCACTTCCTTGACCACCACCGGTACCGGCGACGATTCGCAGATCTTTTTTATTCTTTCGAGCACTCCCGAGAAGCGGGGGGAGCCTTCGGGTTGAAGGGCCTCCTGGAGGGGGTTGAGGTGGAGGACCAGGAAGTCCGCCTCGATCATCTCGATCGCCTCGAGGCAGTCCTCGATGCCGGAAATCTGGCTTGCGCCCAGGTTGGCCCCCAAGGGAACGGAAGGGGCCTTTTCCCGGGCGATCCGGAAAGAGGCGGCCATTTCCGCCTTTTCGCTTTTTTTCCCCAGCGAGATCCGCTGGGAGCCGACCACCATGGCCAGCCCGAGAAGCTCGGCGGCTTCGGCCAGATGGGAGTTGAGGCGCCCGGCCTGCGGAGTCCCCCCGGTGATCCCCCCGATGATGAGGGGCGCGCGCATTCTTTTTCCGAAGAGCCGGCAGGAAAGATCGATCTTTTCCAGATCCAGTTCAGGCAGGGCCTTGTGCAGGAATCGGTATTGCTCGAACCCGTTCGAAAGGGTCGAACGGACGTCTTTTTTTAAGCAGAGGTCGATGTGCTCTTCCTTGCGGCTGAATATATCTTCCAATCTTTCCTCCGGCTTCCATTCTAGCGCAAATTTAAACAGAATTTTATTCCTCTTTTACCCCTTTCCCTCTTATCCCTTCCTATATACTTAGAAGTAGGAAGGAGGCGCCCATGGCCGACCTCAACATGTACCCCAACTTGATGAAGAGGCTTCAGATCGCCCGTCCACCCGCGACGACGGTTTTGAGCCCACAGCCGAAGCCGGAGGTCCCGAAGGCCCAGGTTGCCGGCGATACCCTCGAAGTGCAATCGGGGGTATCGCATCCCGTCAACAAGCCTTCCGTCATCTCGATGCCTTCTCCCAACTTCGGAAGCCGACCCGGGGGCGCTTCCGACATCAGCGCGATCGTCCTGCATCATACCGCCAGCGGATCGGTGAGCGCGGCCCAGAACATCGGCCGCTACTTCCAGAACCCCGATGCCGAGGTTTCCGCCCACTACACCATCGGGAAGGACGGGGCCATCGTTCAGTCCGTCCAGGATGGAAAGAGGGCCTGGCATGCGGGCGAGAGCACCTTTCAGGGAAGGGGAGACGTCAACGACTATTCCCTCGGCATCGAGATCGTCAACGCCGGCGACAACCGGGACGCCTACACCGATGCCCAGTACAGCGCCCTGATCGACCTCTGCGCCTGGATGGTGAAGACCTACAACGTCCCTCTCGAGCGCATCACGGGCCACCGCGACATTTGCATCCCCAAGGGACGCAAAACCGATCCTTCCGACAACTTCGACTGGGACCGGGTCAAGAAAGGCGTGACCGCCCGTCTGGCAGGACAGATGCCGGCTTCGGCCCCCTCGGTCGATCCCGACGACCGTGCCGGCGACAACCTCGCCAAGGGCACCAGCGGTCCTAGAGTAAAGCAGCTCCAGGCGGACCTGCGTACGCTCGGTTATTTCACTTACAAAGAAGACACCGGTACTTTCGCCGACATCACCCATGCCTCGGTCAAGAAGTTCCAGTCCGAGCATGGCCTGGACGTCGACGGCGTGGTCGGCCCCAAGACCTCAGCCGCGATTGCGGGGGCCCTCAAGAACAAGAGCGGCAGCCCTTCGACGGCTGCCGCGGCAAAGAGTTCTTACACCGTCGTATCGGGCGACACCCTCTTCGCGATCGCCCGCCGGCTCCTCGGCGACGGCACCCGCTGGAGGGAAATCTACAGCCTCAACCAGGACATCCTGAAAGACCCCAACAAGATCTTTCCCGGCCAAACCCTGAAACTGCCCTGAATTTTCCCGACATTTCTATCGATGGAAGGTTTTTTTCCCCCGAAGGGGAGCGCTCATCCCCTTGACAGCCGCCCGTCTTTTCCGGAAAATCGAGGTTCGAGGACCTCGATTTTGATTCTCCGGAAAGCAAGGGAGCCGCATTGAAATACCGCAACGCAAACACCGTCTTGGCATCCTTGGTGCTCGGCTTGGCCGCTTGTGTTCCCGCTCAGGTGGGAACCCCCGATGGGCTTACCCACCAGCCCGATACCCATTCCTCGAGCCCCGAGCCGACTCCTTCATCAAGCCCCGGTTCGACGCCTTCGCCCCATAACATCACCTACACCGTCTCGACCATCGCGGGCAACGGGTCATCGACTTCCAGCGGAGACGGCGGACCGGCCACCAGCGCCTCCTTTTACCTGAGGGATTTCACGCTGGATCGCTTCGGCAACCTCTACATCGCGGACGGCAACCACCGGGTGCGCAAGGTCGATGGAAACGGCGTCATTTCGACCATCGCCGGCAACGGAACCGCCTCGAGCATCCTCAACGGGACGGGCACCACCTCTAAGGGCGATGAGGGGCCCGCCCTCTCGACCGTGATCGACAACCCCGTCTCCCTCGCGGTGGATTCCCTCGGCAGCGTTTACGTCAGCGAGGAATACATGTTCCGGGAGAACTACGGCCCGACTTGGGGCATCGGTCGGATCCGCAAGATCTCGAACGGGACCCTCTCCTCGNNCGCAGCACTTCGGCCTGGGCTACTCCGGCCCCGCCTTGAATGCCTGGATCTTTGCGGGTTCACACATCGCGATCGACGAAAGCAACTCCTTGTACGTCAGCGGTCATTCCGAAATCCGAAAGTTCTCGAACGATGCGATCGCCCTGGCTGCCGGAAACGGAAAATTCGACTGGTTCAATGACTCGCAGCACGTGCTCGGCGATGGCACCCCGGCCACTTCCGTGAACCTGTTGCCGGGAGCGATCCACGTGGACGAAAAGGGCTGCCTTTACATCGTGGACGACGGAAATTCCCGGATCAGAAAGGTCTCGACCGACGGGATCATCTCGACCGTGGCAGGCGCCGGCTTGGCCGGCGGCGGTGGAGCGGAAACGGGAGACGGGGGGCTCGCGACCAGCGCCTTCATCCATCCGACGGATGTTTGCGCGGATGCCGCGGGCCGAGTCTACCTCGCCAGCAGCGAGGGCAAGATTCGCGTGGTCTCGCCGAATGGAATCCTTTCCACGATCGGAGGCTACAGCGCGAGTCTTCTGGAGGTGGACGCCAACGGTTGTCTTTATCTCGGTTCCGGTCACAAGATCCTGAAGTTGACCCCGAACCGCTAGATCAAAAAAAGGGCCTGACCGGTGATAAAACCGGCCAGACCCTTTTTTTGGATTATTTCACGTCGACCCAGATGGGGCTGCTGAAGGCCATGACGCCGTCGCCGGAGACCGCTCTCAGGTAGAAGTACATCTTGCCCGATTTGCTGGCGTTGTAGGAGTAGTTCCATTCCGCCTGACCGTCCTTCACGGGCCTCTGGGCGATGGTGGTAGCCTGGGCTCCGCCGGGGCCGTCGAGGTCGCCGTAGAGGTAGAGGTTGGTGGTTTGCTTCGAGGGATCGCTGAAGGCGACGGTGAAGTTCATGGCCCGGGGGCTGCTTCCTTCGCTGCCCATCTCGTTGCTGTTCAGGGTGAACCAGATCTTGAGGCCCTTGACCTGGGTGGAGAAGGTGCGGCGAGCCTGGATGGCCTTGACGATCTCGCTCTTGCTCAACTGACGGGACCAGACTCCGGTGCTGACCGGCGAACTCGTCCCCCAGTTGGCCCGATGATTGTCCGTTTCTCCCAGAGAACCGACCTTGAAGCCGAGGTTCAAGAAGTAATCGTAGGTTTGGGCCTTTTCGGAGATGGGGGCGTTGCCGTCTTCCCCCTCGTAATCCGAGCGGCTGCCGATGGTGGCGATGGTGGAGAACTTGGAGGCGACGGCATCCTTCTGGGGATTGATCAGGCTCTGGGCGAAGTCGTTCAATTTGGGATGGTTCAGGGCGACCCAGGAGACCTCGTTGTGAGCGGGAAGCCATTGCTTGTAAAAGGTGTTCCAATCGCCCGAAGTCACCTGGCAGAGTTGGTTGGCCTCGAAGATGTTGATGTGGCCGCCCCTGGAAAGGGAACCCCATTCCTGGCCGACCAAAGAAACGAACTTGCCGTCCTGGTTGAATTTCTGGGCCGTCTGGCGCAGGGTCTGGTAGCCATCCGGGGTGATCATGTGGCTGTGGGGCGTGGTGGCGAAGAAATCGAATTTTCCCTTGTCACGCGCATAGGAAAAGGCTTCTTCGAGGGACAATTTTCCGTCGTCGCCCCCGGCGGCGGTGTGGGTATGGTTGCTTCCGTAGTAGAGGCTATAAGAAATCCCCTTGGCGCGGACCTGGGGCCGGGCGGAGGATTTGAGCAGGCCCTTGTCGAGGGATACGGAACCCATTCCGGATTGGCAGCCGGAAAGGAGGAAGGCGGCGGCGAGCAGAACTCCCAAGTCCTTTTTCATCTGCCGCTCCTTTCATCTTCAGGGAAACCCAAGAGAGGTATCGGAGCAGGGGATGAAAAGTGTCTTATCCCCCTGTTAAAAAGCAGTTAATTTTCACTCGATGCCCGCCCCCTTGTTTTCCGGAGGCAGCGAGATCCCCGTGAGGCGGCTCCCGATCCGGGCCGATTCGGCGCGCGGCTCGATGCCCAGGTCCTGCAGGAGATTGTTGAAGTCCGTTTCGTCCAGGTCCGGTCGATCCACGACCCGCACCAGGTAGCTGGCGATGGCATCGCGGTCCAAGGTTTTTCCCTCTTTTCCGTCCATGGCCCCTCCTTTTTTTCAAGGATAGCGGATCGCCTCCGCCCTTTCACGCGGGGAGGGTGG
This sequence comes from Cyanobacteria bacterium UBA8530, assembly GCA_003503675.1. Taxonomy (GTDB): domain Bacteria; phylum Cyanobacteriota; class Sericytochromatia; order S15B-MN24; family UBA8530; genus UBA8530. The sequence continues at coordinate 4,050 of DOBT01000193.1, read as the reverse complement.
GTTTTTCGCTTTTTATGCTAGCATGGGAGGATTCAAGAAAGGATGCCGTTTTGCCCTTGATCCAGACGATGTTCTTCGCCGGGACCGAATTGGATCCCAAGACGAGAATGCCCCTGCTCTCCCGCCCCATCCAGTCGATCGTGGTCGACGGCTTTCCCACCAGGGTCCATGTCGTCGTATTGACGAGCGTCTATGGTCTGGAAGCGGGCAATTATCTGGGGATGCATACCTTTCGCTACGGGGAGGCCATCGTCACCAGCCAGGCGTATCCGGGGATCCAGGTTCCCTTCGACGGCGCCGGCAGCTCTTTCTACTCCACCTTCAACCTCACCCTGAACAAGCCGGTCGAGTTGATCGTCAGGGCTGAAATCGGAAGCTTCTCCGGGGAGGAAGTCCCCCTGCCGGTCCGCCAACGCAACCGCTGAAAAGGTGCGGCCTCTCTATTCCCGCGAGGCCACGCCCGTTCCCAGTTTGACGTGAGTCTCGCGCCCCGCCGCGGTTTGCTCCAGCAGATCGACTGCCGGCCTCCAACAGCCCTTCTTGCCGAGAACGATCACCGTGGAAGCTCCGAACATGAAATAGCCCTTTTCCTCCCCCCGCTTGAAATGCGCCGGGTTGGGATGGGTTTGAACGATCTTGCCCACCGTCATGGCCCCCACCTCGATGAAGGCCAGCGGTCCGAAATTCCGCGTCGAGAGCAAGGTAATCTCCCGCTCGTTTTTTAGAAAGATGTCGGGTTGGGCCTTCAGGGCCAGGATGTTCACGGAGTGGTAACCTCCGCCCACCCGATAGCTTCTGCCGCTTTCGCCGTCGTCGGGATAATGGAAGTGGTGGTAGTCGATGGGACAAAGCCGGCAAATGAGCATCGGCCCGCCCTCGAACTCCTTGGCCAGCTCGGCGTTCCCCAGCAATTGCCCCGGTTTCAGGCAACGCCCCTTCACGGGGAATTCCCTTTCGGGGTGCATCTCGGCGAAGGCCAGGTATTTTCCCTCCGCGAAGGCCGGCAGGATTTCCGGGTCGGTCTGAAAAGTCCTGGCACCCGGACGGAAGCTCCGGTGGAAGAACTCGGCATAAGAACGATAGGTGCTTTCCTCGTATTCCGTCAGGTCGATGTGGAAGGATTCGATGTCGCGCTCGATCTCGGGAAGGCTCCAGCGCGAGGCTTGAAAATGGCCGTAGAGCCAGTTGAAGGGGCGCTTCGCGAAGAAGTGCTCCAGAAAGAAACGTCCCACGGCCGTTTGGTAGCACCAGCGGACGAAGTCGCCGGCATAGGCCGGCTCGCTTCTGAGCATTTCCTTTTCCCGATCCCAGAATTCGATAAGCGTGCTCATGACCTTTTCTCCAAGATCTCTACCCGATAGAAAGGGGTCTTGTCCTTTTCTATCCGCTCCCGGTGGGCTGCGGTGACGTTTTCGAAGCCGCTGGAGTCCAGCTTTTCCGGCAGGTGGAAAAAGTAACGGATCGCCAGGATGGCCTTGTCGCCGAGGCTCGGCTTCAGTCGCTGCAGGAAAGAGCGCTCTTGCTCGCCTGCGAAGTAGGAGGGCACGTCGGAAAAAGAAAGGAAATCGACGGGCGCGGCCAAAGAAGAAGAGACATCGAGGACGTTTCCCGCCGAATAGCGGATCTCCGCCTTCTCGATGCCGGACTTCATCGAGTGGAAGAGTTCGGGATGGGCTTCGAGCGGCATTCCCTCCGGGAAGGCGACACGCCCCAGCATCACCAGCTGCAACAGGTAGTTTTCGCGAGCCGGCGAAAGCTTGAAGAGGCGCTCGAAACCGTTCGCGTACCAGCGGAAGTAGCTTTCCGGAATATTCCTTTTGGGGAAAGAGCCGTCGTAAAGCAGGGCGTTGAAGGTGTTGGCATTGGCGAGCAAGGATAATATCAGCTTCCAGCGCCGGGCGGGAAAGGCGGTTAGCAGGAAATCATGCACTTCGTCGAGGGTCCGGCAAAGGAAGAATTTTTCGAGGGAAGCCCCCATCAGCCGCTGGATGTGGCGGGAAAAGCCGATGATGGTCTTTTCCCAACTGCCTTGGTAGAGGATGGACTCCCAGGCGACCTCCTCGAAGCAGGGCAGGAGGAGCTTTCTGAAGTCGGGAGTCAACTCGCAGAGCTGGAAGATTTCTTTTCTATCCGGGGGAGACATCGCTTCTCCCGGATAGCCCCAGAAGGATAGGAATTCCCGATGGGAAAGGCTGCGCAGGGATTCGATCCGAAGCTGGGTCAGAGCGAGTTGCGCGGTTGAGGCGTCCACGCAGCTCAGGACCTCGGGATGCTTGGCGAACAGGGGCAGGACCCGGGCTCCGCTCCCCGCTATGGCCAGGACATGGGGGCAGCCCTCGGGAAGTATTCCCAGCTCCAGGCCGGGGTCTTCGTTCGAGAGCGTGTAGTTCAGCTTGTTGAAATAGCCTTCGGGCTTGCTGAAGCGCCTCCCCATCGTCTTTCTCCTCGCGTTGAAAAAAAATCGATTTCCCGCTGTCTCGTTTACTGGCGGTACTTCTGATGGATCGTGCGGGGCTGGAGGCGATCGCCGAAGAAGCGGATCCTCCATTTGAAAGCCTCGGAAAGCAAGACGGCGGCGAAGCCGAGCGCCCTGGTCGAAATCGGCGTTTTCCCGAGAACCTCGAAATAGTCTTGGTTCAGCTGCTCGATCCGGTCCCGCTCGAGCGGGTTATGGGCATTTCTCCTGAGGGTCGGGATGAGGGCGCGCAGAAGCTTGGATTGCGCCCTCAATTGATCCCTGCGGATCGCCATCCAGGGGTCCGTCGGGTAAGCGGTCAAGGTTTTGGCGCCCTTCAGGGTGGTCGATGAAAGCCGATACATCGAGGAAGAGAGGCGATCGAACTCGCTCTTGAAGGCCTGGTCGAGGATTTCTCGCGCTTCCGCCCGGGAAAAGTGGGGGGGGGTGAAGATCAATTTATCCTGGCCATGCCAGTCCTCGTAGGGCAAATCGAAGTCGAGCCACCCCTTGGCCTTGTAGTCCTCGTAGAGCGCGGTCACGGGGAAGGGGATCAACTGCATGAATTGGGTGAAGTCCCCTTCGAGATCGATCAGGTAGTCGATGTCATCTTGGATGGTCTTTTTGTCGTGGTGTTCCACGAAAAGGATCCCCGAGACGATCACCCGGATCCCGAAGCGGTGCAGCTCTTGGATCAGGGCTTTCAAGTCCCTGCCCTGGTTCTTCTCATAGGCGTCCAACTTGGATTCCGCGCCGATCCAGACGGAGACCACCCCCAGGCGGGCCATGTTCTCGACTCCGAAGGCGGCGATCGCCTCGGCGGAGGAGAAGATGTTGAGGCAAAAGGGTCTCTTCCCCTTTTCCAGGCACTCGAGCAAGTCCAGGGCCCTTTGCCGGTCCTTGAGGAAGTTCTCGTCCTGCACCGCGATCTCGTTGGTGTTCAGCGCATCGCCCAGTCGGCACATTTCCCGGAAAAGGCTTTCCCCATCGGGAAAGAACGAGGTATAGGCCTTTCCGAAGAAGTGGCTCGTCGCACAGAAGCGGCAGCCGTTGACGCAGCCGACCCCGGGAACCAGCATGGCTCCGAGGCTCTTGCCTTTCGATCCCTTCCGGCGGTAGTAGGAGCCGCTCGGAATCCCGAAGGTCATGCGGAATTCCGCCGTAGGCAGGAGGGGGTGCACGATCGGCTTACTGCTATCCTCGCCAAGATATTTTCTCAGCCAGCCGATTCCCTCTCCCTTGACCACGTGATCGCAGGGGATCGATTCCTCGATGTTTTCGATGGCGGCGCCGTGGCCGCCCAGGATGATCTCGGCCTCGGGCCGGATTTCCCTCACGAGTCTGGCCATCTCCCGGGCCTTGAGGAAGTTCGGGGTGATGAAGGAGATGCCGACCGCATCGTACTTGTTTTCTCTCAGTTCCCGGATGAATCTTTTTCTCGAGGGGAAATCCAGGACGGTGACGGGACAAGAAACGTTCTCGGCCAGGAAATAGAGGCTGTTGGAACGATAAAGGCTGCGAACGGAGGCGATTCCCTGGGCCTTGGTGATCTGGTTGTGGAAGAGCTCCATCTTGTTTTCCTTGCGGCCGAAGGC
>DOBT01000100.1 GCA_003503675.1 Cyanobacteria bacterium UBA8530 | reverse complement strand
TCGTAGCCGTCCATGCCCGGCATGCCGATGTCGAGCACCACGATGTCGGGTGCGAAGGCGCCGACCGCGGCCAGCGCTTCCTCGCCGCTGTGGGCCACGCTCACCGTGTGTCCCAGCATCTCCAGCAGCATGGCCAGGGTGACGGCGGCGTCGGCGTTGTCGTCCACCACGAGGAAGCGCCGCGGTGAATCCGGAGTCGGCGCCGGCGCGCTGGCGGAACCCGCCGGTGGCGCCGGCACGCGGCCCTCCAGCACGTCCGGCGGCAGCGCCACGGTGAAGCACGATCCCTTTCCGGCACCGGCGCTGGCGGCCGTCACGCGGCCACCATGCATCTCGATCACGTTGCGCACCAGGAACAGGCCGATCCCCAGGCCGTGCCCGCCGTCGGTGCCGGTGCCGACCTGGGCGAACAGCTCGAACACGCCTTCCAGCGAGTCCGGGGCGATCCCGATGCCGTCGTCCGAGACTTCGGTCACCAAACGATCGTCCACCACGAAGGCCTTGACGAAGACCTTGCCGTCCTGGGGGGTGAACTTGATGGCGTTGGAGATGAGGTTGGAAAGCACCTGGAAGATCCTCTGCTCGTCGATGAAAACGCGCTCTTCGACTTTTATTTCCGAAAAGAAGGAGAGGCCCTTTTCCAGAGCGGTAGGCCTGGCGAAATCGAGCGCTTCCTCGACGGTTTCGCGATAGGAGGCTTCTTTTTTTTCTATCTCGAACTTGCCGGCCCGCATCCTGGCGAATTCGAGCAGGCTGTTGATGAGCTTCAGCATTCGATCCGAACCGTCGAGGATCTTGGCGACGAAGGAACGCTGGCACTCGTTCAAGTCTCCCGCCACTCCGTCGTTCAGCAGGGAACCGAAGCCCATGATGGCGTTGAGGGGGGTACGCAGTTCATGCGAGATGACGGAAAGGAATTCGTCCTTCAGTCGATCGGCCTGCAGCAGGGTCTCGATCTGGGCTTCCTGGAGGAGGTTTCTTTCTTCTTCCGCTTTCTTTCGTACTTCGTCCATCCGGTGCAGGTCCCCCGAAACCGCCAGGGCGACGGAAATGGCGACCACGATGAGAAACAAGAACAGCAGCGTGTTCCCGGTGGAGCGCCCGTACAGTCCGAAGCTTTCTCCGAAGGGGACCACCCAGCCCAGAGCGAGCATGAGGATGAGCAAACCGGGCAAAAGCCTTCGCAAAACCACGCTGCCCGGACCATCGCTCGCGGCGATCGCCATGAAGCCCTTACGGGTATCGGAGCAGAGGATCCCGATGCCGAGAAGAAGAAAGTTCAGCGCCGTGTTGAAGGGCATATTGGGGGAATGGGGAAAACCCAGGAGGAGGGAGGCCCCGTAGGCGTAACCCATGATGACCCAGAGGCCGATCAGCCCCGGGGGCAGCGCCAGGAAAGGCGCCAAGCGAAGCTCCGAAAAAAGCAGGGAAGCCCCGAGAAAGGCGAAGGAAAGCGACGAAACGAGACAAATCCTCGTCGCGCCGATCGGTTTCAACAATAGCCAGTGGTCGATGCCGAGATCGAGGAAAAATAGGTGCTCGATCAAGGTCGAGGTGGCCAGGAGGAAGACCAGGGCGGCGAGGCCGCGCGCGAGGCGGGTATTCTTGCCCAAAAGCAAGGAGCCGCCGAGTAGGACGAAGGCGATCGCCGAGTTGGCCTGCATCGAGGGCCAACCCGGAAGGACGCTCTTCAAAAAAGGGATCTCGAAGAGCCAACCGATCAGGACCAGGCAGCCGAACGAGAGGGAAGAGGCCGCCGCGAGGCGGGAAAAAAGAGCGAAAGAAGGACGTTCGCTCGAATCCGGCTCGCTTCTCATCCTAAAACGAGGGGCAGGGGATGGCTTCGCGCTTGTGCTTGCTCAGACGGTGCATGCGATCGATCTTTTCCTTCACCGCCTGATCCTCGATCTCCCCGCTGAGGATGTAGCGGTCGAGTTGCTGGTAGGTGAAGCCCATTTCCTTTTCATCGGTTTGCCCCGGGTAGAGACCCGCCGATGGGGTGCGCGAAACGAGTTCCTCGGGAATGCCGAGGTAGCGCGCCACTTCCTTGACTTGTTCCTTGACCAGGCAGGCCAGCGGGAGCAGGTCGACCCCGCCGTCGCCGTACTTGGTGAAGTAGCCGACGTAGAGTTCGGACTGGTTCCCGGTTCCGATCACCAGGGAGTGGCGCAGGGTGGCCGCGTAATGCAGCGCCGTCATCCGCAGTCTCGCCTTGGCGTTGGAGATGGCCATCCTTTCCCTGGAAAGCCCGCTTTTATCCATTTCCTGCAGGAACTGGGCCAGAGTCGCCGAGAGGTCGATGGTGAGGGTGGGAAGGTCGAGCACCCTGGCCACCTTGAGGGCGTCTTCGGCGTCCTCGGGCAGGGAGTCGACGGGGAGGAGGATGCCGAGGGAATTCTTCGGGAAAGCCCGCTTCATGAGCCCGGCCACCACGGTGGAATCGATTCCACCCGATNNAAGCGCCCGCCTCGCCGATCTTTTCCTTTAACCAGCCGATCAGGGATTCCGCGGTGGCCCGAGCGTTGAATGCTTCCATTTTCATTCCTCTTCTTCGAAAAAAGCGTGGATGAACGGGAACGGTTCCAGGGCGCGGGGAAAGAGGCCCTGGAGGTAGGCGATCGCCACCCCGTAATTGGTGATGGGCACCTTGGCCGCCTTGGACTTCATGATCCTGGAAAGCATCCCCTGGCGGTTACTCATGCAGCCGCCGCACTGGATCACCAGTTGATACTTTTCCAGCTCATCGGGAAAATCGCCGCCTCGGCAATGCTCGATCCTCAAGTCGCCGCCGACGTATTGCCTGAGCCAGCGGGGGATCTTGACCGAGCCGATGTCGTCGGCCTGTTGGTGGTGGGTGCAGGATTCGGCTATCAGCACGGAATCCCCCGCCTTCAATTTTTCGATCGCCTTGGCGCCCTGGGCCATGGTCAGCAGGTCGCCCTTGTAGCGAGCGAAGAGGATGGAGAAGGAAGTGAGCGGAATGCCCGGGGGGGTGTCGGCGGCCACCTTGAGGAAGGCCTGGGAATCCGTCACCACCATCCTGGGCGGGCTCTTCAAATTTTCCAGCGCCCTCCGTAGTTCCCTTTCCTTGGTGACCACAGCCAGGCAATCGGAGTCGAGGATCTCCCGGATGGTTTGGACCTGGGGCAGGATCAGCCTTCCCTTGGGAGCCGAGTTGTCGATGGGAACCACCAGCACGACGGTTTCCCCCGGATGGAGGAGGTCGCCGATGATCTGGACCTCCAGGCGATCTTGAGGCGCCAAGCGAATGATGGCCGATTTCAACTCGCCGATCCCCTCGTTCTTCAAGGCGCTGGTCCTGATGAAGGAAAGGTTCGAGTCGAGGGAAGGAGCGAGGTCGTTTTTGTTCAGAACGAGCAGGAACGGTATCTTCCTTTTTTCCAGCTTCTCGATCCAGGCTTGGTCGAAAGTCGTGATTCCCTTCTGGGCGTCGAGGACGACCAGGGCCAGATCGGTTTTTTCGAGGACGCTTTCGGCCTTTTTCACCCTTTCCAGGCCGAGCGCGCCCTCGTCGTCGATCCCGGCGGTGTCGATCAGGACCACCGGGCCGATGGGCAGGATCTCCATGGCCTGGTAGACGGGATCGGCGGTGGTGCCGGGGACTTCGGAAACGATCGATCTTTCCTGACCGGCCAGGGCGTTGATGAGGGAGGACTTGCCGGCATTGCGCAGCCCGAAAAGGGCGATGTGCAAACGCTCGCTTCTTGGAGTCTCGTTCATTCCGCTCGCGAAAGCCTTTCTAGTTCAAACAGGTTGTCGTATTCCTCTTCGGTGATCTCCCGGCCCTCCAGGACGATTTCCTTGACGCTTCTCTTGGTTCTCTGGGCTTCCTCGACGATGTTCGAGACCCTGTCGTAGCCGAGCCTGGAAACGAGTTGCGCCGCCAAGACCCAGCTTTTCTCGAGCCCCTCGGCACAGCGCTGCTCGTTGGCCGTGATCCCTTCCACCGCCTTTTCGCGAAAAACCGGGATGCCGGCATTCAGGAGGGTGAGCGATTCGAGCAGGGCGTGCACCAGCACGGGCAGCATGGCGTTCAGTTCGAGCTGGCCAGCCGAGGCGGCCAGGGTCACCACCAAATCGTTGCCCATCACCCTGAAGGCGATCTGGTTGAGGAACTCCGGGACCACGGGGTTGATCTTGCCGGGCATGATGCTGGAGCCCACCTGAACGGCCGGCAAGAAGATCTCGCCGATGCCCGCTTCGGGGCCAGAGGCCAGGAGGCGCAGGTCGTTGGCGATCTTGGTCAGGGAGACGGCCAGGGTCTTCAGGCAGCCCGAGACCTCGGCGAAGACGTCGGCGTTCTGGGTCAGGTCGATGGCGTTCTCGGAGCGGGCGAAATTGATGCCCGTGACCTCCCGCAGGGCGTCGGTCACGGCGAAGACGTAGCGGCGATCGGTGTTCATTCCCGTCCCGACGGCCGTACCGCCCAAATTGGTTTGCCGCAGCCTTTCTTCTACCGTGTAGACCCGCCAGCGGTCCCTGGAAAGGGCCTCGGCGAAGGCCCCGAAGGCATTGCCCAGGGTGAGGGGGACGGCGTCCATCAATTGCGTGCGCCCCACCTTGTAGATGCCCGCGAACTGCTTTTCTTTCGCCTGGAAGGCTTCCTGGAGCGAGCGGATGTTCTTTTCGAGGAGCAGCAGTTGCTGGACCACGGCGATGCGGATGGCGGTGGGAAAGACGTCGTTGGTGGATTGCCCGAGGTTGACGTGATCGAGGGGGTGGACCCCGCCCCGCTCGCATCCCAGCAGCTCGCTGGCCCGGTTGGCCAGAACCTCGTTCAGGTTCATGTTGAGGGAAGTCCCGGCCCCGCCCTGGATGGGCGAAAGGGGGAAGTGCGCTCGATGCATTCCCCCGACGACCTCGTCGCAGGCTGCGGCGATCGCTTCGGCGAGGCGACCTTCGAGTTTCTTCGTTTTTTTATTGGCCAGGGCCGCAGCCTTCTTTACCTGGGCGAGGGCACGGATCAGCTCTGGTTGCGCTCTCATTCCCAGGGGGAAGTTCTCGAGCGCCCGGACGGTGTGGATGCCGTAGAGGGCTTCGTCCGGAACGCTCATTTCCCCGAGGAAGTCTTTCTCGATTCTCATGGAGAACATGCTACCAGATCCTTGTTCCCTCGCCTATGCTTCTGGCCTTTCTTGACGCCTCTCCATCCCGTTTGTTACACTTGTTCATACCGAGTTGAAAAAGAAGGGGTTTTCTGCTTTTGTTGAAGCCGATGAGGTTTGCGGTCGCCGAGAGGATTGCGCAATCTCTCGAAGAGTTGGGGCGATTCGAGCTTTCCTTCGTCTCGGCCGAGATCTTTTTTTCCAAAGAAGGCGATTTTCGCGATCTTTGCGATCTTTTCACCCCCCTTCCCTTCAAGCTCTCTCGAACCTTGAATCTTTCCCCCCTCGAGGTGGCCGTCTTCATCCAGCAAAGGATCGCCTCGGACCTCTTCGAGAGGGTCGAAGCGGCCTCCCCGGGATACCTCAACTTTTTTCTCAGGGATCGATTCCTGTTCGAACAACTCGGGAGTGAGCCCGCACTTCCCGAAGAAAGTCCTCTTTGTCCTCCTTTTTGGGAAGAGGACGTGGGACCGGAAACTCTCGAGAATCCCCGTTTCGCTCTTCGCCACGCCCGCGATCAAATCCTTTGCTTCAGGCGGATGGCGAAAGAAAAAGGCCTCCGAACGAGCCGCGTTCTCGATCGAACGCTTTGTCCGGAAGAACGTCGATTACTGCTGGCCCTGATCCGCTGCTCGGAGGAGTCCGCCCATTTGGAAGCCAGAGCGAGAGAGCTTTCGGAGGCTTATCGCGACTTTCACCGGGAATGCCGGATCCTCTCGGGCGGGAAAATGGCCGGAGTGAGGCTCGCCCTTGCCTATGGTATGGAAACCATGCTATCAGATAGCATATGCCGGCTCGATAGGAGTCAGGCCGCCCGCGTTTAGGAGATAGCGGTGGAAAAAGAGAAAAAAGAACCAGAAGTCAAGATCATCTTCGATGCGACCGCGTTGAAAGCCTTCGTGCGCATCGTTCCTCCGGTTCCGGTTCTCCCGGAGAGGATCAAGGATGCCATGTCCAGCCACGGAATCGTGGAGGGAATCGACGATACCGCCCTCGAGCGCGCCGCGAGCGCTCCCGATCGCGAGGACATTCTGGTCGCCACCGGCCTTGCGCCCCAGAACGGCGAAGACGCCAAGATCGATTATTTTTTCGTCAGCAGCTCGAAGGAAATCAAGCCTCTCGAAGTCGAAGGCGGTCGTGTCGATTACCGCGAGGTCTTCTTCATCCCCTTCGTCAACCCCGGCGATCTTCTCGCCCGCAAGACTCCCAGCACCGAAGGCGCCGCCGGACGCACCGTCACCGGCAAGCCCATCCAGCCCGCTCCCGGCAAGAATTTCGATCTGGTCGCGGGGAAGAACGTTTCTCTCAGCGACGACAAGCTCGAAGTGATCGCCAAGGTCGGGGGGCAGCCGTTCATCGAGAAAAACAAGATCTCCGTCAACCCCTTGTACACCGTTCAGAAGGACGTCGATTTCTCCGTCGGCAACATCTCCTTCAACGGAAGCGTGATGATCCAGGGCTCGATCCTCAACGGTTTCTCCGTCAAGGCCACCGGCGACATCGAGGTGGGCGGAATGGTCGAAGGAGCGAAGATCGAGGCCGGCGGCCGCATCACCATCAAGGGCGGTGTCCGGGCCCAGTCCGTTGTCCAGGCCGGCCAGGACGTGGTCGTTCGCTTCTGCGACACCAATTCGAAGATCTCCTGCAAGCGCGACCTCTTCATCCAGGACAGCTCCCTTCACTGCGACCTCGTGGCGGGACGCCGGATCAACATCGCCAAGGAACTCATCGGCGGCAAGAGCCGTGCCGGCGAGATGCTCGTCACCATGGTGGCCGGCACTTCGGCCGGGACCGCGACCCACATCGAGATCATCCAGATGAAACCGGACGTCCTCCTGGCGACTTTGAAGAAACAGCTCTCCGAGATCGAGGAACAAATGACCGCCCTCAACAAGCAGTGTCAGGAGCTGATCATCAAGAAGGACAAGGGGGCTCTCCAAAAACTCACGGGCCAGAAGATCACGCAGCAAATGCGCTTCAACCAGTTGAAAGCCGAGATCATCGAGGTCGAGTCCAATCCCATGGAGATGGCGCCGCCGCGCATCGTGATCAAGGGCGAGGCCTTTCCGGGAACGGTGGTGAAAATCAACTCCCTCTCGCACCCGCTCGGCGAGAAGCGNNACCTTCCGCATCTCCCAGGGCGAAATCGTCGGCTGATGCGAAAGAAAGCATGACCGCTCCCCTGGCGAAGGCGCTGCTGGAGCACAGGGGGAAAGACCCCGTCTCCTTCCACACCCCGGGCCACAAGGGAAGGATGGGAAGTTTTCCCTTTGCGGACGTCGATTTCACCGAATTGCCCGGGCTCGACGACCTTCACCATCCCACGGGAGTGCTGGCTGAGGCGCAGAGCCTGGCTGCGGAGACCTTCGGGGCCGATCTTTCTTTTTTTCTCGTCAACGGCTCGACCGTGGGCAATCAGGCCATGGTCCTGGCGGCCTGTCCCCCGGGCAGAAAAATCCTCTTGCCCCGCAACGCCCATCACTCCGTCCTGTCCGGAATCATCCTCTCCGGGGCCGTCCCGGTCTTTCTGAAACCGCTTTGGGACCCCCTCCTGGGAACCGCCCAGAACCTCGAGGTCGAGACCGTCGCCGAAGCCCTTCGAAATCACCCCGACGCCGCCGCCGTCCTGGTTTTGCATCCGACCTACTGGGGCTGCGTCTCCGACCTCGTCCAAATCGCCGCCCTGGTCCACAAAGCCGGAAAAATCCTGCTCGTCGACGAGGCCCACGGCGCCCATTTCTCTTTTCATCCGGACTTGCCCCTTTCGGCCCTCGAGGCCGGGGCCGACCTGGTGGTCCAGTCCACCCACAAGACCCTCGGAGCCCTTACCCAAAGCTCCATGCTTCATCTGAAAAAAGGCAGAATTCCGCCCGAGCGTCTCCGGAAAGCCCTGCGCCTTCTGCAAAGCTCGAGCCCTTCCTACCTTTTGATGGCCTCCCTGGACCTAGCTCGCCAACAAATGGCCAGGGAAGGAAAGGGGAAAATCGAAAAGCTGCTGGAAATGATTTCTCGGACCAAAGAGAGGCTCGAAGGGATTCCTGGAATAGTCCCCCACTTCTTCCCGCTTTGCTTTGCCCAGGACCCCACCAAATTCGTGCTCGATTTCGAGAAGATTTCCGGAGAGGAAGTGCTCGACCTCCTGCATGCGCGAGGCCTCGATCTCGAGTTGGCGAGTCGAAACTCGGTCCTGGCCCTGTGCTCCATCGGAAACGAGTTCAGTGACTTCGAGCGTCTCCTCGCGGGACTGCAGGAGATCGGCGGAATGAAAGGCGAGGAAGAGAAATTCCTTTCCGGGCCGCCGCCGCTACCCGATCTTGTCTTGTCGCCGCGGGAGGCCTTTTTTGCCGAGAGCGAAGTCCTGGCCCCGGATTCTTGCCTGGGAAGAATCTGCGCGGAGGCGATCGCCCCCTGCCCTCCCGGCATCCCCCTCCTCGTTCCCGGTGAGAAGATTTCGAGGGAAGTCCTGGACTTTCTGGCTTCCCTGCCCGGCGAATCGGGAAGGAAATTGAGGGTGGTGGCCTGACATGAAGCCCTTTTTCAAATTGATTTGCGGCGCCTCCCTGCTCGATCCCGTCGAGATCGAGTTTCTTTCCCGCGTTTACTCCGAGGCCGGAGCCGGGATCATCGACCTGGCCGCCCATCCCGAAGCGGTGGCGGCCGCCTTCCGGGGAAAAGGGAAAACCGCCAGGAATCCCCTGCTCATGGTGAGCGTGGCGGTGGAGGACGATCCCCATCTCCTGATCGCCAAAAAGAACCTCGACAAGTGCTCCCGTTGCGGCCTCTGCGAGGAAACCTGCTTCGAACGCTGCTGCGGTTGCGGGAAATGCGCCCGGCTTTGCCCGGAAGGGGCGATCGAGATGCTCCGGAAGGAATGGGGGGTCGATCTGGATAGTTGCTGGGAAGCCGGTGCCAGGGGCCTCGAACTGCACACGGGAAGCGGGAAAAAAGAAGCCGTCGATTCCTGGAGAAAAGTTTGCGAGGACTGGGTAAAAAGGGGCGGTCACTTTTCTTGTTCGGTAAACGGTCGGCAACTCGATTCCGAGGAAGCGATCCGGGTCGCTCGAGAGGTCAGAAGCTGGTTCGAGCTTCCCATCCTGATCCAAACCGACGGGAATCCCATCAGCGGCCAAAAAGGAGAAGATTCGACCTTACCCGCCCTTTCCCTGGCCAGAGAGATTCTTTCTTCGGGAATCGACGCCCACATCCAGCCCGCCGGAGGCGCCAACGATCAAACGGCCCGTTTGGCCGAACAAATGAAACTCCCCATCGCCGGTGTCGGGATGGGGAGCTTCGCGCGGAACCTCGTCAGGGGTAAATCCTTCGAATCAGCGGTGCTCGAGGCTAGCCGCCTGGTCGCTTCCGTTTTTTGATTCCTTTTTTTTCATCGATCGGCCTATCAGGGCGCTCGCCAGGAAGAGCAGCCCCAAAACGAGCATGAGGCCCCCCGTGTAGAGGTTGACGTTGATTCCCAGGGAAATCCGGTAAATGGCCGGATCGGAGAAGAGCCCGTAGCCACCGAGCATGAGACCGAGCAGGGTGAGCATCGAGCCCAGATGGATGCGGATATCGACTTGCATGGCTGCCTCCTTACCAGAAGATGAAGTTCAAAACGAGGTAGAGGGCGAAAACTGCCCATCCGAGCGTCGCCGGCCGCGCGTACCAGGCCAGGTGGGAATGGTTCTGCTTGGGGGTCAGGGAGTAGACCAGGCCCACCAATTCTTCCTCTTCCCTGGGTTTGGTGAAGAAGNNCCAGTTCGACGGCGGCGGCGTTGAAGTTGTAGGCCATCTCGGTGGGGTAGTGCACCATGCCGAAGCGGTACATGAGGTAGTAGATCAGGGCGCCGACGGTACCGGTGATCAGGCCGGTGAGGGCCGCGACGGGCGTCGTCTTCTTCCAGAACATTCCCAAAAGCAGGACTCCGAAGAGGGGAACGTGGAAGAAGGTGAAGAGCAACTGGACGTAGTCCATGACGTTCTGGAAGGAAGAAGCCAGGAAGGCGGTGCCGATGCTCATGAGCACCGCGACGACCGTGGCGATCTTGCCGACCTTGAGGTAGTGGCTGTCGGGCGCGTTCTGCTTGAAGTAGGTCTGGTAGATGTCGTAGGTCCAGACCGTGTTGAAGGCGGTGATCTGACCGGCCATGCCCGACATGAAGGAAGCGAGCAGTGCCGTGACTCCCAGTCCGAGCAGTCCGGCGGGATAGAACTGCTGGATCATGAGGGCGAAGGCGTCGTTGTAGTTGGTGCCCATCTTGGTGGCGACCTCGGGGATGGAGATGGCGGCGAAGCCGGGGACCACCACCAGGATCGGGAAGAGCATCTTCGGGATGGCGGCGATCAGCGGGGTGCGCTGGGCCGCGGTGAGGTCCTTGGCCGCGAAGGCCCTCTGGATGACCGTGAAATCGGTGCACCAGTAGCCGAAAGACAAGGCGATCCCCAGGCCCATGATCATTCCGCCCCATTCCACGCCCATCGGGTTCAATGAGGCCATGCTCAGCCCGGCATTGACGTGGGCGAAGGAACCATAACTCGCTTGCATGGCCTGAGGCGCCCCGTGCTGTGCTGCTTTGGTGGCCAAATCGGTCAGTTGTTGCCAGCCGCCCGCCTTCATGATTCCCATCACCGCCAGGGGCAAGAGCCCGAGCACGATCAGGAAGAATTGCAGGACCTCGTTGAAGATGGAGGAGGTGAGCCCGCCCAGGAAGGTGTAGATCAAAGTGATGGCGGCCGCCAAGATGATGCTCGCCCAGATGTTCCAGCCGAACATGCTGTTGAAGATCTTGCCCATGAGGAACATCGAGATCCCGGCCACCAGGATCATGAAGATGGCGAAGGAGAAGGAGTTGAAGGCCCTGGTGGGCTCGTTGAAGCGGACCCTCAGGTATTCCGGGACGGAGCGGATCCTGCTGCTGTAGTAGAAGGGCATCATGAAGAGGGCGACGAAGAGCATGGCCGGAATGGCGCCGGTCCAGTAGAAGTTGACGGTCTTCGCGCCGTATTGGGCGCTGGAGGCGGTCATCCCGATGATCTCGAGGGCCCCCAGGTTGGCTCCCATGAAAGCGAGGCCGGTCACCCAGGCGGGAATGCGCCTGCCGGCCATCAAAAAGTCGGAACTCGTCTTCATGAAACTCTTGAGGACGAAGCCGATGCCGAGCACGAAGGCGAAGTAGGTGGCGATGATCCCGTAATCGATCGGTGCCAGATGCAAGGTAGTCCCTCCTTCTTAAGAGAAAGAATCGAAAAGGCGGAGATCCCGGCGGCGATCACTCAAGATGGGGATCTTTGAACGCGCCTCTTCAATTCTACTGATTTCTAGCTCGGTAATATAGAGGCCTTCCTCTTCTTTCAATTCGGCGACGGTTTCTCCCCAGGGATCGATTAAAGCGGAAAAACCTCCGAAAAGCGTTTCTCCGCTCTTTCCACAGCGGTTGACCGCCAAGATATAGAGCTGGTTCTCGATTGCCCGCGCGCGAATCAGGATTTTCCAGTGCTCGATGCGGGCAGCGGGCCATTCGGCGGGGATGACGACGATCTTGGCGCCGGACTGCGCGTAGAAGCGAAAAAGTTCGGGAAAGCGGAGATCGTAGCAAATCGCCATGCCGATCTTTCCCCAGGGCGAATCGGCCAGAACGGGGGAACGACCTTCTCTCAAATATTTGTCCTCATCCATCAGCCGGAAGAGGTGCAGCTTTTCGTAGTGGGCGACGATTTTGCCGTCCGGACCGATCAGGGAGGAGGAATTTGCGATTCCCCCCTTTTCCTGCCGGAGCAAAGAGCCGGCGTAAAGGAAGAGCCGGTGTTTTTGCGCCAGCAAGGAAAGCTCGTCCAAAATCGCTTCCTCCCGGGCGGCATGGGCACCGGCTCTTTCCAGGTCGTAGCCCGAGTGCCAGAGCTCGGGCAGGGCGATGATCTCCGCCCCGCCCTTCGCCGCCAGGCAGATCATTTCTTCGGCCCTCTCGAGGTTGAAATCCCCTTGCCCGATTTTCACATCGAGCTGAATCGCCGCTACTTTCATCTTTCCTCCAGGGCCCTCGAGATCTTCTCGCTTTCTCCGTGAAGGCGGAAGAGGTCGTGAGCGGACAATTTCAACAAGGAAGTGTTTTCGAGGGCCTTGACCTGGCCATCCCCCACCACGAAGCCGCCGCAATCCGCGAGGATTCCTTCGAAGTCCCCGAAGATCTGGTTTTCCTTCAAGACGATCCGCTCGTCTTTTCTTTCGAGCAGGAGAACCCCCTCGCATACCAGGTAACAGGCGGGTTCGCCGCAAAGGAAGAGACCGGGCGAGAGCGAGATCCGCTCGGGTTTGAGGGTGAGCTCGGGGCTGGGGATGGATTTGGCGAACCGCTTGATGCGGGAAACCAGCTCGTTTTTTTCCCACTTCCGCCGCAGTTTCTGGTAGATCCCTTTTTCCCTTTCGAGCAGGTCCTCGAAGTTCTTGCCCGGAATGGCGAGTAAACGAACGGGGGAAATCGCGGTCACCCTGATACGGCCATGGCAGCCCAGTATCGCTTGCTCGCCGAAGCAGTCGCCGGCTTCGAGGCGGGCGGTCTTTTCCCCGTTGACGGTCACTTCCAGGAAACCATGGGTGATCAAGAAAACGAAGCCTTCCTCCGGCATTTCCTCTTCCAGGACGAAGGTGCCCATTTTCGGCGACAGCACTTTCCGGTTGACGGCGAAGAGGGTGCACCAAGGCCAGATGTCCTTCACGCCCCAGGAGGAAAGCGTTTTTCCGATGAAGGCGGTGTCGAAGACGGTGGAATCCCCGAACTTCAGGGGAAAGAGCTGCATGGAGTGGGCCAGGGTGAAGATCCCCTCGTACTCGGGGGGAAGGTCCTCGCGGTGGGCGAGGATGATGTTGCGGGTGTCGGAGACCTGGAGGTAGTCCTGGGGGTAGCCGTGGATGAGGGCTTCTCCGCAATCGACCAGGACCTTGTTCGCCTTCGAGAGCCCGGTCAGGCTTTCGAAGCGCTCGGGGGTGATGACTTCTTCTCGCCTCATCTCCTCGAGCGTGCGGCGTCCCGCCGTATCGCCGGTCATGGTGATTTGTTCCTCTTCGCAGGCGATGGTGATCCCGATGGTGGGGATGGAATGGCAGGCGTAGTGGAAGAGAAGGGTGGCGCCTCCGAGTTTCAGGGGCTGTCCCACCACGACTTCGCGCTCCAGAAGCCTTTGCTCGATCTCCTCTTCCTCTACCCCGAGGACGGCGGCCAGCTTGATCTTGGCGGAAGCAAGGATTTCCAGGGTCGAGATCAACTCGATCTTTTCGTTTTGCTGGAGGAAGGCGGGGAGACCGCCCGCATGGTCGTCGTGGACGTGGGTCAGGACGACGCCCTTGATTTGTTCGGTCGAGATGCCGAGACGTTCGAGAAGGCGATGGGTGAAGGGGGCGCAGTCGATCAGGTAATAATCTCCGTTGAGGGTGAGGAGATAGCTGCTGGAGGGGGCCTCGGTCTGAAAGGGACCGGCCGCTCCCAGGACCCGCAGGGAGAAGGGGTGGTCGGTCTTGACTTCGTTGACCTCGGGGAGGGGCCAGACCGGGTCCTGCTCTCCCTCGAAGGAGAGGTCGACGATGATTTCCCGGCCGCCTTCGTGGACCCGGAAGCGGTTGGCTCCCAGCTTCTCGATCAAGAGACCGTCCAGCCTCAGTTTTTCTTCTTCCCAGCAAAGGAAACGCAGGTAGTCGTCGAGGGGAATCACCCGATTTTTATCGTTTTTCAGGGCGAAGTATTCGCCTTCTCGACGAAGCATTTCCCTTCGTTCGGGCGGCACTTTTGCCCGGAGCTCGGGAGTGAGTCCCAGGTAGGACACTTCCATGATCCTTTTGACGGCAGCGCATTGCTCGGGGGTTCCCGCGAAGGAGATGGGCTCTATGATTTGGTGTTCCTTGAAATCGACGTGACCGTCGACGAAAAGGAAACCGAAAAAAAGGAACTCCGGGACCAGTTGGGGAACTCCGGCCTGTATTCGGTTGTCGCCGCAGACCACCAGGTCGGGGAAGGCCAGCCCGGCTTTTTTGATGTGCTGATGGACCTCGGAGAAAGTGCCGAAGAGGATGCGGTGATCGGAGGTCTCGAGGTAAGCGGCGCCGGGGAACTCGGTGAGTCGCATCTCTTCCTTTCTTTGATGATCGATTCCCTCGATCCTAGGGGAAGGAAGAAATTCCGGCAAGGGGAGTGATCACAATGAAGGGATGGAGGCGATTAAAAAGGGGAAGGCCTCTTTTCGATCGAGCTCGGTCGGTTCGTTTCGGGGAATCGAACCGCCTTGATGCTTTTTTGCCTTCCTTTTTTAAAGGGGCAATCTCGAATAGGCCCGCAAATCGAGCGAGGATCTCACCCCTTCATGGTAGAGGTCGTAGGCCAGGCCTCCGATCATCGCGGCGTTGTCGGTGCNNTCTTCATTCTTTCCCGCAAGGAGCGATTGGCCGCGACTCCGCCGGCCAGGGCCAGGGTGGTCGCTCCGGTTTCCTCGGCGGCCTTCATGGCCTTGCCGACCAGGACGTCCACGACGGCCGCCTGGAAGGAGGCGCAGATGTCCGCCACCGGCAGAACCTGGTTCTCGTGTTTTTGTACCAGGCGCAGGACGGCCGTCTTCAACCCCGAGAAGGAGAAATCGTAGGAATCGCCCAGCCAGGCCCTCGGCAAGGGGAAGGCCTTGGGNNCGTAGGCTTCGCCGGCGGCGTCGTCCAGGGTCTCGCCCAGGAGGGTGAATTTTTGAGCCCCGTCCACGCGCACCAGGGCGGTGTGGCCGCCCGAGACCAGGAGGCAGAGGAAGGGGAAGGGAATGACGTCGCGGTGGGCGAGCACGTTGGCCCAGATGTGGGCCGCCAGGTGGTGAACCCCGACCAGCGGAATATTCTTGGACCAGGCGAGACTTTTGGCGGCCATGAGGCCCACCAGGAGGGCGCCCTGTAAGCCGGGACCGTAGGTGGTGGCTATCGCCCCGATGTCCTCCCAGCGGCAGTTCGATTCCCTCATCGCCTGGTCGATGAGCGGAGAGATGGCTTCGATGTGACGCCTCGAGGCGAGTTCGGGAACCACCCCGCCGAAGGCCTCGTGAACGTCGAACTGGGAGGCGATCAGGTTGCAGTGAATCCTGCGACCGTCCTCCACGATGGCGACGGCGGTCTCGTCGCAGCTCGTTTCGAGCGCCAGTATCTTCAAGTGTTTCATTTCGACAGCATTTCCTGCGTTCCGGTATCCTTTTCCTGTTTCGTAACCCTGATGAAGTACTCGATCGCGGCCTTGCCCATGGCCAGGGTGCCGGTATAGCCGATCGACCCTCCCACGATCCAACCCGGACCGGGAATGAATTTGACGAGTTGTCGGGCCGTGGTGCGGAACCCGAAGCCGACCCCTATCACCGCGGCGAGTTCCTTGACGCGCGACTTGGTCATGGGAAGGTCGTACATGGCGGCGATGCGCAGGATCATCTTCATCTGATTGGCGGTCATCACCGGCATGTCCCCGCCGGGGATGGGCATGAGGCCGACCACGGCGTTTTGCTTGGCGGTAACNNCGTTTTGCTTGGCGGTCGCTTCGACTTCCTGCCAGGCGGCTTCTTCCCGAAAAACGGGAAACTGCCGGGCCAGGGGAATGGTGAGGTCGGGGAAGAGCGCGAAAATGCGCTTGGCGAGCTTGGAAAGGTTGAGGGTATCGCCGGGCGCGCCGAGGATCAATACCTGTTCGGCCTCGAGAGCGAAGGCGCGCATGGCTTCACGCTGGCAGGTCACCGCCAGGTGCTCGGGGATTCCGAAGAGGATGGCGACGAATTTTTCCTTGGGAAGGGAGGCCGCCGCCGGAAAATTGAATTCGCCGTCCATCCCGGCGTTTCCGAGAAAGAAGACGTTGAGGTCGGCGCCGGGAGCCGGGGAGATCTTCGGATCCGGCCGAAACAAGAACTCGGAATAGGTCGAGTCTTGAAGGAGGGCCGCCGCGAACAGCTCGGCGTATTCTTCGGAAGAAGCGAAAAGGTTGATGAGACAAGGGCGGATGGCGTTGCCTTCGATCTCTCGCCAGACGGTCCACAGTTCCTGGATGGATGCGGGCAGGGGGAACTTCTTCATGCGTTGTCCTTGCTTTCTGATTGCGGCCCATTCCCGAATACCCTATCGTACAATAAAAAAGAAAAAAAATTCAGTCGGCGGAATGGTAGAATCGAAGGATAGTCCCTCGTTTGAATAACTCGCCAAGTGAAAGGAGCAACTGTGCTTCGTAAAGGGATTCTCGCCGCGGCAGTCATCGCTTTCTCCGCTTTCCCGGCATGGGCCGTTCCGACTCACCTGGTCATCCTGCACACCAACGATACCCACAATCACCTGATCCCCTTCGCCACCAAGGGGTCGAAGGACATGGGGGGGATTGCCCGCCGTTCCACTTACATCAAGGGGATCCGCGCCAAGGAAAACCTTTTGCTTTTCGATGCCGGCGACGTCTTCCAGGGTACTCCGAGCTATACCTTCTTCAAAGGTGAAGCCGACTACAAGGCCTTCGACAAGGTCGGCTACGACGCCGTAACCATCGGCAACCACGACTTGGACGACGGTCCCGTCAATCTTCTGGCCCAGTTGAAGGGGCGTTCCTTCTCTCTCATCAATTCGAACGTCTTCCGGAACGGCCAGCCGCTCGGAATCGACAGCAAGGTTT
>DOBT01000083.1 GCA_003503675.1 Cyanobacteria bacterium UBA8530 | reverse complement strand
AGATGTTCCTCACCCGCCTGGGTTTAGGCTCCAGGGTGGTGGTGACCGGCGACGCCAGCCAGGTCGACCTGCCCAGCGGCAAGCAATCCAGTTTGAGGGACATCGAGGCCCTGCTCGGTGGCATCCCGGACATCGCCTTCATCCACTTCAGCGATCGCGACGTTGTACGGCACGACCTCGTGCGGCGCATCGTGCTCGCCTACCAGAGCCAGGAAAAAAATGACCGAGAAGATCGAAAAACTCCGACGATACGCTGAGGGACTGATCCCCGCCCGTTTGAAGGTTTTTTTCTCCCGAACCAGCACCCACCAGGGAATCGTGCTCGCCCTCTCCTGGGCGATCTCCGTTCTCTGCCTGCTCCAGATCCACCCGAAGTGGTATCCCACCAGCCTCTGGACTCCGCAGTCCTGGCTGCCCTTCTTCGGGATTTGCTTCACCGTCCTGCTTTTCCACTACATGCTCGTTTCCTATCTGCGCCTTTTCGAGGTCCCCATCACCCGCAGTCCTTCCCAGTTCACCCTGCTCGCGGTGGTCGGATGCGGAACCCTCGTCACCTACTGGGTCCTCAAGTCGCTCAACGCCTCTCCCTTCCTGATCCCCCTGGCCATGGAAGCGATGCTTTTGACCATCTTCCTTTCCCCCAGGGTCGCCATCTTCGCGACGGCCCTGACGGGTCTTTTGGGGGGCTTCGCCTACGGAGTCAGCCCCGGAATCCTCAACGTGGCCCTCATCGGAAGTTTGGCCGCCATCTTCTCGGTGACCCNNCCTGCGCCAGCGCTTCGACCTGGGTCGGGCCGGCCTGATCGTTTCCTTCGTCCAGGCCCTCGCGGTAGCGGCACTGGCGGGGATCGAGGGGGGCGGTTGGCAGTTTTGGCTATCCAACGGCATTTGGGCGGCCATCAGCGGGGTGGTCTCGGCGGTCATCGCCATCGGGGTCCTGCCCTACGTCGAGGGCATCTTCNNCTCAAGGCCCCCGGGACCTACCACCACTGCATCCTGGTGGGCAACCTGGGCGAAGCCGCGGCCGAGGCCGTGGGGGCCGATCCCCTGCTCGTCCGGGTGGGGGCTTACTACCACGACATCGGCAAGATCAAGCGCCCTTACTTCTTCATCGAGAACCAGCTCGGAATGGACAACCAGCACGAGCGCATCAACCCGCGCCTCTCCACCCTCGTGATCACCTCTCATGTCCGGGAAGGCCTCGAACTCGCCAAGGAATACCGGATGCCCAAGGCCGTCCAGGACTTCATCGCTCAGCATCACGGCAAAAGCCTCGTTTCCTATTTCTACCACCAGGCCATCCAGAGCGAGAACCCCAAGCAGGTCCAGGAAGAGCACTTCCGCTACCCGGGACCACGCCCCCAGAGCAAGGAAACGGCGATCGTCATGCTGGCCGACGCGGTGGAAGCCAGCGTTCGCTCCCTCAACCGCCCCACTCCCGAACAGATCGAGGCCATGGTCCGCAAAATCGTCCATGCCCGCCTCTCCGACGGCGAGCTCTCCGACTCTCCCCTGACCCTCCACGAGATAGAATCCATCATCACCACCTTCAACCGCATCGTGCAGGGCCTCTTCCATACCCGCATCGAATATCCCGACCAGCTCCTCGGGGAACTGAAACAACAGGAGAAAAAGAAAATTGGAAACTTACCTAGAGAATCGGCAAAATAAAGAAAACATCGACGAAGACTTCTGGAGTACCCGCCTCTCGAAACTGGCCGACATGCTGGGAATCGATCCGGCCTCCGAGGTCTCGGTCCTTTTCGTCGACGACGAGGAGATCCAGGAGCTCAACCGGCAATACCGTTCCATCGATTCCGCCACCGACGTCCTTTCCTTTCCTCAAGAGGAAGGGGAAGCCTTTCCGACCAGCCCGGAGATGCCCCATCCCCTGGGGGACATCGTGGTTTCCATCGAGACGGCCATCCGTCAGGCCAAAGAAATAGGGAATTCCCTGGAAAGGGAGATCACCTTCCTCCTCATCCATGGCCTGCTCCACCTCCTCGGCTACGACCACGAAGGGAGCGAGGACGAGGAAATGTACCGCCGCCAGCGCGAAATCCTGGAAGACCTCTACCTTTCGGACCAACGCTAAGCTTTCGGAGAAAACTCGATCTTTCGGAGAGAACTTTTTGCGCTACAAAGCCCACAACCTTTTCGCAAGCTTTCGCTACGCCCTGGACGGAGTCCTCTTCGCGCTCAGGACCCAGCGGAACATGCGGGTTCATTTCTCCGTGGGTCTCGGCGCCTTCCTGCTGGCCCTCTTTCTCAAAATCGGCCTTTTCGAGATGGCGGTCGTGTCCACCGCGACGGCCGGGGTGATCGCCGCCGAGATGTTCAACACCGCCATCGAGAATGCCGTGGACCTGGCCACCCACCGAAGGCATCCCCTGGCCAAAGCCGCCAAGGACACCGCCGCGGCGGCGGTCCTTCTCACCGCGCTCAACGCCTTTGCGGTGGGTTGCCTGATTCTCTTGCCCCCCTTGCTCAAGCTCTTCCGTTGAGTTTGGATGGCCTGCCCGGGCTGGGAGCCCGCATCCGATATGGTATAATTTCGAACAAGGAGAAAAAATAAGAACAAATGGAAGCGACGGTACCATTAGGTCCCATAAGCGGTGTAACGGGACTTTTTCTCTTATTGCTCTGCCTCTTCGGGGTCGCCTTCTTTTCCAGTTCGGAAGCCGCGATCATTTCCGTTTCCAAGATCCGCATCCGCAACCTGGCCGAAAAGGAAAACCCCAAAGCCAAGGCGGTACAGCGGCTACTGCTTCAGCATGACCGCTTCTTCGGCACCATCCTCATGCTGGAGAACTTCCTCATCATCATCGCCACCTCGCTCTTCACCGTCATGGCCACCGAGTTCCTCAAGGGACAGGGCCAATCTTCGGAATGGGGCCTGCTGGCCGCTTCCCTCTCCATGACGGTGCTGATCGTCCTTTTCGGGGAAATCACCCCCAAGACCTTCGCCGCCCAAAACGCGGAAAACTACGCCCTCATGGTCGCGCCTTTGCTGGAAGGGATCGTGTGGCTGGCCACTCCGCTGGTGACCATGTTCACCACCATCACCAATCTCTTCGTGCGTCTCGGGAACAGGCGCTTCCGGGCCAATCAGCCGGCCATCACCCCCTACGTCACCGAGGACGAGATCCGCATGCTGGTGGACGCCGGGCAAAAAGAAGGGGTTTTCGAGCAGGAAGAAACCGACATGATCCATTCCGTGATCGAACTGGGGGACACCACCGCCCGCGAGATCATGGTTCCCCGCATGGACATCACGGCCTTATCGGTCGATGCTTCCTTCGCGGAGGTCATCGATACGGCCATCTCCCAGGGCCATTCTCGCATCCCCGTCTACCAAAACAGTTCCGACAACATCATCGGGGTGCTCTACGTCAAGGACCTGCTCGAGTTCCTCCGCACCGGGGAGCGCCCCTACCGGATCCCCACCGAACTCATCCACCCGGCCTTCTACGTCCCCGAGAGCAAGCGCATCGACGAACTCTTGAAGGAAATGCGCCGCGCCAAGACCCACCTCGCCGTCGTGATCGACGAGTACGGGGGAACGGCGGGGCTGGTTTCGATCGA
>DOBT01000008.1:248-8591 GCA_003503675.1 Cyanobacteria bacterium UBA8530 | reverse complement strand
CTAGTTGTCAAGGTCCTTTTTCCTCAGCGCCTCTCGGCACCGCGGACTTTCAATCTTATCTCCGCTTTAACCTTCTGTCAAGACCCTGTTCTCACCTGGCTTGGCGGTCTCTCCGGCGACAAGAAAACCATAATATCGCTTTAACAAACGCCCGTCAACCCCTTTCGGAGATCTTTCTCAGTCGAGAAGCCCGAAAAGGGAGGACGGGCAGGACGAAAAGGGGGCGTCTACCAGAACTTCATCCTCTTCCTTTCCGCCTGGTGGCCGTCCTGGCAGTGCGGACAGAAGTAACTGCGCTCCGGCCCGAAGTGGAGGACCGAAAGCGGGCCTTCACACTTCGGGCAGCCCCGATCCGTTCCCCGGCGCGGGGTGAGGAAAGCCTTGCGCTCGAGCGATTCCGGGTTCCCCTTCACTCTCTCCGCCTCCGCGATAACGCTTTGCATCTTGTCGTATATCCGCTCCCAATCGGCGCGCAAAAGAGAGGAAAGCCTGCGGTCCGGACGGATACCGGCCTGGAAGCAGATTTCATCGGCGTAGGCCGGCCCGATCCCCGAGACGTATTCGCCGTTGGTCAGCGCCCCGTGAACCGTCAGCTCCGAATGGGTCTCCAATCGTTTGTGGAAGTCGCGGAAGGAAATCTCACTCGGTTCGGGCCCCAGCCGCTGCAAGGGCTCCATCATTCGAATGTCATCGGTCTTGAAGAAATAGAACTTGTCCTTGAGGGAGGGAAAAACAAAGTCGAGGGTGTGCCCGTCATCGAAGTGAATGACGATCTCGGTGTGCGAAGGGTGCTCGGTAACGGGGGCCTGCTGGCAAGCAACCTCGGCGTCCTCGTTCTGGGTCAACAACAAGGTACTCCCCCGATCGGTAAAGAAGAGGATGTTCCTTCCTTTCCTCTGGACATCGACGATGTGAGTGTTCGCCAACTGGCGCTGAAGCTCTTCCCTGTCGGTCCCCTGCAAGGGATTTTCATGAAGAACCTCGACCTCGGAGATCTTGCCGGCGACACAGCACTTGCGCATCCGCTCTCGGCGCTGGTCGATTTCGGGCAATTCAGACATCGGTTTCCTCCTTTTCCCTCATCGCCCCCCCAAGATAGCTCCCCCGACGCGAAAATCAAAAGGAGAAGCAGAGCTTTCTTGGCGACTGGCAAGGAAGAGAGGGTTTGTGATATGATTACGAAGCCATGAAAACAGGTTATGAAATCTTAAAGAAGCATTGGGGCTATGAGAGCCTCCTCCCTAACCAGAAGGAAGCCGTGGAAGCCGTCTTGAAGCATCGGGACTGCCTCGTGGTTCTTCCGACCGGCGGCGGCAAGTCATTGTGCTACCAGTTGCCCGCCCTCCTGCTCGAAGGAATGGCCATCGTGGTATCCCCCCTGCTTTCCCTCATCAAGGACCAGGTGGACGCCCTGAGGGCGAACGGAATTTCCGCCGCCGCCCTCAACAGCATGCTGTCCTACGAAGAAAAAAAAGAACTGAGA
Organism: Cyanobacteria bacterium UBA8530; assembly: GCA_003503675.1. Classification (GTDB taxonomy): domain Bacteria; phylum Cyanobacteriota; class Sericytochromatia; order S15B-MN24; family UBA8530; genus UBA8530. The sequence goes on along the minus strand of DOBT01000008.1, from coordinate 7,108 downwards.
AAAGCGATCCTCCGGGGCGAGATCAAGATTCTGTATTTGGCTCCCGAAAGCTTGTTGACCAGGGAAGGGGAAACCAACGAAGGCCTCTTCGATCTCCTGGAAGCCGGGAAACCCAGTTTCTTCGCCATCGACGAGGCGCACTGCATCAGCCAGTGGGGGCATGAGTTCCGTCCCGCCTACCGGGTGCTCGGGAAGATACGCGAGAAATTCCCCTCCCTCTCGATCCACGCCTTCACCGCGACCGCGACGGAAGAGGTACAGCTCGATATCGTCCGCTCCCTGAACTTCAGGGAAGGCCTCACCCTCATCGGTCACTTCGATCGCCCCAACCTGACCTACCGCACCGCCTACCGGAAGGACATGCTCGCTCAAGTCCGGGAGGTCCTCGACAGGCATCGAGGAGAAGCCGGCATCGTCTACTGCATCCGCAAGGCCGATGTCGATTCCCTCTGCGAAAAGCTGAAGCGTTTGGGTTACGGCGTCTTGCCCTACCACGCCGGCTTGTCCGACGAGGATAGAAAAAAGAATCAAGAAGCCTTCATCAAGGAAGAAGTGGACATCGTCGTCGCGACCGTCGCTTTCGGCATGGGAATCGATCGTTCGAACGTCCGTTTCGTGGTCCATGCCGGGATGCCCAAGGCCCTGGAGAACTACCAGCAGGAAGCGGGCCGGGCCGGACGTGACGGGCTGCCCGCCGAGTGCTTCTTGCTTTACAGCGGCGCGGACTCCATGCAGTGGCGCCGGATCCAGGGCGAGCCCCAAAACGAACAGGAAAGGTCCGCCCTGAGTCGGATCGCTGAAATGGCTCGCTATTGCCAACACCGGGGCTGCCGCCACCGCTTCCTGCTCGAATACTTCGGTCAAACCCTGGAAAAAGAGAATTGCGGGGCCTGCGATTTTTGCCTCGACGAACAAGCCGTGCATCCCCGCTCCGAAGAGATCGCCCGCTCGATCCTGAACGGCGTACTCGCCTTGAAAGAGCGCTATGGCGCCAGCCACCTCGTCGAAGTGCTGAAAGGTTCCCGCAGCGCCAAGATCCTGGCCAATCACCAAGAGGAACTGACGACCCACGGCTCGCTGAAGGAATTCGCGTCGACCGATATCCGGCAATGGGTCGAACAAATCATCGAACAGGAATTCATGGAGCGCTGGGGGGAGTTCAATGTTTTGTTCCTCTCGGAAAAAGGAAAGCTCTTCATGATGGGGCAAGGAAAAATTTTGCTGGGCCTGCCCCAAGGCAAAAAAAATAAAAGCAAAAATAACGACGAGAACGAGGGAGATTCCTTGAAAACCGAAAAGGTCTTCCTGGAATTGAGGGAACTCAGGAAAAGGATCGCCCAGGAACGCGGCGTGCCTCCCTACGTGATCCTGCACGACAAGACTCTTCTGGAAATCGCCCGCCGCTTGCCGGATTGCCAGGAAGAACTGCTTTCCATCAAAGGCTTGGGCGAGGTGAAGATCGAACAATTCGGCGATCGCCTGCTCGACCTGGTGANNCTGCCGCTCTCCCCACCCAAAAAGAAGGAAACGAAGGGAAACACCGTCCAGGTGACCCGCGCCCTCTTCAATGAAGGGAACTCTCCCGAAGAGATCGCAAAAAAAAGAGGACTGACGGAATCGACGATCAAGTCGCATCTCGTTTCCCTGCTCGAAGAAGGCGAGATCCCGCTCGACCAAGTGCTTTCCCCCGAGAAAGTCTCGGCAATCATGGAAGCCGTCGCCGAGATCGGTCGCGAAGCGGGAGCGGCGATCCTCAAGGTCATCCTGCCCGAATCCACCGGCTACGACGATATCCGACTGGCACTGGCCGGCCGGCCTTCTTGCCCTCCACTCGGAGGAAAAAAGGCGGAAAGGATGCGCGAGATGGTCCAGATGGCGCTGGAGCGCAGGGAGACGGACCTGGAAAGAATCATCGAAGCGACCCTCGACCAAGAAGTGAAGATCCGCTGTCTCGGCGCCTTTGCGCTGGGAAGGCTCGCGACTCGAAGCGCCGAGATGGCCCTACTGAACCTTCTCGAGAAAGAAGCCAATCCCCTGGTTCGCCAAAGAGCCGACGAGGCACTAAAAGCCATTTACAGGGCCCTGGAAAACAAAGAGATTACCGCTTGAAAGGTCGATCACGCCCAAAAATTGATTTCGACTTCCCCGCCGAAGCATTTTGTTTCGGGCCGCTCAGGACTGAATGGGGCGTTCTCGGCAAAGGCGCTTCACGGCTTCAAAGGCCTGCCCATGCAACCGGACGGCCGCAGACCAATTAGAGCCCTCGGGCATGAGGGGGTCCCCGACAATCACGTTCACCTTTCCCCGGTGGGGAAACCATGACTTCGGAGGCAAGACAGCGCGACTTCCTCTGATGCCCATCGGCAGGACCGGAACTCCGGCTCTGGCCGCCGCGAGGAAGGCGCCCATCCGAAAGGGTCTCAGGCCGGGTTCCGGATAAATCGCGCCTTCGGGGAAGACCATGACCGTTCTTCCCCTTTCGATCTCCCCGGAAAGCCGCTCGATGTCCTTCGCCCCACCTCTCGGATCCAGGCGTTCGACGAATTGGACCCCGATCCGCTCGAGAAAGACCTTCGAAAGCCAGAAACGATTGAATTCCCGGCCCGGCGTGTACAGCGTGTCGGGCGGCAAGAGGGCGGCAAGGAGCAAGCTGTCAAAAAAGCTCTGGTGGTTCGCTACCAGCACGCAGGGACAGGACTTCAATTTTTCGAGGCCCTGCACCTCCGGCGAAAGGCCCAATACCCGAATTATTAAGCCTGCGCTCGCCCTCAGCAGCCTTCTTCGTCGATCGACGGACGGCAAAAGGGTGATAAACAACCAGACCAGGGGAGCGGTGAGACCGAAGCAAAACCAGGCATAGCCCGCATATAACACCTCTCCCACCCTGCGCAGGACGCGACGGATTCGGGGAGCGATGCTCTCGAAGAGAAGCTGGCCGAGTTGCCGCCAGGCCGGTTTTAGAGTTCCCAGTTTTCCCTCGAGGTAAAGGGCTCGGCTGGTGGAACGGCGAATTTTTCCGCTCGCGGTCTTGGGGAGGGATTGGGGGGGGCCAAAAAGGATTTTCGCCGGATTCCCGAGCACTTCGAGGCTCTTTTCACCGATGTTCTTCCTGAGTTTTTCGAGTTTCAGGCGATCGCGCTCCGTCGTTTCCGCGAAGACCACGATGCGCTCGGTCCCGCTGACGGGATCGTCCACTCCGAAGACCACCACTCCACCCGGAGTGATTTCCGGCAAATCCCCGATCCGTTCCTCCAGTTCGTCCGGAAAGAAATGCTGTCCGCCGCGGATGATCAGGTCTTTGGTTCGTCCGGTGAGGTAGACCTCGCCCTCGGCCAGGTAGGCCAGGTCGCCGGAATCGAGCCAACCTTCGTCGAAAAGGCCGCGGGTGGCCTCGGGATTGCGGTAATAGCCGCAGGTGCTCGAGGGGCCCGAGAATTCCAGGCGTCCCACAGTGCGTTCGGGGAGGTCCCTTCCCTTCGGATCGGTGATCCGGATACGGAATCCGGGCAAGGGTTTTCCGCAAGAAACGATGCGCACGGAATTGGGGTCATCCGGGGCGGCGGGCACGGCTCGATTGTCATTCTGGAAGGGCGCGCGCTCGATTCGATCGATCCGGGGGCCGCGACGGGGCGGGGTCAGGGTGAGGCCCACGGTCGCCTCCGCCAGTCCGTAGGCCGGGGTGAAGGCTTCCGGCTTGAATCCGTAAGGCCCGAAACGCTCGGTGAAGCGCTCCGTGGTGGCGGGTCTGATGAGTTCGGCTCCACAAACCGCCAGGCGCAAAGAAGAAAGATTCAGGCCCTCCAACTCTTCGTCCCGGAGGCGTCTCGCGCAGAGTTCGTAGGCGAAGTTCGGGGCGGCGGAGATGGTTCCCTTGTGCTCGCTGATGGCCCAAAGCCAGCGCTCGGGGCGGCCCAGAAAGGTGAGGGGCGAAAAAATGACGGCCAGCATCCCGAAATACAAACTGGCGAGCCAGGCACCGACGAGCCCCAAGTCATGGTAGAGAGGCATCCAACTGACGAAGACATCCGTCGAACTCACCTCGGCAGCTTGACCGAGGGCCCGGATGTTGGCCAGGAGGTTCAAATGGCTGAGCACGACCCCCTTGGGCTGCCCGGTGCTGCCGGAAGTGTATTGCAGGAAAGCGGTGTCCTCGGCCTGCACGACAAGTCTTCCGGATGGGGGACCGGTCAATTCAGCGACCGTAAAAGCCTGGTCGAGGGTTTCGACCAGAGGCCGCAGGAGGGAAAAAATTTTTTTTGCTTCTGAGGTGGTGATCAGGAAAGAAGCGAGACAGTTGTTCAGGATCCCGGCTTGACGGAGAACTTGGTCCTGCAAATCAACCTTCCGAAAGGGGGGGTAAAGCGGGACCGGGATCCCGCCCGCCATCATGACCCCCATGAAGGCGTAAAAGAAGTTTTTTTCGGTCGGAAGCATCAACCCGACGGTCTGCCCGACTTGAATCCCGCGCGCTCGCAAACCGTTCGAAACGGCCAGGGCGCCTTCGAAAAGCTGGCGATAGGTGATCTCGACGAGGCCCTGCTCCTCGAGGAGGCGGATGTGAGGACGTTCCGGATGGGTCTCGACATGCCAGTCCAGCACCTCGAGCAAGGTTTTAGATTCCTCGGGAATGGCCGCTGCTACAAGGGGGGGCAAGGCGGGAGGCTTGGCAGGAACTGAAATGTCACCCGTCCGGCGCATCGCTTCTAGCAGGTCCCCCGGGGTCTCGGCTTCGACCAGAACCCGATCGGGAAGATGGAGCCCGAATTCCCTTTCGATCCTCGAGAGCAGTTCTACCCGGCTCAGGCTGTCCAGGCCGAGATCTTTGGTGAGGGAACTATCCAGGGACGGCAAAGCCCTAAGCTTGCCCCCCGGGTGAAGCTCTTGGGCAAGCTGATTCACGGTGTAGAGCAGGGCTTCCGCTTCTCTCGACTCACTTCCTTCTTTTCTCATTCCCCTTTTTTAGCGGATTTGAGAAAAAAAAAGCAGTGCCTCCCGGGAGTATTTTTCAGCCCTTACCGACGAGAGCCATTCCCCCGACGATCAACAAGACCCCGAAGAGTTTCAGGGGGGTAAGGGATTCCTGAAAGCACCAGTGGCTGAGAAAGACCATCAGGACGAAAGAAAGCGCCGAGAAGGGATAGGCGACGCTCAGCTCGAAACGGGTCAGGGCCGCCATCCAGAAGAGAACCGCGAAACTACCCGCTATCAACCCGGAAAAGCCCCAGGGACCGAATGCCTGGATGAGCAAGAATCTCGCCTGCGCGAGGAATCCCGGCGGAAGGGGACCCGCCTGAAGCATCTGCAGCTTGAAGGCGATCTGTCCCAACACCGTGAAAGCGACGCTAAAAATGAGGGGGAGATAGCGCTCCATCAATCCTCGACAAAAACAGCGAGGTCCCTGAGGGAAAAGGAAGAAGTTCTGCTTGGCAAGGAAGAAATGAGGGTGATCCGCAGAGAACGGACGAAGGCAGTTTTGTCAGCCGAATCGAAAGCCAGTCCAGTGAGGTTTCGGGATTGCGGCCATTTTCCCGATTGGCGCAAGAAGAAATGTTGGCCATCCGGGGAGGTTTCGATTCGGTAGGAAAGCCCCTTCCCCAGAACGCCGTCTACCAAGCGAAAGCCTTTCAATCGAAGGTTCTGAGGGAAGCGCACCTCGAGCCAGGCAAGGCCCCGGGGTGAAATATTTGGGCTCCAATCGATCGCTTTTTGACTCTCGAACCGTTTCCCGTCCGAGGTCACGATGGTCCCTTGGGCGACTTTCCAGAAGGTGGAAGCCTCCGCCGGCCCGGAGAAGAGAGAAACCGTGGCAAAAAGGACAAAAGGAAAAAGCCTCATCGAAACCATCCTCTCCGCGAATCGCTGCTCGATTGTAACCAACGATCGATCGAACTTCAACCAAAACTCTCTTCGGCACTTTAACTTTAAACGGGCGTTAATCTCTCCCGGGCAAGATCGAGATGAATCCCGCCATAACTCCCTTTGGAACCCGAGCGACAATGAAGGAGGTTGCCCTATGTCTTTGGAAATCGGACAAAGGGGGGCGCCCGTAATCACACGCCAGCGCACTGCTCCTGTGGCCTTGCCGCCCGACGGGGAGAGTCCCTCCTCGTCGACATCTCTTCCCTTGACCTCATCAGCCAAGCCCCAAAGAACCGGGATCGCCGCATTGACTTTGGGGGACATCTGGGACGGGATCGCCGGTTTTTTCAAGAGAACTTTCCAGCTGGTCCGGAACTTCATCGGCAACCGGCTCGCTGAGCCGAAACCGCTCGATCAGGAAAATGCGGCGATCGCCCAGGCCTACTGCCTCCTTCCGAGCAACGAAAACGTCCAGGCCTTCCTCGACGAGGTCCAGAGCTACGAAAAGCAAGGGGCGATCGGCCCCGGGGCACCGACCGATTCCGTCAAGTCGCTGCAGGATTCCCTAAAACAGTTGGGCTACAACATCCTGGTGAACGGCAACTTCGATCAAGCCACCACCAGCGCCGTCCTGGACTTCAAGAGCCGCAACGGCATCCATCAAAACTACGTCATGGCGGACGGCAAGGTCGCCGTGAACGAATACGCCGATTCCGCCACCCTGAAACTGCTCCAGCAGAAGCTGGTAATAGAAAAGCCAGTAACTCCACAGCCGGTAATAACACCGCCGGTATTAACACCGCCGATCACTGCGTCACGCCCCCCTCTCGATCAAACCCTCTTGCGTGGGAACGAGGCGATCATCAAGCAGTACAACCTTTTTCCCTCCAAAGAGAACGTCGATGCCTTCCTGGCTGAAACCCAGGCCTATAAGACGAACGGAAGCCTGGGACCAGGGATGGAAGCGCCGGCCGATATCAAGGAAATGCAGACCATCCTCT
>DOBT01000008.1:0-161 GCA_003503675.1 Cyanobacteria bacterium UBA8530 | reverse complement strand
AGCTGGCACGAGATCTTCGACCTCAACCGGGACCAGATTTCCAACCCCGATCTCATCACAGCCGGCATGAACCTGAAGATGCCGGGCGGTGGCAGCCAAAGCAGTAGCGTCCCGGCGCCGACCTCGTCCAGTCAACTCAGCTCTTTGTCTTCCGCCGAACT
>DOBT01000198.1 GCA_003503675.1 Cyanobacteria bacterium UBA8530 | reverse complement strand
GGGGGATCGGGAGATCTGCCTGGATGCCGGAATGGATGGCTACGTCGCGAAGCCGGTGCAGTCGGAAAGGCTTTTCGAAGAAATCCTCCGGGTGATTGTAACTCATCGACTTCGGTGACCCAGAGCGATCAGCGATTTCATTCGTCCCCTCCCCTCCGGGTTTCCCCCTGGATTCCCGCCTGCGCGGGAATGACGCCCGTCGGATAATTGCTCTAACCCAAGAAAAGGGGCGTCTCATCGATTTGAGACGCCCCTTTTCTTCTTTTTTTATTTTCCGGTCAACTTCCAGCCTGCCAGGGTCTGGGCGGCCACTTTGTACTGGTTTTGGGCGTCCCACATCGACCAGCCGATCGACTTGGTGTCGTCCGCCGCCTGCAACTGGCTCCTGACGTAGCCGGTGTTGAAGCGGCTGACTCGGTAAGAGAAGGCCTGAAGCCAGGGGCGGATGGCCACGCCGCTGCCTTTGGTCCTCTTCTGGAACTTTTGGACGCCCTGACTCACGAAGTAGTAGGGCTCGTCGGGAGGATAGCGCTTGTTGTCGAAATTGCCGTAGAAGTGCGAGGAGTAGAGCATGGGGCAGATCACGTCGGTGTAGAGGCACATCTCTTCGATTTTCTGGCCGGTGATCACCACGTCGATGCCCTGGTCCCAGGCGACGACGCCGTAGACGTCCACCGAAAGCAGGGCTCCCAGCGGTTTGAGCTCCGAGTAGGCCCGCTTCAGGAAATCGGTGATGATGACGTGCTTGGGCGTCTTGGCGTCGAAGCGATAGCGGGCGTCGCGGGTGTTGCCCATGGCGGGGAAGCGGATGTAGTCGAACTGGATCTCGTCCACCCCGTTGCGGATCAACTCCTTGGCCAAGTCCAGGTTGTAGTTTTGCACCTCCGCGAGGGAAGGATCGACCCAGGTGGGACCATTACCCTGCTCGATCCAGGAGCGGCCGGTGGCCTTCGAGCGCACCGCCAGGTCGGGGCGCTGGGTGGCGAGTTGACGGTCGTAGAAGAGGGTCACGCGGGCCACCACATGGATGCCTTGCCGGTGGAGATGCTCGATCATCTTGGGCAGGTCCCGGATGAGGTAGGGGGATACCGCCCCGATTTTGCGGGCGAGGGGAACCTTGGAGTCGTAGGAGATCAGGCCGGACATGTCCTTGGCATCGAAGATGACGGTGTTGACGCCGTTCTTCTTCATCTCCCCCACCAGGCGGAACATCCGCTTGCAACCGGCCGAAGTGGCCGTCATGTAGAGGCCCCGTGCTTCGAAGCTCTTCGGCTTGGCGATGATCTTGGGAGCGGGGGGGAGGGCCCGCACGTGAGGGATCTCGATTTTCTGCCCGATCGAGAGGGACTTCTTGAGGTTGTTGCGGCCCTTGATGGCCGCTCTCAGGTCCTCCTCGACGTAGTCGTCGGAAAATTTCAGGTAGCGGTTGGAGATGGACTCGAGCACCTCTCCCGCCTGAACCAAGTGGAAGATCTTGTCTTTTTCATACCAGCCGCCCTTGGGCAGGGGCAAGTTGTAGCCGGGGTGGACGGTGATTTTTGGGGTGACGGACGGGGTCGACGAAGGGCTAGCCGAAAGGGAGACTTCTGCGTTTTCGCCGGCCAGCTTCTTTTGAACTTCGTTGTTTTTATTCTCGATTTCCTCGTTGGTTCGGCTACGGGAAAGGTAGCGCGGCGCGATTTCCTTGCGCAGGGACTGCGGGAAGGAAATCAAAGCGGGGTCGCCGTCGGAGAGGAAGGGCCGGAAATTCTCCTTGACCGGGGAGGTCGAATGGGGAGAGCGGTTGAACCAGCGCTTCCATTCTTCGTCGATGGCCTGAATTCGGGCGACCTTGCTGGAATCGAAGCGGCGATCGAAGGGGGAGTAGGTCGGGTTGGCGCCCACCATCAGGACCACCCGGTTCAGGTAGTCGGCCCCCTTCAGGACGGCCTGGATTCCTTGCGGAGTGTGGGGAAGGAGCCCGTAGGGAAGGGCGAGCGTTTCCAGGGAATAGCCCGGCAGGCTTTTGCGGACTTCCGTCTGGGCGCGGGACAGTTCGTTCTGGATCTCGCTCGTGCTGTGCTTGGAAAGGTTGGCATGGTTATAGGTATGGTTACCGATCTGCCTGCCCGTTTCGAAGAGGTAGCGCAGTTTTTCGGTGGAAGAAGCGGTGTCCTCGAAGGCGGTCGGCAGGACGTAGAAGGCGGCGGCCTTTCCGAAGTCGGGATGCTTGGCGGCAAAGCGGTCCAGGATGGCTACCGCGCAGTCGGGGTTGATTTCGGGCTTGCCCTTGGAATCCCGTTTCGTCTTGCCCTGGTTCGAGAGGTAGCGGAACTGCTCCGGCGAGCCGTCGTCGAAGGTCAGCACCACCGGTTTCTTCCCGGCGGGAAGGTCGATGTGTCCCTTGGCGAAGTCGTTGATGCTCAAGAGGGCGTAGCCGTTGCGGTAGAGGAACTCGAGGTCGCCTTCGAAATTGGCGAAGGTTCGCGTCCAGCGCTCCTCCTTTTTCCCGAAGCGGTGGTACTCGAGGATGGGGATAAGGCCCAGTTCGTTGCCTTTCGCGAAGGCTTTCGCTTTTTTTCCTTCAGCCAGGGAAAAGGTTTTGCCGGGCTTTTCCTGGGTGCATCCGGTCATGAGGATCGCCAGGCTGGCGGCGATCCCCCAGGCGCGCGTTGCTCTCATCGTGGTTTTTTTCTCCATCTTTCTCTTTCCGTAAAGGAAGATTTCAATCGCTTGATTACTCTTGTCATTTTATCATCTTATCGCATTGTTTATTTTTACCTTGGCAGCAGGTCCCTGGTCTTCTGCCAGAAAAAAAGCCAATCGAAGTTATCGGCGGGGTCACNNCCCGATGGCCCACGACGTTGCCTTTCGGGATGGGGTAGAGGAGGAGCAGGTAGGAAACGAGTTTCGAGAGCGAAGAGTACTGCGCCATCGTGAAGGGGTCACTGCCCGTCTCGTCGTTGACCAGTTCGATCCCGATCGAGAAATCGTTGACGTGCTCGCGCTCCCCGAGAAGGGATACCCCGGCATGCCAGGCCCTCTTTTCATCCGGGACGCACTGGACGATTTCGCCCGCCTTTCCGATGATGTAGTGGGCGCTGACCTTGGAGGCCGGATTGAGGAAGTGGTTGGCGATTGTCCTGGCCTGGCGGACCCCCTTGGCGTTGGTATCGTGGATCACGATCGCCTCGATGAGCGTTCCGGGGGGGCGCTCATCGAAGTTGGGGGAAGGCAGGGAAATGACCGACGGCTTGAAAGTGGGCTCCGCCAGCATCATGCATAGCGCGAAGGACCCAGCGGCGTAGGCACCCAGAACATCCATTCTTCCCCCCTTCTCTTGCTCCCGAGGAGAATCCTACCCGCTGGGCAGAAAAAGAGAAGGGGAGAAGGCGAGAATTCATTCTCGCTTCATGATCGGGAAACAATGGAGGTCTTCCGGGCGGGTGGAATGCCGCCGCGGACTGAACCCCGGCTAGGCCTTGAAGCGATCCACCATTCCCGTGAGCAGCCGGCCCATGTCGGCGAGTTGCGAGGCGTTCTTGCTCACCAACTCTCCGGCCTGCTTGATTTCTCCGCTGGTGTCGTTCAAGCTGCCGACGTCCGCGGCGACGCTCTGGATCACCGCCGTGTTCTCGGCCATCTGCTTCGTCATTTCGCGCATGCCGACGGCGGTTTGGCCGATGTTGCTCGCGATCTCGCGGGNNTGGCGGTGCTGCTGATGCTGTCGCTGATGCCGTGGATCACCGTGTTGATGCCGTTGATCCCCGCCACGGTCTGCTCGGCGGAGCGCTGTATGGCCTCGATCTTCTGACGGATGCTCTCGGTAGCGGCGTTGGTTTGTTTGGCGAGCTCCTTCACTTCGCTCGCGACCACGGAAAAGCCTTTTCCGGCTTCTCCGGCGCGTGCAGCCTCGATGGTNNCACGTTCGAGATCTCGCGGGCCGTCACCCCGAGTTCGTTCACCTGCTCCGAGGCGAGGTTCACGCTTTTGACCGCTTCGAGCGTCGCCAGACTCGCTTTTTTGGCGTGATCCGAGATCTCGGCCACCGTGGAGGTCATTTCCTCGGTGGCGGTCGCGACGATGCTGATGTTGGCGCTGGATTGTTCCGCGACGGCCGAAAGGGCCGCCATGCCCGTGCTCACTTCCCTGGTCGCCGCAGCCACGTTCGAGGATTTTGCCCTCATTCCGGCAGAGCCGCTCGACATCTGTTCGGAAACCGAAGAGAGACTGCCTGCCGCTTTATCGAGGGAATAGGCGCTCGCCTTGGTTTCCCTTATCATCTCCTGCATCTTCGCCATGAGGGAGTTGAACGAAGCGGCCATTTCTCCTATCTCGTCCTTGCTCAATACGTCCAGGCGTTTCGTCAGATCCCCCTTGTCGGCGATGTCTATGAAGACCCGGATGGTGTTCTTGAGGGGATTGATGACCAGGGTCTTCATCACGAAGAGCAGCAGGAAGGAGGTGAGGGCGATGAGCATGAGCGCGGTCAACCCGATGCGCATGACGATCTCTCCCACCATCTTGAAAACTTCCTCCTTGGGAGTGCCGACAAAGAGTATTCCGATGGTTTTCCCGTTCGAATCCTTGATGGGGTCATAGGCGGTGAAGAAACCTTTGCCGAGGATGTTGGCCGAACCGCGGAAGGACTTGCCCTCATGGAAGATGGAGTCGTACACCGGTCCCTTGCCCAGAAAGGTGCCGATCGCCCTTGCGCCGTCGGGCTTCAGGACGTTGGTCGATACCCGGACGTCGCCCATGAAAACCGTCGCGGTGCCTCCCACCAGTTCCTGGATTTTATCCACCACTTCGAAGTTCCCGTTGATGGGGGAACCGTTCACCAGAAACTTGCCGTCGCGGGTCTCGAAGCGGGTTCCTTTTTGCTTGAGCACTTCCCAGGCCACCTTCATCCGCATCACCTGGAGGTTCTGCGCGATCGTGGACAGGTTGGCGTCGATGACGGAATAGCCCACCGCGAGCAAAACCGAGATGATGAGGAGCTTGGACAAAAAAGTCGTGCCGATGATCTTGGTCCGGACGGTCAAATCACTGATGGTCTGCATGTTCTCTCCTTTTCAACAGGGGTATGATCGCCATACCGGGGCAAGAAAAAGCCGAGACTGGTTGATCGAGGTGGACTGACGGTGATCGCTATTCAGCTCCAGAGCGAGCACGGTCAGAGGCCAATCCCTGTAATCGAAGGGGTGAACGTCGAGGCGGGCTATCGGTTTCATGCTCGTTATGGCGGCCATAAGGGCGACCGCGGTTGCAAAACATCTCTATTCCGACATCTCGCCCTGGTAACGCTGTTGGGACAAGAGGCCTTCCTGGATGTCTTCCTCGGTGCAGTAGCCGAGTTGGGTGAGGATCAAGCCGAGCGGCCTTCCGGACTTGTGCTGGTCCTCGAGGGCCTCGAGCAACTGGAGGAAGCCCAGGCTGCCCTGGTTGATCAGGAACTCCCCGAGCCGGATCTGGATTCTTTGTTCCTTCAAGCTTTTCAGCAGCTGCTCGTGGCTGAGGTAGCCCATTTGGACCAGCAACTCCCCGATCCGAAGTTTCGGGGATTCATCGCGCTGGGCGATCAGGGCTTCCTTGAGTTGCTCGGAGTTGATGTGGCCGAGCGCCACGAGGAAATCGCCGAAAAAGCTCGAGCAGATCTTCTCGACGAAGGATTCCTTCTTAGCTGACATGGCATCCTTTCTTTTTCAGGGATTTCTCCTCGAAACGGGCTTCTCTTTTCTCTTTGAAGGCGGCCATTCCCTCCTTCTGGTCGGGATGCGCGAAGCAGTTTCCGAAACAGCCGGCTTCGAGCGATAGGCCGGTGTCCAGACCACATCGCAGGCCCATCGTCGCCGCTTTCTTGACGTTGGCGACGGCGGTCCTGGCGCGGGAAATCCCCCGGGCGAACAGGAGCGCCCCGTTCAAGGCCTCTCCTTTCGGAACGATTTGATTGACGATTCCCAGGGAAGCCGCCTCGTCCGCCTTGATCCTCTTGCCGGTGAACAAAAGCTCGAGGGCGCGTCCTTGCCCGATCAGGCGGGGCAGCCGCTGGGTCCCGCCCCAGCCCGGGATGATGCCGAGGGTGACCTCGGGAAAGCCGAAAACCCCGTTATCGGCCGAAATCCTGACATCGCAGGCGAGGGCGAACTCGAGCCCGCCGCCCAGGGCAAAGCCGTTGACGGCGGCGATCACGGGGATCGGAAGGCTTGACAAGCGATCCAGCAAGCGATGGCAGGAGGCGGAATAATCCACGGCCTCGATCGGGTCCATGTTTTCCATTTCCTCGATGTCGGCTCCGGCGATGAAGGCTTTTTCGCCGGCGCCGGTCAGGATCAGGACTCTCGGGTCGCTTTCGGGCAGCTTGTCCAGGATGGCGTTGAAGGCGGCCACGACCTCCCGATTGATGGCGTTGAAGGCTCTCGGGCGGTTTATCGTTACGGTGGCGATGCCATCTTCGCAGGCGTAGAGGACCGTTTCTTCGTTCATTTTCTCCTCAATACTCGATGCCGGGGCGGGCGGGAATCCCTTCCCGGTAAGGATGCTTGATTTCCCTGATCTCACTGACGAGATCCGCCATGTCGATCAGCTTAGGGGGGGCGTTCCTTCCCGTCAATACCAGTTCGATCTCTTTCGGCCAGCTCTCGAGCAGGTGCTCGGCCTCTTCCAGCGAAACCAGGCCGAGGGCGATCGCCCCCAAAAACTCGTCCAGGATCACCAGTTTGTAGTCCTGAAGAGCGGCGGAACAAGCGCGCTCCAGCCCTTTTTGGGCCAGGAAACGGTCACCCTCGCTCGGTTTCGAGAGGATGAAGGCCCCGCTGCCGAACTGCTCGATCTCCAGATTCTCGAGTCTTCCGGCCATTCTCATTTCGCCGTATTCCTCGCCTTTTTTCATGAACTGGACCATCAGGACCTTCCAGCCATGGCCGAGGGCACGGAGGGCGAGTCCGAGGGAGGCGGTGGTCTTGCCCTTGCCTTCCCCGGTGTAGAGCTGGATCACTTGGCACCCTCGTAGGAATAAACGCCGAGTCCCGACTTCTTGCCGAGCCGCCCGGCCTGGACGTACTTGCGCAGCAGCGGGCAGGGCCGGTACTTCGGGTCGCCGAGGTCGTGGTGGAGGACTTCCATGATCGAGAGGACGGTATCGAGCCCGATCAGGTCGGCCAGCGCCAGGGGGCCCATGGGATGGTTCATCCCGAGCTTCATGACCTGATCGATCGCTTCCGGGGTGGCGACGCCTTCGTGCAGGACGAAGAAGGCCTCGTTCAGCATGGGGATCAGCAGGCGGTTGGCGACGAAACCGGGGGCGTCGTTCACTTCGACCGGCGTCTTCCCCATCTTGCGGGCGATTTCCATCACGGTCTCGTGGGTTTTCGCGTCGGTGGCCAGGCCGTCGATGATCTCGACCAGCTGCATGTAGGGGACCGGGTTCATGAAGTGCATGCCGATGAAGCGTTCGGGGTGGGAAACCAGGCTCGCCAACTGGGTGATGGCCAGGGAAGAGGTGTTGGAGGCGAAGATGGCATCGGGGGCGCAGGCTTGGTCGATCTGGCTCCAGAGGCTTCTCTTGATCTCGAGGTTCTCGACGATCGCTTCCACCACCAGGTCGCAGTCGGCCAGTTCGGAGATCAAGGAAGCCGTCTTGATTTTTTTCATGACCTCTTCGGCTTCCTGTTCGTTCATTTTTCCTTTGGCGACCAGCTTGAGGAAATTCTTTTTCAAGCCCCCATGGGCGCGTTCCAGGACGGCGTCCTGGATGTCGTAGAGGACGACGGAATAGCCGGCCTGTGCGGCTACCTGGGCGATGCCGGCGCCCATCTGGCCGGCTCCGAGGACGGCGATCTTTTTGATTTCGTTCAATTCCATGTCGGCGAATGCTCCTTCTTTTTCCGATCGCGGCGATATTCGGATCTTACCACCCCCGGCCGCCCTTGGAAAAGGTGATTTTCTTCGTTATTATAGTAGAAACTCAACCCAGGCGAGGCGGATCATCGCCTCATGTATATTTTTGGAGGGGTTATGCGATTGGATGAGCATCCCATTTTGACCTTCCAGCGCGGGAAAGAGGTCTCTTTTACCCACGACGGAAAGGAAATGAGGGGATTCGAAGGTGAACCCATCGCGGTGGCGCTGCATGCCGCCGGGGTGAAGGTGCTTAGTCATTCCCTGGTGAAGCACCGCCCGAGGGGCTTCTTCTGTGCCATCGGCAATTGTTCGAGCTGCCTCATGACGGTTAACGAAATGCCGAACGTGCGTACCTGCACCGAGCCCCTGGTCGAGGGAATGCGGGTCGAGACGCAGGAAGGAAGGGGTAGCCTCCTTGGAAAAGACTGAAATCCTCATCATCGGGGGTGGGCCGGCCGGACTTGAAGCCGCCATCCACGCGGCCGGGCTCGGCGCCGAGGTCACCCTGATCGAGAGAGACCCCTTCCTCGGTGGCCAGCTGACCAAGCAAACCCATATGTTTTTCGGCTCCTACGAGCAGTTCGCGGGGGTCCGCGGAGTGGACATCGCCGAGAAGCTGAAAAAGGAGATCGAGGAAAATCCGAAGATCAAGGTTCTTTTGAACGCGGCCGTCGCGGGCATCTACCCCGACGGCGTGGTCACGGTCTCCCAGAAAAACAAGTTCCTCAAGTTCAAGCCCAACCGAATCATCGTCGCCACCGGGGCCTACGAAAAAATGCTGCCCTTCCCCAACAACGACTTGCCCGGGATCTGCGGCGCCGGCGGCGTCCAGACCCTGATGAACCTCTACGGGGTTTTGCCGGGCCAGGAGATCGTCATGGTGGGGGCCGGCAACATCGGCCTGATCGTTTCCTACCAGCTCCTCCAGGCCGGGGCCAAGATCAAGGCCATCCTGGAGGCTTCCCCGAACATCGGCGGCTACCTGGTCCATGCCGCCAAGATTCGCCGGATGGGCGTTCCCATCCTCACCTCCCATTCCGTGAAGGAAGCCTACGGCAAGGACTTCGTCGAAGGCGTGGTCGTCCACCAGTTGGACGAAAAATGGGCGCCCGTCCCGGGCACCGAAGAAAGGATGTCCTGCGACGTCCTCTGTCTGGCGGTGGGCTTGTCGCCCCTTTCCGAGATCCTTTGGCAGGCGGGCTGCGAGATGAAGTGGATCCCCGAACTGGGCGGCCACGTGGCCGTGCGCGACGAGGACCTCTTGACCACCGTCTCCGGGCTCTACATCGCCGGGGACGTCGCCGGGGTCGAAGAAGCCTCCGCCGCCATGGTGGAAGGCAAGTTGGCCGGGATGGCCGCCGCCGAAAGCCTGGGATACTCAGTCGAGGGGCTGCTCGAGAAGAAGGACTCGGCCCGCTCCGAACTCGCCGAGCTGCGCGCCGGGCATTCCGGGGACAAGATTCGGGGCGGGATCGACCGCGTCGAGCGCCTGACGAGGGGGAAAGTGACATGTTAGCGAATTCCGGATACGCCGAAATCGAAGAGCTTTCCAGAGTCATCCCGAGCAAGGAGCGGCTGGCGAAGGGGGCGGTGGCGATCGCCGAGTGCCTCCAGAGCATCCCCTGCAATCCCTGCAACTCCGCCTGCAAACGGGGCGCCTTCCTGGCCTTCAAGGACATCAACGATTTGCCGACCGTCGACGTCGAGCGCTGCAACGGCTGTGGCCTCTGCGTCAGCGCCTGCCCGGGCTTGGCGATCTTCGTGGTCGACGAGAGCTTCAATGAAACCGAAGCCCTGATCAAGCTCCCCTACGAATTCCTGCCCCTCCCCATCGAAGGCAAGGACGTCCCCGCCCTCGACCGCAAGGGAGAAATCGTTGGAACCGCGCGGGTGGTCAAGGTCCAGAACACCAAAACGATGGACCGCACCCCCGTGATCTGGATCGCCGTTCCCAAGGCCATGTCCATGATCGTCCGCAACATCCGCCCTTAGGAGGAGCAATGGATAACAAGATTATTTGCCGGTGCGAGGACCTCACCGAAGAGGAGATCCGCCAGGAAATTCGCCAGGGCGCCCGTACCCTCGATGAACTGAAGCGTCTCACCCGTACCGGGATGGGACCCTGCCAGGGAAAGACCTGCCGCCCGATGATCATGCGGATCCTCGCGGAAGAAACCGGAGTTCGCCTGGAGGACATGGTCACTCCCACCGTCCGCCAGCCCCTCGTCCCCATCACCCTCGGGGACCTGGCTCATGAAGAAAATTGATCAGGTGAGAAGATGAAGAAAACCGCTGAAGTCGTCGTCATCGGGGGAGGCGTCTCGGGCGCTGCGATCGCCTACAATCTGGCCAAGCGCGGCTGCAAGGACGTCGTGGTCCTCGAAAAGGAATACCTCTCCTCGGGAGCCACCGGCCGCTGCGGCGCCGGGGTCCGCCAGCAATGGGGAACCGAGATGAATCTCAGGCTCTCCATGGGCTCGATGCGCATGTTCGAGCGAATGAACGAAGAGCTGGAGTACCGGGGCGACATCGAGCTGACCCAGACCGGCTACCTCCTGGTCGCCTACAACGAGCGCCAGTGGGAGCAGTTCGGAAAGAACGTCGAACTGCAGCATCAATTCGGCCTGGACGTGAGGAAATTGAAACCCCGGGAGGCCAGGGAGGTCGTGCCCTGCCTCAACATCGACGGGCTGGTCGGGGCCACTTATTGTCCCACGGACGGATTCTGCAATCCCTTCCACGTCACCCAGGCCTACGCCGAGGCCGCCGAAAGGCTGGGGGTCGAAATCGAGACCTTCACGACGGTGACCGGGATCGAGCGCAACAACGGCGGTATTTCCGGGGTAGTCACCGACAAGGGCAAGATTTCGGCGCCCATCGTGGTGGATGCCGCCGGGGGCTGGTCCCAGGAGATCGCGATGATGGCCGGTCTCGAGCTGCCCGTTTACTCCGAGCGCCATCAGGTCATGATCACCGAACCGGTCGACCCCCTCTTCGCCCCCATGGTCATGTCCTTTCAGCATGGCTTCTATACCCAGCAGACCCCCCACGGCTCGATCATCATCGGCATGGGCGAGAAGGACCTGCCCCACGATACCGACGTGCGCGCCTCCTGGCAGTTCCTCCACAAGATGAGCAAGCTCATCACCTGGGTGCTGCCCCCCCTCGAAAAAGCCAAGGTGGTGCGCCAGTGGGCCGGCATGTACAACATGACTCCGGACAAGACCCCGATTCTGGGGGCGCATCCCGACCTCGAGGGCTTCCACATGGCGTTGGGCTACTCGGGCCACGGCTTCATGATCGCGCCCATGGTCGGAGTGCTTTTGGCCGAGTCCATTCTGGGACTTCCAGCCAGCCTGCCCATGGACAAACTGGACGTGGGCCGCTTCCAGAGAGGCGAACTCTTCGTCGAGCCTTCCGTCGTTTAAATAGACTGGGAGGGGGCGGCTAACCCCCGTCCTCTCCTGGAAAATCGGTCCCCCATAATTCCGAGCGATGCAGAAAATGCTGGCCTGCCGCCTCGAGCGAGCTGGCAGAATCCTGCCCGGGTCAGCGCATCACCGAGATGTGGGGACAGGCGTTGGGCGTGGAGAATAAATCCGAGTTCGTTGAAGAACGGCGGCTCTACGCTGCAGGTTAGCTATCGAAAATCCCCCAACCCTCGTGAGGGAAGGGGGTGAATGATAATCTCGGAAAGGCGCCCGAAAAATTGAACCTGTCTAGCGACGGGATCCCGAGTTTGTGCCGCGCCCCCAGATCGGGGTGGAATCGTTTTGCCGGATGTGAGTAAGGCCATTTTCCTTTCCCTTCGGCAGGAAGACGGCATTGAAGCGTTTCGAGAAAGCGGCGGTACTGATCGTCTGTTCTTCCTTGCTGTCTGGATCGTAGAAGGTGATCTTGCCGTTCTTGATTCCCTTGATGACGACCATGTGACCAGCTTCTTCGCCCTTCATAACGGCATAAACCGTTCCGCCTCCGGCAATGGCTTCCGAGGTGGCTTTCAGAGCCTTTCCCCCTTGGTCAACGTAAAAGCCCTGGTTGTCGAAGAGCCCGTTCTTGGCGTAGCTGCCCAGCTTGTCCCCAGCCTGTCCTGCGTTTAGTTGGAGGCTGAAGCCCACATCGGCAACCAGGGTGGTGGCCATTTTTGACAGTTCACTCAGGCACGACAGGGCGGTAAACATGAGGCCCGCGAAGGCAGCCGTGGCTTCTTTCTGTTTTCCCTTGGCCAACAGGTCGACGCCCTTCTTGAAGCCGTCGATGAACTTCCCGACCTTCGCGCTCACATGGGGGAATTTCTTCTCGACGTAGCCGACCACTCCCTGGAGGAAGCCCGCGCTGAAAACTCCGCTGATGGTATTTTTCAGAAGGACCTTCGCCAGGCTGACGAGGTTGCTGAAGTCACTGGGGGCCTTGCTGTTTTTGTTCTCCTTGTAGAGCTCGGAGACCACGCGAGCGTATTCAGCCGGGCTGTGCTTTGCCATTTCGTACTGGCCTGCCGTCCCGAGACAGCTGACTTGCAGGCGCTGTTGGATATCCTCGGGGTGGGCGAGGTCATGGATCACCTGCTGGAGTACCGACTGGTTGGTCCCACCCTCTTTCTTCACGAGCTTGACCCCGGCTAGCTCTTTGAGGTGCTGCAGGAGGTTGCCCGAGTTCTTGGCATCCATCTTGTGGAGCAAGCCGGCCTTGAGCAATTGGGTGAGGTCCGCCTGCCCATCGGGGGGCAGGCATTTTTTGAGGTCGTTGAGGGTGGCGACTTCCGCTGCGGTGAGGGATTGAGCGGCGGCTTGCTTTGCCACGGGTTTCGCTGGCAGAGCGCTGGTCAAAAGCGGAGAAAGCGGCTTCGTTTCCCTCAAGAGCGGTCCCGTTTTCCTGCTTGGGATGGCGATATTTTGATGAAGCGAGTTGATGTTCATCCTTACTCCTCTCAAAAGAAAGATCCACTTCCTTTATCCCCGGAAGGCGGTCAAACTTTCCCTTTTTCATTCAATCTTTTTCTTTTTAAAAGGTGATTTAATCGAAGCAAAAGGAAGAAGAAAACGATGGAGATCCATTCGAGAGGTTGAAATGGTTTTCGGATTCCCGAGGACTTTCGCGTCCACTATTGACAGCGGACCTCGATCTAGCGGGCTTTGTGCTATGCTTGGATGGCGGCCTTTTTCGCCGTCCCCTGGATTGGTTTATTAGGAGTCTCTTTTTCGATGGCTGAACGGTGCCCCCCGGTTTCCCTGATAAATTGGCCGGTATACGGCCTCAAGGTAGGTTTGGTTTCCACGCTGGCTTTTCTGCTCGACGGCGTCTTCCACCTCGACGATGCCGTTTCGGCCGGCTTCGTGGCGGTCGTGTGCATTTCCCCCACCCTCTTCACCGGAATGAAAAGGGCCACGGTACAGGTCGCCGGGAGCCTGCTCGGCGGGGTCATCGCCACCCTCCTCTTGCTGCTGGGGTTGAAGGGGGCGCTGGCTATCGGGCTGGCGGTGGGACTTTCCGCGGCCCTCGCGGGCTTCCTGAAGATGGAACAAGCCAATATCGTGGCCGCCTTCGCCGCCCTCTACGTCATGATCCTGGGCGAGGCGGCCCCTTCGGTCAGTTGCCTCAAGCACCTGGGAGCGGTGGCCATCGCCGGGCTTTCGGCCACCTTGGTCAATTTTCTGATTTCCGCCCTTTTTTACCGGGTGCTCTTCACCCGGCGCCTCCAGATCCTGAGAAAGCAGTTGGCCTGGACCTTCGAAGCCGCCGAACGGGGCGAAGACGCCTTCGATGCCGCCTTCGCCATGATCGGTTCCGTCGAAAGCGAACTCGACGACGCCTCGAGGGAGAGGCGGAAAAAAAGGATCGAGGAAATGCTCCGGCGCTACCAGGAAGAAGTGGCCATCCTGAAGGATTTGGCGCATTACGGGAAGGACGCCCTCCTCCAGGGGAACGCCGTATCCTTCGAGGCGATCGCCGAAACGATTCGAGGACATGGCCTTCCTCCCGAAGGGGAACAGCCCTTGGCCCTGACCATCCAGCGCTGGTTTCACCAGACCAAGCTCGCAGTTCCTAAATAAAATCAACGCCCTTCCACTTGGAAGGGCGTTGATTTTATTATTTAAAGGGGAAAGAAGAAGTTCAAGCGACGAACAAGAAATTTCNNGGATGGAAGCGGCCGTTGCCGGGATCGTGCTGGTCCTCTCGATCCTGCTCCAATTCGCCGCGGCGGTCATCTCCATCAGGCTGATGGCGCTCACCGGCAAAAAGGTGGGTTGGATAGTGTTCACGGCGGCCTTCTTCGTGATGGCGATCCGGCGCGGCCTCCTCCTCCACGATTTGCTCTTCCTGAGAGGAGCCCCTCGCCTCCTTTCTGCCGATGATTTGCTTACCTTCATCATTTCCCTTTTGTTCTTCGTCGGGCTAATCCTCATCAGGCCCTTCTTTCAATCGGTCAAACGATCGGAAGCCGCCCTGAAGAAGCTGAACGAGGAATTGGACCGGCGCGTGGAAGAGCGAACCGCCGCTCTGAACGAGGTGAGCCGTTCTCTCTCCGTGCTCGCCGCGATCAACCGAAGCATCATCCATGCGAACGACGAGGCCGTCCTTCTCAGCGAGATCTGCCGGGCCATCGTTTCTGTCGGCGGCTATCGCATGGCTTGGATTGGCTTCGCCGAGCAGGACGAGGCGAAAAAGGTGAAGCCGGTGGCGCAAGCGGGATATGAGGAAGGCTACCTGGAAAAGCTCGGGATCGTTTGGTCCGAAGACGACGAACGAGGCAGGGGACCTACCGGGAAGGCGATCCGAACCGGAAAGACGGTCGTCTCTCAGCACATCCGGGTCGATCCCGTTTTCGACCCCTGGAGGAAAGACTCGCTTGAGCGTGGCTACCAATCTTCGGTCGCGCTTCCTTTGAACTCCGGCGAGCATGCTTTCGGGGCTTTGAACGTCTATTCGGCGAAAGAGGCGGCTTTCGGTCCTGAGGAACTGGAGCGGCTCTCCGAACTGGCCGACAACGTGGCCTACGCCATCACGACCTTGCGCGCGCGCGCCCAGCGCAAGGAAATCGAAGAGCAGCTGCGCTTGTCGGAGGAAAAGTTTTACAAGGCTTTTCAGGCCAACCCCGTCATGATTTCGCTCAGCCGAATCGATGACGGGTGCTACCTCGATGTGAACCTCGCCTACACCCAACTCGTCGGTTTTTCCCGCGAGGAGCTGATCGGCCACACCTCGATCGAAGTGGGGATATGGACACCCGAAGAAAGAGGCGCAACGGTCGAGAAACTGCTCGAAGAAAAGCATCTCCGAAACCTCGAAATAAGCTTCAAGCGGAAATCGGGCGAAGTGCGCGACGGCCTCTTTTCCGCCGAACTCATCGAGATGGGCGGGGAAAACTGCATGATCTCGGTGGTGCAAGAAGTCACGGAACACAAGAAGGTGATGAGGGAAAAGGCGAAGCTGCAGCAGGAGCAGATCGAGACCCTGAAACAGGCCGATCGCTTGAAGGACGAGTTTTTGTCCGTCATCAGCCACGAGTTGCGGACGCCTCTCAACGCCATCATGGGCTTCGGCTCCTTTTTGGAGGATGGGGGCGCAGGGGAAATGAGCGATCGGCAGCGCGATTTCGTCGAGAAGATCCTGAAAAGCTCGGACCGCATGCTGGCGCTGGTCGACGACCTGCTCGATTTTGCCAGGATGCAGGCGGGGACCTTCTTCATCTGCCCGGAAGAAACCGATTTCTCCGGCCTGGCTCGGGAGGCGATCGCCTCCTTCGAACCGGCAGCCGCGGAGAAGAAGGTGAAACTCGAGGCGGAAATCGACGTGCCCCGCTTCGCTCGCCTCGATCGCCAGCGCATCTTCCAGGTGCTTGCGAACCTCCTCGCCAACGCCCTCAAGTTCACTCCGGAGGGGGGAAGGATAAGAGTCAAGGCCTTTTTGAGGGAAGGCGACCTGATCGTCGAGGTTCAGGACAACGGCATCGGGATGGCAGAAGAAGACGTTCAAAGGATCTTCGCGCCCTTCATTCAACTGGACATGGGGCTGACTCGAAGGGCCGGCGGCGTGGGACTCGGGCTCTCGATCAGCCGGTCCATCGTCGAGGCTCATCGGGGAACCCTGGTCGCCGAGAGCCCCGGCCCGGGGTTGGGCTCGACTTTTCGATTGGTTGTCCCCATCGGCGAGGCCTCTTCCTAAAGCGACCGTTTTCTGATATGTTTTTAAGTGAAAAGATGTTAAGAAGGAGGGTTCCTTGCATCCCCTTCCCTTTCCGCTGGAACAAGAAATGAAGGCTGCCCTCGATGCCGTCTACGGGCAGGAACGGGTCGAGGAAATGTTCGCGCGCATCGAGTCGATCTCCGAGGAAATCCTGCAAGCACGTCCTGCTCTCCTGAGGGAAGAAGACCTCTTGCGCTCTTCGGACTGGTACAAGGACGAAATCGTCTACATGCTCTATCCCGATCAGTTCGGGGTCGAGAAAGATTGCCCCGGCACCTTCCGGGAGCTCACCGGGATGCTGGACTATCTTTTTGATCTCGGGGTCACCACCCTCTACATCCTGCCCTTCATGGATTCCCCCATGGGGGACGCCGGGTTCGACGTGCGGGATCCTTCGGAGGTGCGGGCGGACCTCGGTGGCCTGGCCGCCTTCCAGGCTTTCGCGGAGGAGGCCCGAAAGCGGGGCTTCAAGATCAAGGCCGATTTGATCCTCAACCACTTCTCGGATCAGCATGCCTGGTTTCAGGCCGCCCTCGAGGGGAATCGCGAGATGATGAGCCGCTTTCTCTACCGGCGGGATCTCCCGACGCATCGCAAATACACCGATCCGCAACGGGGGGTCGTGGTGGAGTACGAGGAAGATGGCAGAGTCTCGAGCCGCCGCTTGATCTTTCCCGATATCAGCCGGGATCACTACCGTCCGGTTCGCATCGGAAAAGAAGAATACTTTTTTTATCACACCTTCTATCCCTTTCAACTGGACGTCGATTGGGAAAACCCCGAGGTCCTCTACTACATGCTCCGCCTCATCGGGACCTGGGCCAACCGGGGCATCGATATCTTCCGCATGGACGCCATTCCTTACTTCATCAAGGAGCCGGGCACCGACGGTGAGAACCTGCCGCGCACCCACCGGGTGGTGAAGCTGCTGAGCGCCTTTTTGCAGGGGGTCGCCCCCCGCTCGGTCATCCAGGCCGAAGCCTGCCAGTGGCCCACCGACATCCTTCCCTATTTCGGCCGGGAGCGCTGCGTGGAGAGAGAAAATTCGCCCTTCGTCCGCACCGACGAGGTACAGTTGGCCTACAACTTCCCGTACATGCCCGCCCTCTGGGCCAGCCTCCTCACGGGAGAAAAGCAGCATTTCTGGAAGGCC
This sequence comes from Cyanobacteria bacterium UBA8530, assembly GCA_003503675.1. Taxonomy (GTDB): domain Bacteria; phylum Cyanobacteriota; class Sericytochromatia; order S15B-MN24; family UBA8530; genus UBA8530. The sequence goes on along the minus strand of DOBT01000198.1, from coordinate 11,357 downwards.
TTCTACGGCACCCCGACCATCCCTTCTTCCGCGGCCTGGTCCATTTTCCTGCGCGTCCACGACGAACTCACCCTGGAGATGGTGGATCAGGATACCCGCCGGCTCCTCTACGAGCACTTGCTGCCGCTGGGCGGAGAATTCCGGAAGGGGCTGGGGGTGAGCGGGCGGATGTTCGACTTCCTCGAGCAGGATCCCCGAAGGATCGAGCAGGCCTTCGCCCTCTTGCTCTCCTTGCCGGGCGTTCCCACCTTCTATTACGGTGACGAGATCGGCGCCGGCAACAACTGGGACTGGGCCAAAAAGGCCGAAGCCGCCAGAAAAGAGAACCTGGGCGTGGAGGTCCTTTCTTTCTTCGATAGCCGGGACATCAACCGAGGCCCGATCCCCCGGGAGGCTTTCCTGGCCGCCCGGGAAAAGCAGATCTACCAGCGGGTAAGGCATTTGATCGCCATTCGCAAAAAACACGAGGGGCTGAGACGCGGCGAAATCATCGAAGTGGCCTCTGAAATGGATAATTTTCTCGCTTATCGGAGAAAATGGGCGGAAGGAGAGCTTTTGATCGTCCACAATCTCGCCGCTCGGACCGCAGAATTCTCTCTTCCTTCCGGGAAGAATCCTCCGTCTTGGATCGATCTCGTCTCCGGGGAGAAAATTCCTTTCGAGAAGGCCATTCTTTCCCTTGCGCCCTTTCGATCGGTGTGGCTCGATCGTTGCTGAATTTTTTCGGAACCGGACCATCGGGAATCGAAACGATAGCGGGTATCCTCAAAGAGATCGAGCGGACCCGAAGTGTTTCAATCATTTGTCGGTTAGTTCGAGTGATTTTAGCTCCCTTCGACCAGGAACTCTTCCCGCAGCGAAGCCGCCTCCGCGGTTCGACCTTCGAGAAAAATATCCTCCACACGGCAAACCGGCATGATCCCGAGGAGGGAATTGAGCAGCCAGACGGTTTCGGCGGCAACGAAGTCTTCGACCGAAATCGATTTTTTCTGCACGACCACGCCCCTTTTCTCCAAGAGCCGAAGCACTTTTTTTTCCGTGATGCTTGGCAGGCGATGGGGGCTGTCGGAAACCGCCCAGCTCCCTGAACTCGCGAAAAGCAAGGAGCCGCTGCTGCATTCCGCGACGAAGCCCTCGGGATCAAGCATGACGGCATCGTCGAATCCTTCGTCCAGAGCCGCCTGTCTCGCCAGAAGGCAGTTCAGATAGTTCAAGCTCTTGTAGCGGGCCAGGGGCGAGGTGGGATAGTTTCTTTCGATGCTGAGTTGCCAGCCCTTCCGGTAGGAGGGTGCCTGATAGGCTTCGGCCGTGACCATCGTGGTGGGCGAGACGCCGGAAGGGGTTCCGGCGCCCTGGATGACTCCCCTCGTTATCAGGATCTTCACCTTCGCGCTCTCCAGCCCGTTTTTCTTCAGGAGATTCTCGATGATCGCCCGCCAATCGAGGGCGGGCAAAAATATTTTGAGCGCTTCGGCAGCGGCCTGAAGCCTTTCCAGGTGTTCGGAAAGGTAGAGCGGGCCATTCTTCTCGGCTCGCAGGGTTTCGAAGAGGCCATCCCCGAAAAGGAAGCCCCTGTCCAAGGGGGAAAGACGGGCCTGAGCTTCGGGCAAAAATTCGCCGTTCAGCCAGAGTGAAAGGGGATTAGCGTTCATTTTTTTCATTTTCGAGCAGTTGAAAGAAAGTTTGGCCCTTGTCCAAGGTTTCCTGATATTCGTCCTCTTCTTTGGAGTCCGCGACGATCCCGCCTCCGACCGATAGATAGCCGGTTTCCCGGTGAATCAAGGCGGTGCGGATGGCGACGGAAAGGTCCAGGTTTTCATGCCAGCCGAGGTAGCCGATGGCCCCGGTGTAGACGTGGCGAACGCAGGGTTCGAGCTCGTCGATGATCTCCATGGCCCTGATCTTGGGACAGCCGGTGATGGAGCCGCCCGGAAAAGTCGATCTCAGCAAGCTTCCGTGGCTAGTGCCCGCGGGCAGTTCCCCCTCGACGGTCGAGACCAGGTGAAAGACGTTGTGATAGGCCTCCAGTTTTCGGTGTTCCCTCACCTTGACGCTGCCGGTCAGACAGAGGCGCCCCAGGTCGTTGCGCAAGAGGTCGACGATCATGGTCAGCTCCGCGTCGTCCTTGGCACTGTTCATCAGGTCCGCTTTGAAGAACTCGTCCTCTTTTCGATTTTTCCCTCTTTTCCGGGTGCCCTTGATGGGGCGGGTTTCGACCAATGGGCCTTGGCGCAGGAGGAAGCGCTCCATCGAAGTGGAAAGCACCTGATGGTCGCCCGCATCGAGGTAAGCGAAATGGGGAGCGGGATTCCGCCGCAGCAATTGCTCCCAGAAGGCCAGGGGATCGCCCCGGAAGGGAAAGCGGAAGCGCTGGGAAAGGTTCACTTGATAGGCTTCCCCCGCCTGAAGAGCGGCGAGGATTTTTCGGACGGCCTCGCAATAGTCCTCGTGCGAAAAACTACTTTCGAGCGTTCCGATGAAGGGCTTATGAAATTCCTTCGGAGTTTCCGGAGCGTTCGACGATTGCCCTATTTCCTTTTTATTCCCGCCTGCGCGGGAATGAAGGTTGGTGTTCAGGCTATCGGAGAATTGCTTTGGAAACTCTTTCTTTTCGGTGGAAAGTTCGGTGATTCTGATTTCTTTTTTTTGCCGGTCGTGGATCAGGATGGAGCGGGGGAAAATGCCATAGATTTCGGGTAAATCCAGGTCGTCGAGGGCCTTTTGCGGAAGACGCTCGAGCCGGTTCTTCAACTCGTAGGCGAAGTAGCCGATCGCCCCTCCGGAAAAGGGGCCTTCGAGTTCAAAATCGGGCCGCGAAGCCTCGAGGATCTCGTCGAGAACTTCGAGGGGCTCCCCTTCGAAGATCTCGGTTCTATCGGGAAGACGAACCTCTAGCTTATTTCCCTTGCTGCGGAAAATAATGTAGGGGTCCCAGGCCGCGAGGGAATAGCGGCCCGAACTTTCTTCGCCGCCGCTGACCAGCAGGACGCGTTCGGAGCCGGCCGACATTTCCTTGGCGAGAGAAAGGAACTCGTCGTCTCCCGCCTCGCTCGAGAGAAGCTCTCGGCGGGACAGGAGAGGACGCAAAAAGGAAAACAAAAGAGTAGAATTCCTTTTTTCTTTCTTTATTTGGCGGGCACTTTCAGTTGTTCGGCGAGGAATTTTTTGGACTGGGCGATCGCCTCACCGAGCTTGGCGGGGTCGCCTCCGCCGCCCTGGGCGAGTTGGGGCTTGCCGCCGCCGCGTCCCCCGAGCACCCCCATGATGCCCTGGATGAGTTTGCCGGCATTGCCCCCGGCCTTGACCAGGTCGTCCGAAACGGCCGCGACCACGCTGACCTTTTCGCCTTCATGGCTGCCGAGGACGACGACGCCCGATTTCAGGCGATCGCGCAGGTATTCGCAAGCCACCTTGAGGCTTTCGGCATCCAGATCGACCACCGAGGCGATGAAGGAATTTCCGCCGATTTCCTCTTTTCGTTGGATCAAATTCTCGGCCTTGCCGATCGCCAACTGCTGCTTGAGCATCTTCACTTCGCTCTCGAAGTTCTTGATCGAAAGCTGCAGTTTCTCGATGCGACCGGGAATCTCCGCCGGAGCGGCCTTGAAGATTTCCGTGAGGCCGGAAACCAGGTCGAAGTTCTCGCGGTAATTTTCGATCGCCCTCATTCCGGCGAAGCCGGTGATGCGGCGGACGCCCGCGGCGATCCCCTCTTCTCGGGAAATTTTGAAGGCGCCGATCTGGCCGGTCGAGGAAACGTGGGTGCCTCCGCAGAGTTCCTTGGAGAAATCGCCGGCCGAGACCACCCGGACCTTGTCGCCGTATTTTTCTCCGAAGAGGGCCATGGCTCCGGAAGCCTGGGCCTCGGCGATCGCCATCTCGACGGTGACCACCGGCAGGTCTTCCAAGACCTTTTCGTTGACCAGGTCTTCGACCTGAGTGATTTCTTCTTCGGTGAGGCCGCGGGGGAAGGTGAAGTCGAAGCGCAGTTCGTCCGAACCGACCTGGCTGCCGGCCTGCTTGATCTTGTCCCCGACCACCTTCTGGAGGGCCGCCTGGAGGAGATGGGTGGCGGAATGGTGGCGGCGGGTGGCGTTGCGCGAAGCCGCATCGACCGAAACCAAGACTTTGCTGCCTTTTTCGGGAACGGCGGAGCCTGCCGCGAGGATATGAACGAAGACATCTCCGCGCTTCTGGGTATCGATCACCGGCTCGCCGGCCAATAAGCCCTGATCACCGAGTTGTCCGCCGCTCTCGGCATAGAAGGGGGTCTTGTCGAGGACCACGATCGGCCGGTCCTGCTTATCGGCGAAGACCTCCAGGACAACGGCTTCCTCGGTCAATTTTTCGTAGCCGGAGAAACGGGTGGCGGCGGTATCGATCGCCCCCTCGGCGAAGGTGACCCCGGCCTGCGACCTGGCAGCCCTCGCCCGGACTTTCTGGGCGGTCATCTCGGCCTCGAAGCCGGTCAGGTCGACTTTTACTCCCTTTTCTTCAGCCAGCTCGATGGTCAACTCGAGCGGGAAGCCGTAGGTGTCGTAGAGTTCGAAAGCCGTCTCTCCCGCCAAGACCTTGTCCGGTCCGATGGTCGACATGGCGGTCTGAAGCAACTGGACTCCGCGATCGATGGTTTGCCCGAAACGTCGCTCTTCTTCCGCGATGGTCTGGAAGATGAAGGTTTTCTCCTGGGTCAGTTCCTGATAGTGCGCGTACATCTCGACCACGGGGGCGACCATGTCCTTCAGGAAAGCCCCCTGGATCCCCAGGAGTTTGCCGTGGCGGACGGCCCGACGGATGATGCGCCGCAGGACGTAGCCGCGTCCCTCGTTGGAAGGGGTGACGCCGTCGGCGACCAGGAAGATCACCGCGCGCAGGTGGTCGGCGACGATCTTGAGGGAAAGGTCTTTTTCCGGGGTTTCGCCGTAGGAAATTTTCGCTTTTTCGGCCACCATCTTGAGGATGGGGAAGATCAGGTCGGTCTCGAAGTTGTTGGGGACGCCCTGAAGGACGGAGGCCAATCTTTCGAGCCCCATGCCGGTGTCGATGTTCTTGGCGGGCAGGGGCGTCAAAACTCCCTGTTCATCGCGGTTGTATTGCATGAAGACCAGGTTCCAGATTTCGAGGTAGCGGCCGCATTCGCATTCGGGGCCGCAGCCTTCGGGACAGCCGTGCTCGATGCCGAGGTCGAAGAGGATCTCGGAGCAGGGGCCGCAGGGACCGGTGGGACCGGCCGCCCAGAAGTTGGTGTCCTCGCCCAGCTTTATCAGATGGTCTTCCGCGACTCCCGCCTTTTTGTACCAGATGTCCGCCGCCTCGTCATCGTCGGTGAAGACGGTGATATATAGTTTTTCTTTCGGCAAGCCCATCTCGACGGTCAGGAACTCCCAGGCCCAGGGAATGACTTCATTCTTGAAGTAGTCGCCGAAGGAAAAGTTGCCNNGAAGAAGGTGTGGTGGCGAGCGGTGCGTCCGACGGAATCGAGGTCGGTGGTCCGGCAGCACTTCTGTACCGTGACGGCGCGCGGAACCCTTCTTTTTTCGAGCCCCATGAAGACGGGCTTGAATTGAAGCATCCCGGCGGTGGTCAAGAGGACCGTGGGGTCGTTCCTGGGAACCAGCGACGAACTGGGAAGATGGGTGTGCCCACGCTGGGCGAAGAACTGAATGAAACGCTCCCGGATTTCTTTTCCGCTTCTCGATTGCACGGTTTTACCCCTTATCATAGGACTAGAATTCAAAGGAAAGGCCAATAACATTATAACCCAAAGGAAAAAAGTAAGCGTTTACCCGCGACCCGGATTTCGATTTTTCTCGGAAGGACGGAATTTTCTCGGCCTCCGTCGGAATCTCTTTTTCGGAGAGCCGAAAAAAACACACCCCCTCCGGGGGTGAAAGAATTAGGGGGAACCAGGAAGGAGAACTCCTTCGAGCTTGTTTCTGAAAGCTTCTTCGCCGAGGCTCTCCCGACTGCCCTGGGGATTGATGTAGTTCACCTTTCCATCCTTGACCTCGGTGACTTGAATGGCGTGGAAGCCCTGGCCCGGGTAGTCGATGACGAGGGGGACGTGGCGGGCCGGGCTCGCAAGCTTGGCTACCTGTTTCAGGAGTGCCTCGGCATCGTCGAAGAGGCCGCTTTTTTTCACTTCGAAGGAACGGTTGAGGACCCCTTCCGCCAGACGTTCGAAATCCCCGTAGGTGAGCCCGGGGTAGTCAAAGCCCATCAGGCTGCTTTTGTCTTTTTCGTTGTCGTAGGTGGCCATTCCGTTGCCGTATTCCATGAAGGCGGGCACCAGCAGTCGGGTGCTGACCGTGCGCAGGGCGCCGTCCTCCATCTCGGTGCCCGGTTTGCGGGCGATGACTTCCCCGTTGGCGAGGCTGGCCTTTCCCTCGGGCGAGGCCAGGCCGGAAACCAGGCGGACATATTCGGCGGGGTTTTNNTTCTCGCTTACCAGCATGATCTGGACGGTGCTCGCTCCACAGGTGCCCTTGCCCTCCTGGGCGATGCAGACGGGGTTCTCCACTTCCTGGACCACGTCGCTGAGCAGTTCCCCCCGGTCGATGTTTTCTTCCAGGCGTTGGTCCGCCAGCTTGGCGAGATTATCCAGGAGAGAGCCTTCGAGAAGCTTGCCGTCCAGGATCAGGTGTTGCAGGGCGAGGCGGGCCTCGGGATCGGTCGCGGGAAGGGCATGGACGACTTTTTCGTATCGTCCCTGCTGCTCCGGCGAAAGCTTCAGGAGGAGGGCGACTTCTTGGGAGAGGTTGCCCTTGATCTTCGATTGTATGGCCGCCTCGTCGAAGTCCCTGAACCCCAGCAGCACGCGATCCGCGTTGGCGCGATCGGGAGCCGCCAGAATGGATGGCTGCTCATCCCCGGCCTTTTCGTTGTTCGAAAGCGGGGTGGTGGCTTTTCCCGCCGGGAGGCGGTTGGTGGCTGAGCTAATCTCCTTCATTTACGCTCCCACTATTTCCCCGTATTCGGGGTGGTTGTTCAGGAAGGCCTCGATGCTCGAGGAAACCGCCTGGATCACTTCGGCTTCGGGATATTTCCCTTCGAGGAGGCGGTTGCGTTCGGCCACCTTCTCCCAAAAGGGATCGTCGGCTTCGTGAATGGTATCGGTCGGATCCAGGATTTCTTGGTGGACGATTCTTCCTTTTTCCTTATCTCGCACGAGAATGAAAAGCATCTTTTTTTCCTTTCTTAGGGTTTCATGCCGTGGAGGCCTTCGGGGAGCTTTGGATCGTCCTTGATGGTCTTGAATATCTCGGCGATCTGTTCCCTCAGGGTGGCGGTCGAGGCGAAGTCGAGGCTCTTGGTGCCATTTTTCGCCTGGACGATGGCCTTCTGCAATTCCCCTCGATAGGAGTCGACCGTTTTCTCGACGGCTTGGCGACCTAGGGCGATCGCCTCTTCCCGGCTCAAGTTCTTGCCTTCGTTGAGACCCTTTCCGACCTTGGAAAGAAGGTCGTCGTCCTTCAAGAGGTTGTTGACGCCCTTGTAGACGGTGTCGTGGATGTTGAAGGAATTGGGACTGCCGGGCATCTTGAAGGGGGTCTCCCAGAAATCCGTGAGGTGCTTGGGGCCGAGCTGCAGCTCGAAGGCCGGGCCCTTGACTCCGCCGGTGACTTCCTGGATCTGCATGTTGATGCGTCCCTTGTAGAGGGCCTTGGTGTCGCCCATGACGGCGTCCCCGACGGCATCCTTCACCACGAAGTTGAACTGCTTCTCGGGATACTTCGCTCGCAATTCGCTCTGGATGTCGGAAACCATCTTTTGTAGTTCCTGCGGTTTCAAATTGGGGGCGTTGACGCGCGCCCGGTTGAGGTCGTTGAGATCGGCGGGACTGGCGGGCAGCTTCCCTTTCGACAGGTTCTCTGCGGTGTCCTTCTCGAGCTTGCCGAGCATGCTCTTCCACTGCTTGATGGGGCCGTCCGCTTCCACGCCGTATTTCGAGAGAACCCCGTTGATGTCCGCCAGGGACTTTTGTTGCTGGCTACCGAGCAAGGCGCCGAACTTGTCGACCACCTTGGGCTCGAGCTTGGCGAGGTCCTTCAATTTTTCGGGCTCCAGGTGCTTGATGGCATCGAAAAGCTCTTTTCCCTGCAGTTTGGCGATTTCGGCGGCACGCTCGGCGGTCATGGCCTTGCCGGCCTCTGCGGTTTTTCCGGCCGTGATGGCCTCCTTGGCCTTTTCGATCAGGATTTTGCCTTCTTCGGCGGCCTTCGCGAATTTCGAGGCATCTCCGGCAGCATCGGCGGCCTTGACGACCTTGGAGGCATCCCCGGCAGCGTCGGCGGCCTTGACGACCTTGGAGGCATCCCCGGCAGCATCGGCGGCCTTGACGANNCGTCTCCGGCGACTTCGGCGACTTTCGTCCCGGCCTTGATTTCGCCCGCTCCGATGAAGAGGGAGCCGATGTCGAAAATCCCGCGGCCTAGGGCTTCCGCGCCCTTGCCTTCATCGATGGCCTTCTTGTAAGGCTCGATGAAGCCATTCACCAGGGCCTTGCCGAACTCCGCGTCGTCCTTCAGCACCTCGAGGGGATTCAAAGACTTATTCAAAGTCTCCATCGGGTCCTTGCCGTTGACCGCGACGTCGTAGGCGCCGGAAAGCAGCTTGAGGGGATTGGCCGGCAGCATGGGGATGTGTTCGGCCAGGGAATAAAGTCCTTTGACGGTGTCGACGGGATGGACCACGATGTTGGCGATCCCGCCCACCATGCTGCCCGCCCCCTTGAGGACGCCGCCGACCAGCTGAGCCGACTGGGACTGGGTCCAGGCCACCGCCTTCGCGACAGAACCGAGCACGGGAACGTCCTTCACCAGATCTGCCGCGCTGTTGGCGGTATCCGAAACCTTCTTTTCCGTCCAGTCGATCGCTCCGTTGAAGCCGTCTCCGATGGTGTCGAAAAGGCTGTCGAAAAATCCCTTGTCTTCTTTTTTCGCTTGTTGGGCTTGTGCTACCTTGGCGGCCAGGTCCCCCGTCGTATTCGTGGCAGGCGGATTGCTAGCGATTTGTAGGCTATCCGTCTTCGCCTTGGGCTGAACGGAAGGTTTCGGCGAAGGGGGCGGCGGCACCGCGCGATTGTTCACGAGAGGCGAGGTCAGTTTTCTGTTGACGTCATTTACCGACATAAAGGCTCAAGCTCCTCTCTCCACGGCATTCAAGGAGGCACGGAAAATTTCTTGCTCGGGATGCTTTCGGGCCAAAAGGGAAAAGACTCTTTCTGCTTCCTTCAGCCTATCCTGGTTGGTCAGGCCAACCCCTAGCCAGAAGGCCGCATCGGCGTTTTCCGGTTGGAATTCCAGGATTTTCTCGAAGCAGGCGTTGGCTCCGCGGAAATCCTGCTTTCTTCCCGAGATTATCCCCAGTCCCATCAGGGCGGGGACGTGGCGGGGATCCCGGATGAGGGCCTCCCTGAAGCAAACGGAGGCTTCTTCGAGCTTGTCGACCGAGTACAGCAGCCAACCCAACCGGAAGGAAGGCTCGGGACTGCGGGGGGCGAGCGATACGGCCCGGTTGTGCGATTCGATCGCTTCCTTGGAATGTCCGAGCGCGAACTGCATCAGGCCGAGGGAAAGCCAGGAATCGGGATCGCGCGGCTCGGCCAGGACCGCAGCCCGGTAGTATTCCATCGATCTTTCGGCATCACCGAGCGCGGCGGCCAAATGGCCGAGTTGTTGGAGCAGGGGCGGATATCCGGGCATCCCCTTCAGGGCCAGCAAGGCATGTTGCTCGGCAGCATCGAAAGCCTTCGCGCTTTGAAGGATCTGGGATAAGAGCCATTGGGCGGCAGCCATCTCCGGGGCGATTTCCACCGCTTCCCGCAGGGAAGCCTCGGCCTCACCGGATTTTCCTTCTGCCAGCAACACCGAGGCCAGCAGGAAGTGGGCCTTGGCGCTCTTGGGGTCCAGGCCGACGGCGGCAGAATAAGTTTCCGCTGCTTCCCTGATGTTTCCCTTCTTCTGACAGGCGAGGCCTTTCAGGAGGAGGCTGTTGAGGTTTTTCGAAAAATCTTTTTTTTCCATTGCTCTCCCATGCCTATCTATTCCCTTCTATTGTATTCCCAAGTGGGGTGTCCCTTGCTAAGAAAATGAAAGGATTTCGCATCTGCTCATCCCGGCTTGTCCTATCCTTCGCTGAGCCCTCTGCAGCNNCAGTTGTTAAAAAGCAAGGAAGCGTAGTATATTCGTGATGTTGATCTTGGTAGACGTGAGTTCCTTTGCGGCTGGATCGGTAGCTTCGACGTCGGGCGTTGCTCGTGGGATCAGTTTGGATGATAAGAACCGAAGGTTTGATCGAAAATGAGTGAAGGTACAGGAAACAAGAAATGGTCTATGAAAAAAATAATATGGAATGCTGTTATTGCTTTGCCAGGAATGATGTTGTTGATAGTCCTGATAATTGGGTTGGTAATTTCCGCAAACGTAAGGTGGCCATTTCATCGCTATTCGAAGCCCGTTCATAGGCAAACCTTCGATCCGCAGCTTGCAATTGCTGCACGTGCTGAGAATTGCTTGAGAAAGAAATGGCATCTCGGGAAAAGGGATAAGACATACATTACTGATACTGTTTCCAAGTATCGCAGCTGGCGTAAGAATGCTAATAACAACTCTCCAATATCGGAAAGATATCAAATTGAAGCGCTTGATGAGCTGATGTCGTATGCTGGAAAGACAGTTTTTATTAACGGCACCGTCGAGAACATCGTGAAGACCAAGAAGGGTAAATACATGTTTGTTCCCATCATGGATGGCTTGAGTTTTATGTTGCGTCTAAATGATGAGCAGACTCGCGCTATTGTGACAAACAAAAACAGCTTTCGTAAAAATATGAATATTTTTGCTGTGGTTAAGTTGAACGGGGTCCGCAGTAGCGATCAATATGGTGCGTTCGATGTTATCGATGGGATATGTCTGGATGTGTCCTGCTATAGATACTCTCCGATAGGCTTATAAGAAATGGTTTGGTTCATCGCGACTTCGTCGAGAGTAGGTTGAAAAGAATTTTTGCGGCTTTATATCTTGTCCGGTAGGGGAACCAGAACAGCGTCGACCTGCCTCCAAGGTTGATGGGGTTGCGCAGATCCTATCACGCGTATTCGACAGTTTTTCATGGCTAGGCGCCGCCATAATTAAGTCATAATGCGCATTGCGACCAATTGTTCCTTGGAGTGTTTTTTCGATCAAGAGGATCTCCAGATGATCGAACTCCACCGAGGACACGGTCCAAGGGGCTTCCAACGAGAGGGCCATCTGCATCAGGTCACGATCTTGCAAGGTTGATGTCGCCATACTCAAGTCAACCTGACCATTCTAACCGATCGCTCGCAATCGACCCACACGATCCTGAGGAGAGCC
>DOBT01000188.1 GCA_003503675.1 Cyanobacteria bacterium UBA8530 | reverse complement strand
GTCTCGATGAAGCCGGGGGCGACGGCGTTGGAGGTGATTCCCTTGCGGGCGAGTTCCTTGGCCCAGGTCTTGGTCATCCCGATGACGCCAGCCTTGGTGGCGACGTAGTTGGTTTGGCCGAAGTTGCCGTAGATGCCGACCACGCTCGAGGTGTTGATGATCTTGCCCTTGCCCTGTTTGATCATCTGGCCGACCACGGCCTGGGTGCAATGGAAGACGCCCTTGAGGTTGATGTCGATCACCTTGTCGAACTGGTCCTCGGTCATCTTGACGAGGGTGGAGTCCTGGGTGATGCCGGCGTTGTTGATCAGGACGTCGATGCGACCCCACTTTTCGATGGTCTTGCCGACCATTGCGTCGATCTGGGGACGGTTGGTGACGTCGACCGATTCGCCGAGAGCCTGGCCGCCGGCTGCGATGATCTCCGCGGCCAGGGATTTTACCGATTCTTCGTCGCGATCGCAGGCGACCACTTTCGCACCGGCGTCGCCAAGGGCCTTGGCGGCAGCCCGTCCGATTCCACGGCCGGCTCCGGTGATGATGACGACTTTGCCTTCGACCTTCATTTTTTTGCTCCTTCTTCAGATCGCCCGGAGGCGGAATCAAACGATGGGGAAAGCTTAACAAGGAGCAGTTACACCCTTGTTACAGGGCGAAGGATCGGCTGATTTCCTCGGGAGCCACCAGGGACAGGATCTGTTGGTGGATTTTCTTTGTTTCGGGCATGGGGGGAACGTCGAGTTCTTCTTCCAGGACGGAAAGGCAGCGTTCGTAGGTGCGCAGGGCCATGGTGCGATCGCCCTGCCGGTAGTGGGCCAGCATGAGGAAGCGATAGGCCTCCTCGGCGCAGGGGGCGCGCTCGATCAAGCGCTGGATCCAGGCGGCGCAGGCGGCGTCTTCTCCCCTGGAGAGGAGGAGCCGGGCCAGGCGCAGGGCGCTTTCGAGATAACGATCCTCGAGGCGTTCGCGCTCCCTCTCGCACCAGGAATCGTAGGAAGGGAATTCCTTGAGGAATTCTCCCTCCGAGAGGGATAGCGCCTGCTGGTAATGGGGCACGGGATCCTCGACGCCCGAGGCTTCGAGGGATTGGGCCAGATCGAGCTTCTTTTCGAACTCCTCGCAATCCAGCCAGATCGAAGCCAGGTCCAGGCCGTAGTTCGCGCCCTTTCGGACGATGAAGCGCGAGGGCTTGCCGCTGGGGCGCCCCGGTTCCAGGGCCTTGTTGAGGGCGTTGAGGGCCACCCGGAAGGTCCCGTCCGCGTTACCGGGATCGAGATCCGGCCAGAGCAGGTCGATGATCCTCGATTTCGGCAGGGAATCCTGTCGGAAAACCAGGAAGAGGTGGAAGAGTTGGCGGGCTTTTTCCCTGCCCCAGGCCCTTTCCCCGATTTCCTCCTCCTTTTCGTTCAGCGAGCGGAAGACCCGGAACCCCCCCAGAGTCCAGACCCTCAGCCCGAGGGAAATTTTTGCTGCTTTTTCTTCTTTTTCGGCTTGGAGGAAGCGGGCGATTTCCTTTTCAGCCAGTCCGAAGAGGGTCGCTCTCTTGAGGAGGAAGCCGTAGTCGTGCTTTCTCATCCTTTCCGAGAAGTCGGAATGGCGGTTCTTGAAGTTCTCCCGGGGGGCGATCTTGGCTAGCCAGAGGGAAGCCAGGGCCTCGCCGAAGGTGTCCCCGCAATGGGCGAAGCCTTCGGCCGCTTCGAGCAGCCATCTTTCGGCCTCTTCGTTTTTCGTTCGGGCGAAGGCCGTGCCGATGGCGATCGCCATCAAAGCCGTGATCCAGGCGTCGCCCGTTCCCCGGACGATGGCCATTCCCTCCCTTGCGAAGGCTTCCGCTTCCTGCTTCTTTTCGCTCATTCCGGCGGCCAAAACGAGGCCGATGAGGGGTTCGGCCTTGAGTCGCGCGATCCCGATGGCTTCGGTGGCCGAGAGGGCCTGGAGATAAGACTCGATCGCCCTTTCTTTTTCTCCCAGCACCAGGCAGGCATGTCCTCCCCGGATGAGGGCCATGGCTTCGGTCCAGGCCGAGCCCTGCTCCCTTGCCTTTCTCAGGGTCTGCTCGGCGAGCTCTCGGGCAGCCGAAGGCTCGCCCATCATGGACTCGATCAGCGAGAGGATGAGTTTGGTTTCACGGTGAGCCTTGCTTTTCCCTTCCTTCTTTTGGAGAAGGGCGGTGCGGAGGAGCAGTCTTCCTTCCGCCAATCGTCCGGTCCGTAGGCAGATCCTGCCCAGGTTTTCGGGCAGTTCGCTCTGGGCTTCCCGGAAAAGGGCTTCCGCCCCCCTGGCGTCCCCCTGGTTCATCTTGTTCTCGGCCAGCATCACGAGGATTTCGGCCCTGCGCCCGGCCTCGACGCTGAAGATCAGCGCTTCTTCGAGAAGCTTCTCGGCCAGGGTGGGTTGGACGGTGTCCAGGAAGACCAGGGCCTTGGAAGCCAGGGCCCGGCTCTTTCCTTCGCCGCCTCGGTAACTTTTCTCGGCACGGTCGTACCAGAGGAGGGCCTCTTCGAAACGTGAAGCGAGGCGATAGGCGTCTCCCTGGCTGATGGCCAGGGCGGGAGCGCGGTCGATGAGTTCATTCGGCAGCCTCTGCAGCCAGCTTTCGATGCGGGCGTAGCGCCCCTGATTCACGAGCTTCCCCGCGAGGGTGGTCATCAATCCTGCCGCGACCTCGAAGTCCCCGGCCTCGAGGAAGTGCTCGATCGCCTCTTCCTCCCGGCCCAATCCGGAAAGCAGGTGGGCCACTTTGCGGTAGGTCGCCTCCCGCCTGCTTTCCTCGGAGAGGATGCCGAGCAGGAATTCGCGGAAAAGGTGGTGATGGCGGAAAACGTTTTCTTCCAGGACCAGGAAGAGGCCGCGATCGTTGAGGTTCCTGAGGAGGCGTTCGGAGTCTTCCTTTTCCCTGAGGGAGTCGCATAGAGAGGGTTCGAGCCGGGAGAGGGGCGCCGTGACGAGAAAAAATTCGCGTTCCTCTTCGGAGAGGGATTCGAGGACCTCTCGGGCGAGGTAATCGAAGAGATCGCGGAGGTCGCGAAAATCTGAAAAGTTTTCGAGGTCCGTTTTTTCTTTTTTCTTGATTTTTTGGGCGAAGAGCTGGAGGCTGATCGGCCAGCCTTCGGTTCGGCGCATCAGGATGTCGAGCGTCCCCGAAGAAGCCTCGATGCCGTAGGTGTCGAGGAAGAGGGCCTCGATCTCTTCGGCCCGGAAGGCAAGTTCGTCCTGATCGAGGAAGAGGACGTCCCCCTGCAGGCGCCACTTCGCGAGGTTGGGGAGTTCCGGGCGCTGGCGCGTGGAAAGAACGAGGTGGAGTCGGGGGGGGAGATGATAGATCAAGCGATCGAGAAGGGAAATCGACTCGAGGGCCCCGTGGATGAGGTGGAAGTCGTCGAGGACCAGCCAATGGTCCTCCTGGAGGCGGTCGAAGAGCTCGTCGCTCAGCGCCTCGATGGCGGCTTGCCCATGAACCGAAGCGCCGCCGGGCATGGCCAGCTTTTCGAGCATCCGATCGGCCGAACCGGGAAAACTCCGGTGAAAAAGGTGGGCCAGGTGAATCGCCAGAACCTGCGGGTCCCGCTCTCTCTCGGAAAGAGCGTACCAGGAGGAGGGATTTCCCGATGAAGCGAGGTAACCCGCGAGGAGGGTGCTCTTGCCGTAGCCCGCCCCGCCCATGATCACGAGCAGGGGGAGGTGCTTCGCTTCTTCGAGGACCTGGTAGAGACGGGGGCGTTCCAGGCGCTTCTGCGTGGAAGGGACGACGAACTTGGGGCGCGTGACGATCTCGGCGCCGAACATGGCTGCGCTTTCCATCAATCCCCTCCTGAAGCTTATGATGAAGTTTCTTCATCATAAGCCAGAAGGGGAGATGCCTCAAGTCCGTTCGGTTACTCGAGAAAGTCTTTGTAGAAATCGCGGATCCACTGCCGGTAGGTTTCTCCCGGAAAGGGGATGCCGTCGTTGATCCAGCGATCCATGCGCTGCCAGCCCTCGACGAAGTTGCCGTCATCCATCCGATCCATCAGGGCGACATAGGGGCCCCTATAGTTTTGGAGGGGCTTGAGCATCTTGGTGCCCGTATTGATGAAGGCGGCCGGGACCAGGCCAAAGCAATCGGCCACCCGGTCGACGTAGAAGCGACTTTTTTCATGCAGGTAGACGTCACGGCCTTCTTGCACGAGGTATTCGGCCAGGCTGTTGCCCGGGGCGAGGTCGAGGATGTAGGAACGGTTGATGAGGGAGTGGACGAGCAGGATGGGAACCGCATGCTTTGAGGAATATCGGAGGATCAGCGGTTGGAAAGGACGTCCACCCGAGCGCTCAGATCGTCGATCTGGCGCCTCAGGTCTACGAGGGTGGGAACGTCCCAGCCGGGAACGCCCTTGAGGCCTTGATCCATGAAGCCGGCGAAATCGCCGTTGCTCTTGGCCTGCTCGGCGAGCGCCTCAAGCACCTTCTGCCCATCTTGCCGCATGGCCTTGGTTTGCTTCATCCAGTTGGTGGTGAGACCTTCCATCTGTTCGAAGGTCCAGTCCAAGGATTTGAATGAGGAAACCCAGGCATCCAGGATCTCGCGGGGGATTGCTTGCGCGGCTTGGGTAGTGCGCCCGGCAGTCGTGTTCATTTCTTTCTCCTTTGTATGCGATCATCTCTTGTTTTTTTCCGTCTTCGCCCGCAGTTTTCTTTTCGCCCAGGTTTTCCGATTTTCCCGAAACCTCTGCCAGGTTGCTTTCGAGGGCGTCGATCTGGCCGGCGAGCATTTGCTGCATCGGCTTGGTCCGAAGCGCTTCCTTGTAGGAAACGAAGGGGTCGCCGACGGTCGTGCTGCTCATGAAAAAATCCTCCTGCTAGGCTTGGCTTGTGAAACCAAGATAGCGGGAGGAAGTTACAGGTTAGTTACTACGGACGGGCGAGTTGCTTGGCGATCCAGTCCTTGCTCTCGGAGTTGCTGATCAGTTCGGTGTGGTTCAGGTGGAGGACCTGCTTGGCGAAGAGCTTGGCGCCGCCCTTCAGCATGTCTTCGGTATGGGTGGCGCTTTCCACGAAGACCACGCCGTCCGAGGGACCGGTGTTCTCGTTGAGGATGCCTTGAACGTCGGCATGGTCGCCGGCCAGCACCAGGAGGTTGACGTCCTTGTTCAGGGGATGCTTGCGCAGGGTTTCGATGAAGTCGCCGCCGTCGGCGATCGCCTTGTCGATCCCTTGCGAGATGCTGATGAAACCTTGTCCGCCGTGGTAGGTGGTGTACCAGTCCTGTTCCGTCATCGGAAGGGGATATTTCTTGTCCCAGCGATAAAGCAGTTGGGACTGCCCGGGGAAATAATTGCCGTTGTCCGTAGCCATGCTCTGCTTGGAGGTGTCCACCCAGATCCCCATGATCATCGTCTTGCTCCAGGACATGGGGGCGTTGAAGAGGCGGTTGTCCTTCTCGGGGTAGAGCGCCAGGTTGACGATGGGGTGGCGGAAGGTGAAGTCCATCCCGAGGTTGGGACCGGCCACCAGGACCAGACGACGGATGTCGTTCTGGTAGGGGGTCATCCAGGGATACCTGAAGTCGGAGGCCAGGGCCCTTGCGGCGACCGTTCCCTTGGAGTGGGAGACGACGTCGACCTTCTTGGCGCCCGTCACCTGGCGAACCCGGGTGAGGGCGTATTTGATCGATTCGGCCTGGAGGAGGTTGTCGCCGTGGCGGTGCGCGAAAGTCACCGCGAAAACCCTCATTCCCTTGTCGGTCAGGGTCTTGAGCAGGCCTTCCTTACTGCCGGACAAGGCCCAGGAGGTGTTGGCGTCGACCAGGGCCCCGTGAACCAAGAGCACCGGCGTTCCGGTATTCTTGTCCCAGCCCTTGGCGTAGTGCAGGAGGACGTCGCTGGAGGGGGGAGTCGCCGTTCCGAAGGCCTCGACGATCTCGGGGTCGGTCTGCCTGCCGTTGGAGCGAGCGTTCTCTTTCGGGAATTCGGGGCAGTTGCTCGAAAGACGCTCGATACGGGCCCAGGCGCTCGTTTCGATGGTCTTGCTGATTTGAAAAAGAGCTTTCGAGGAGGTCTTGAGAGAGAGGCCATCCGCATTCGAACCGATTCCGAGGGGTTGCAGGCTAGGAGTGCCACACCCCGCTACCAGCGCGGAGCCGAGCAAAAGAACCCCGGCTTGAAAGAAACTCCAAGGTTTCGTGAATTTGAACATGGGCAATCCTCCGTAGGGATTTATAGGCAACCGGTGGGGATAAATTGCTCAGTTTAAATAAAAGTTTACCATGACTTTACCTCGATTTCATGCCGTCGCTTTTTTTTGCTTTAAGCAAACATAAGCATTCTTTTACCTGGTTTTTATCGACTTCTTCGCCCCTCCGGCGATACCTCCTTATGTGGAGGGAAGAGCGATGATCAGAACAGCTGCCAGTCCTTATCAAAAACTCAATTTCAATTCTCATTACCTCCCCCAGTCCTACAAGGGAATACAGACTCAAGCCGCGCAAAGCAGCTATACCGTCCAGAAGGGCGACACCCTTTCGGCGATCGCCCAGAAGACCCTGGGTGACGGCAACCGCTGGCGCGAGATCTACGAGCTCAACAAAGCAACCATCAAGGACCCCAACGTGATCCATCCCGGCATGGTCCTGCGGCTCCCGACGGGCGCCAAGCCTTCGAACCCTTCTAACCCTCCCGCGACCAATCCGAGCCCCGACTTCATCGACAAGGCGCTCGAGTTTCTAAAAAAAGGCTTCAGCAGCGCCGTGTCGGCGATCAAACGTTTGCTCAACCCCGCGCAGGGCGACGGAGCGAAGATCGTTCAGGGCGCCCTGAAGCTTCGTCAAAGCGGCTACCGCTATCNNCCGACAAGTACCGCCACGTTCCCGGCAAGATCGGCTGTTGCGCCGATTTCGTCTGCGATTCCTACAAGGAAGCGGGCCACGACATCAATGCCGACATGGTCGCGAAGGGCTACAACCCCCATTACTGCCCCTCCCAGATCAAGTACTTCGAGAAGTTTCAGAAGTTGCTGAGCCCCACCGCCAACTGCCTGGTCGGCGACGTCGTCTTCTTCGACTGGGACGGCGGCGGAAAGAGCGATCCCGATCACGTGGCGATCGTCTCCAAGGTGGACTCCAAGGGACGTCCGGTCGAGATAATCGAGTCGGCCTCCTTCAACAGCCTCACCAAGATCACGGCCATCNNACTGGAATCCCCCCGATTACCATGCGAAGAAGATCGTCGCCTTGGGGCGCCTGGGCTAAGCCTTCCCGTTCAGGGGCAGGGTGAACCAGAATTTGCTGCCCTTTCCCACTTCGCTCTCTACTCCGATCGAACCGCCATGGGCCGAAACGATGGCTTTCGCGATGCTCAGGCCGAGCCCCGTTCCCNNGTGAACTTGATGGCGTTGCCGACGAGGTTGTTCAGGACCTGCGCGATGCGCTGATCGTCCGCCATCAGTGCGGGTAGATCGGCGGAAACGAGGTTGATTATTTTTTGTTCTTTCTTTTCCGCCAGGGGCTTGAGGTTTTCGATCACCCCTTCGGCGACCTCCGAGAAATCCATGGGATGAGGGCTCAGGCTGAATTTGCCGACCTGGATGCGGGACATGTCGAGCAGGTCGTTGATGAGCAGCAAGAGCGAGTCCGCGCTACCGAGCATTTTTTGAAGGAAGTCATGCTGCTTTTCGTTCAGGGGGCCGGCGAGCTCGTCGTCGAGGATGCTGCCGAAGCCGGTGACGACGTTGATGGGGGTCCTCAGTTCGTGCGAGAGAATGCTCAGGAACTGGTCCTTGAGGACGTCGGCTTGTTTCAGCGCCGCGATCTGCTCCTGTTGTAGCCTTACTTTTTCTTCGTTGGCTTTCTTCAGTTCGGCGGTCCTTTCCGAGATCCCCCGCTCCAGTTCGGCGGTGTAGTTTCTCAACAGGGCTTCCCGCTCCCGGTAGTAATCGATCTTCTGCCGAAGTTCCTCGGGGGGGATTTTCAAGAGGGCGAGGATTTCTCCGTAGGTTTCCGCGAGAGCCCTGGTTTCCTGGGGGCTGAAGAGCCCGGATTCTCCCAGCGCCTTGTGGGCTTCGGCCGTGCCGATCGAACCGGCCAGACTCTTTTCGACCTCTCTTCGAAGTTCCGACAGTTCGACAATCGAAATCTTTTCTTTTTCCCTGACGCCGCTGTTGGCCAGGCATTCCTTTGTTTTCGCGACGGCTTCCTCGGGGGGAAGGAATTGCCGAAACAGTTCTTCGATCAAGCTTCTTTTTTCGAGCAGCGGAAGGGTGGCTTCGAGGGTGAGAGGGGCGGGGGGCGCTCCTTTCATCGCCTGCAGGAAATCCGCGGTCGAAGCTTCTTCCTCGCGTCTGGCCTTGAAGAGAAGGGAGCCTATGAAATAGAATCCCGCGTTGACGACGAAGGACCAGAAAACGGTATGGCTCACGTGCTCCAGTCCCATCATGCCGAAGAGGTGCTCGGGTCTCAGCAGATCGATTCCCCAGGGACCTTTTTCCAGCAGGCTTTGCGACAGCCAACCCGTCTTGACCATGGCGGGGAGCAGGGCGGTGTAGAACCAGATCGTTTCTCCTCCGAGCATTCCCAGAATGGCGCCGACCTTGCAGCCCTTGCTCCAGAAAAGCCCTCCGAAGGCGGCCGGGACGAATTGGAAGGCCGCCAGGAAGGCGAGCACGCCGATCTCGACCAGCATTTGGTGCGGCCCCAGGAACTCTTCGAAGGCGTAGCCGAGGAGGATGAGGCTGGCGATCGCCAGCCAGCGGATCTTGAGGAGGTGCTTTTTCAAGAAGCCCCAGCGCGGATTGAGGCCGACGATGGGCAGCACCACGTGGTTGGTGACCATGGTCGAAAGGGTCATGGCGATGATCGAGATCATCCCGACCCCGGCCGAGATCCCCCCGATGAAGATCAGCAGGGTCAGCCAGGGTTGGCCCGCGTCGAGCGGCATTCGAAGGAGGAAGGTTTCCGCCTGACTGATCGGGTAGCCCCTCAGGAGTCCCACCAGGGCCACGGGGAAGGCGAAGAGGGTGAGCGCGCAGGCGTACAAGGGAACCAACCACATGGCCGTCTTGATGTGCCGCTCGTTCGAATTCTCCACCACGGCCACGTGGAACTGCCTCGGCAAGAGCAAGATGGCGCTGAAACCCAGGACGAAGTTCGCGGCCCACTCGCAGTAGTAGCTGGAATCGAGTCGGGGCAAGGAGATTTCCGAGAGCTTTCCAAATAATCCCATGAAGCCGCCCGGTGCCAGGAAAAAGACGATGAAGAGCGCCCCGGCCAGA
>DOBT01000018.1 GCA_003503675.1 Cyanobacteria bacterium UBA8530 | reverse complement strand
CGGTTTTAAGCGTTCCCCTTATTCTTCCAGAGCAGCAGGCGTTGGACGTTGAAGACATAACGGACCAGCTTGGCGCGATCGGCCTCACTGGGGGAATCGAACTCGACGCCGATCCTGTGGGAGACACCTTGCGGACCGGGGACGATGGTCGAGCGAAGGGTCCTCCCCATAAAAGTGAACTGCCCTTCCTCATTGAGGATGAAGCCGATCTTAACGCTCCTGTCCACTGGGACGCTGCTGGGCAGGGACATGGCGCAACCACCGCCGGAAATGTTGTAGATCTCGCCATTTATCGGAGCGCCAAAGGAATCGGCGTTTTTCAGCTCGACCGTGCAAGACAACCGGGTTTCGACCCGCACGTACTTCCGGCGTTGCAAGAAAATGAGGGTTTCCTCGTCGGGCAAGGTCAGGGCGATCCGGTTTTCCGGGATTTTTTCCACTAGACAGGGCAGGGTGGTGAAGTAGATGCCGCTCTTCATCTTGATGCAGATCGCCACCTCTTCCACGTCGATGGGAACGAGGATTCCCTTGCGCCTGGGCGAGGTAGCGATGATGAGGCTGTCCTCTATCTCGAGTATCTCTGCCTCACAAGGAACGATCCGCTCCCCGACCGAGAGGAGAACGTCGATGAAATGTCCGACCGCAACCGAAGGCCTCACCTCTTTGCCCATACTACCTCAATATATCGAATCAAATAACTCTACATCTCATCATACAGGGTGAAGGGCAACCAAGTAAGCTTATTCCTGGAATAGGCGCACCCAAAAAAGCTCGAAAAATTTCTACGGCTCGATTGTTGTCTCGGGGGGGGCCGGGAGGTACCCTATGGGCAGGATCTTTCCATCTTGAGAAGGAAGGTAAAGATCCTTCCGCCGACGGGCCTACAGCAATGTAGGGGTCCCGCCGACGGTCTTTTTTTTGAAAAAAACCTTCCGCCTTTCCCCTTTCGGCCAACTGAAACAAACCGCCGGCATGCCTCGTCTAGAAAATGTGCAATCGAAATGCAAAGAGCCTGCAAACAAGTTATCCTTGTCGAAAGAAGCTTTTTCTCGGAAGGAATCAACATGATGACAAAGAAACAAATCGCGCAAATCCTCGCCGGTACCTTCTTCCTCACCCTCTCGACCGGCTGCCTCATCAAGGTCAATACCCCCGTCAAGTTGCCGACCAATAGCCAGGTCGCCGTGGACAAGCTCAAGTTCTTCGTCCGCGAAAAGAAGGTCAGTAGCCTGAGCGAGAATCGAAAAACCATCACCCTCTCGATCGTCGCCGAGGACCCCGATGGCGGCGAAGTCGCGGTCGATTGGAGCATGGACAAGGATTTCGGCACCTTCAACTCCACGCGCGGCAAGAACATCCAGTGGACCGTCACTCGCGAGGGGGACTACCAGGTCATCCTGACCGCGACCGTCCGGGGCAGCATCAGGAAGGACGATCCGGACCTGGCTTATTTCACCATTCCGGTGGCGGGCGGCAAGATCCAGGCCACCGAATTGGCACCCGAAATCACCATCGCCCCCCAATCGCTCACCCTTTTCAGGCTCCCCCAGAATCCCGCCATCCCCGAGGAAAAACTGACCGCCCAGCTCAAAAACGCGGCCCAGCTCACGGCGACCACCTACATCTACGACGCCCAGACCAACGAAAAAATCAAGCAATCTGGAGACTTCAGCGAGATCAAGTGGCTTTCCGACAGCCCGAACATCGTGGTGGTGGACGACAACGGTTTCGTCAAACCGGCTGACGGCTCGGCCATCGGCGCTGCCGTCGTGACGGCGACTTCCAAGACCAATTCGACGTCCAAGGCCGCCAGCATGGTTTCCGTGCAATACCTCGATACCCTGGTCGCCTTCAAGAGCTTTTCCGCCAGGAAGATCGACCTGAACGCCCCGGCCCCCATCAACCTCATCGCGAGCGTTTCCTACAGCAACCCCCTGGATCGAGACAGCCTGGTCCATTCGGCGGACAACCAGGGAATCACCTGGAGTTCTTCCGACCTCTCGATCGCCCAGGTGAGCTCCAACGGCGTGGTGACCGCCCCGAGCGATGCCCAACTCGGAAATGCCGTCATCACCGCCAAGAGCAACTACGATCCCTCCAAGATCGCCACCCTCTCCATCGACGTGGAAAGAAACTAAATGGGCGCAAAAAAGATGAAGATCGCGCTCGTCGCGGTCTTCACCTCCTCGGCCTCGATGGGGCTTTGCCTTCCGGCCGACGCCACCGTGGGCATCGGCTTCGATGCCGTCAGCGTCGCCAACGGACGAACCTACGGCTTCGTCAACTTCATCCTTGGGCTCTCCTCCCCCTGGATCGGACCGACCCTCAAGATCGGCATGTACCCTCGCGATCTCCTCATCGCTGGGAGCAATTCCCAGCCGGAACAGACGGTCACCTTCGCCGATGGCGGCGCCTACAAGGCGGAGTTCCATCTCCTCTTTCCGGGGGATGCCAGGCCCTTCCACATCCCTTCCACCCGCTGGACCGAGGCCGGTCGGCACGGGATCTTCCAGGTCGGTCCCTACGTGAGAGCGGTCAAATATGATTTCGCCCCCCGCAAGAGCACCCTCTTCGTTTCCGGCGGCCTGGGAGGAAAAATCGGTTATTCCTACTCCGATTTCACCACCGCCTTGCTCTTGAACGTCCCGATGGTCCGGATGGTGGACGACCCCGTCACCCAACCGGACCTGGGACTTTCCTTCGAGTTACGGTTCTAAGGAGCGATCATGAATAGCTTTTTTCCCCTCGCGACTCTTGCCGGCGTTGCGGTCATCCTTTCGGTTTCCTCCTGCAAGATCGTGCTGGACACCCCCGATACCCTCGACAACACGGGCATCGTCCCCGTAGCCGATCGCTTCAAGTTCTTTATCCAGGGAAAAGCGACTTCCAACCTGAGCGAAGACAGAAAAAAGATCACCCTCTCGGTGCAGGCCGAAGACCCCGATGGCGAGCCCCTTCAGGTCGAATGGACCCAGGACAAGGATTTCGGCCTCTTCAATTCCACGGTCGGCAAGAACGTCCAGTGGACCGCCATCAGGGATGGCACCTACAAGATGCTCTTCACGGTCTCGGTCAGGAACAGCCGCAACCTCAACGACCCGGACGTCGCGGCCTTCTTGATCCCGGTGGTGGACGGCAAGATCGACGCCCCCGAAATGGCGCCGGAAATAAGCCTAGCCCCCCAATCGTTCACCCTCTTCAGGCTGCCCCAGAATCCGCCCATTCCTGAGGAAAGACTGACCGCCATCAAGGCGACCGGACAGCTCACCGCGACTACCTACATCTACGATCCCCAGAGCAATACAAAGATCAAGCAATCAGCCGACTTCGAGGAGATCAAGTGGACCTCGAGCGATCCCTCTCTCGTGACGGTAGACGACAACGGCTTCGTCAAGCCGGCTGATGGCTCGTCTGTCGGAAAGACGCTGATCACGGCCTCTTCCAAGACCAACTCATCCNNCATCCTCCAATGCCGCGGCCCAAGCCTCGGTCCAATATCTCGATACCGATATCGTCCTCAGCAACAACACCTTTACGATATCCCGGAACGGATCCGTCGATATCAAGGCGATCGTCAATTACAGCAATCCCGCCGATCGCAACAGCGTGGTCTTCACCGACGAGAGCGAGAGCGGGGTCACCTGGAGTTCCAGCGATCCCACAGTCGCCCAGGTCGATTCCACCGGCCTGGTCACGCCCTTGCTGGACGCCGCCACGGGCGACATCGTCATCACCGCCAAGAGCAATTACGATCCGAGCAAAAGCAAAAGCGTCACCCTCAAGGTGCGCTGAATGACTTCGAAAAAAAGGAAACCGCCTCCGCCCTCGACGCAGCCAAAGACCCGTCGAAATTTTTGCTATAGTATTCTTGTTCGGTGAAGAAATACGGAAGAGCTCCCGATGAAGAAAACCATCCTCTTTCTCCTCCTGGCCGCAAGTCCGGCTGACGCAACCCCGCTCAAGCTTTTCGTCCTGCGCGATTACCCCACGCTCGGCATTTCTTCCTGCCTGGTCATCGACGGGGGAGGCGGAAAAAAAATCGACTTGCCCAACCTGGCCTTTCTCATCGATCATCCAAAAGGCCTCACCCTGATCGACGCCGGCTACGGCAGCCGCTTCGGGGAAATCAAGAAAAGCTTTCCCTCGAGCCTGTTTTATTCCTTCATCAGGGTCGACACGGGGCGAGAGTGCCTGCGGGGCAACCTGAAAAAAATGGGCATCGCTCCCGAAAGCATCAAGCACCTGATTCTCACCCACCTCCACCTCGATCATGCCGGAGGGGCGATCGACTTTCCCAACGCCGAAGTCATCGTCGGCAAAACCGAATGGGAAGAAAACAATCACCTTCCGGGTTTCATCCGGGAAAGCATCGCCAAGCGCCTCAAAATCGTCGATCTCGCGAAGGGCAAAAAATATTTCTCCTTCGACAAGAGCGTGGACCTTTTCGGGGACGACTCTTTGGTCATGGTGTCGACTCCCGGGCACACCCCGGGACATTCTTCCCTTTTCCTGAAATTCGATTCGGGCAAGCGATTCCTGCTCGCGGGAGACGTCGCCTGGATTGCCGAGAACTACCTTCGTCCGGCCCGGAAGGGATGGTTTCGCTGGATGCTCGAACCCCGCTGGAAGGACGAGGCGCTCTTCAAGATCCACCGCCTCGCGGAGGATTTTCCTGAAATCAAGATCATTCCCAGTCACGATCCGACCGCAGACCAGGAACTCCTGCGGCCGCCGGCCTACTACGAATGACGATTTTTCGGGTCAGCGCTTGACGGCGACTTCCTTCCAGAGCTGCTGGTTATACTCTTCCACCACTTCCGTCGCCGCGACGATTCCCTTCTTGGGCTCGGTAAGCGCCAGGATCCCCGCCACGCCGGCGACTGCCAAGCCGGAAAAAGAAGTGAAAACCATGACAAGGGGCAGACCGTCCTGGCCACGCACGACGGGTACCGACAAAAAGCACAAAAGGGAACCGACGAGGCTGCCGATTGCAATCTGGCCGAGCCGCCTTTCAGCGGTGATCGGCGGATAGAGCTCGAGGCATTCGGGATAGCGGGCGGCCTTTTCACCCAGGACGTCCTGCTTCCAGAGGACCTGGGGGGCGAAGCGTTCTTTCCCTTGCTGCAAATAAGAAGGACCGGCGTTTTCGAAGAATTCTGAGCCGGCCTCGTTGAACATGCGAATCTTGCGGCTCTTGTACTCATGGATCATTTCACCGAAGCGGACTTGGGCCTGACCGTCGAACTGATCCACCCGGATTTCACCTTGCTCGATGGTGCAGGAACGCAGCATGCGCGTCAGTTTACTCGTTTGATAGACGTCGATCGAATCGTCGGGGACGTCGTATTTCGGGCCTCTGGCGAAGGTACAAGCAAGGACGTCTCCTTTTTTTCTGCCGACCAGCAGCGTCGCCACATCGGCAGAAGTCACGATGGGGCGCCCCTCGAGGCTGAGTAAAAGATCACCGCGCGAAAGCCCGGCCCTTTCCGTCGCTCCGCCGGGCAGGACGGCCTCGACGTAGACGATGTTCTTTTCCTGATCGAAGAAAAGTGCCCCGATATTTGGCAGGCTCCCGCTATCCGAGGCCTGGGCAATCGCCGGAGAAGCCGGAAAAAGGAGCGACGCGAGCAAGAGGATTGAAAGAACCTTCTTCATTTCGCTTGCACGCCTTTTTGCATCGTCTCTTTCCAGAGCAAACGGTTGTGCTCCGAGATGACCTCGAGCGAGGTCAGGCGATTCTTCGGTTCGTTTGCCAGGTAAATCAGGCTAAAAGGCAGCCCTATTCCCAAAATTCCCCCAAGGGTTCCGAACCCGACGGTATAGGCCCCCAGGTCGCTCGAGATGGGAATGAGAGCGAGGCCGACGACCATGGAGGCGAGGGCGAGGCCATAGCCGCCGATCGACGTGTTCAGGGCATTGCGGGAATCGCGCAAAGGGGCGCAGAGCTCCGCGCATTCGGGAAAGCGCGAGACCCTCTCTTCCAGTTTGCTATAAACCCACCAATCGTCGAAGGCATCGCCGTCTTGATAGAAACGGGTCTCGAGTTCTTCCCCGTGCCCGCCTTTGTAACGGTATTCCGAATCATACTTGTCTTTTACGAAATAATAGATCTCGTTCTTTTTGGTGAAAACCTGAATTTTTTGGGCATCGAAGGCCTTCGTCCCCAATGTCAGGGCCTCGCTGGCCTTTTGATCCAGCCAGTCGACATTCAGATTGAGGGATTGAGCCTGGCCATCGCGTTGAACGAGCAGGGAAAGGCGATCGCCCTTGCTGCAATTCTGGAGGACCTGCTCGACTTCGCTTGCCAGGCGCACTGCCCGACCGTTGACGAGGACGATCAAATCCCCTTCCGCAAGTCCTGCCCGCGCGCCCGCGCTGCCCGGAGCGATCGCTTCCACGTAGATGTGCGCATCCCGATCGAACAGCTTCGCACCGATCCAGGGCTTGTCTCCGTTTCCGGAAGCTTGGGCCGGCGAACATGGCTGCAAAAGTCCTGCCAAAAGGACCAAGGAAATCCCTTTTTTCATTGTCGAAAGAATCCTTTCCCGCATATCGAGCCTCTCGAAAAAAGAGAAGCGTTCAGGCTTGTCCAAAGAACGATGATAGCATTTCGGGAGAAATATCCGGATGAAATCGCCCAGAAACTGGAAGATCTGAATCTACACCATATCCGGGGACTTGACCCTGCCTCCTTCCTTGTCCTGGTGCCGAACAAGTTCGTGCCCTCTATCCTTGATGGCGATAGGCGAGCATTGTAGAATCGGGGGGATGGTGGTTGCGGAGGATAACGAACGTGAGCAGCAATTGGACCAATCGTCAAGTAATACTGCGTTTTCTCCTTCCCATCACCCTTGTCGGGATTGGCGTTGCTTTGTATTTAGTTATTCTCCCATCTCTAGGGCTTGCGAACCCCTTTTTGCTGCTCTTTCCCGCCGTGATGTTCTCTGCGCTCTTTGGGGGAATTTGGGGTGGTTTACTCGCCACACTCATTTCTGTTGTGGTGGGTTCCTATCTAATGGAGCCATACGGCCACCTATGGATTCAATCAACCACCGAGTTTGAATCGTTATTGGTTTTCTTCATCGGCTGCGGCATGTTTTCCTTAATAACTGAAGCGATGCATCGAGCCCAGTTGCAATCTCAGGAACGAGCCAAAAAGTTGACGATAGCGATCGAAGAGAAGGTCTACGCCCAAAATAATCAAATCAAGGCTTTAAGAGAGGCATATGCCATCAAGGATCAGTTTTTGAGTATCGTTTCTCATGAACTGAGAACGCCATTAAATAGCATCAATGGCTTTGGAAGCATATTGGAGGACGAGATTGCCGGTCCCCTCAACCAGCAACAACATGAGTACCTCCGTAAGATGCTCCGAGGAGCGGATTTATTGAATTTTCTCGTCAACAACCTCCTTGATCTTACCCAGATTCTAGCCGGTGAGTTCACGATAACCCCGAGTGAGATGAACCTCCGAGAGGTTGCCGCGGGGGTCATCGACGATCTCAAATCGAAGGCGGCAAGCAAGGGCCTCACCCTACGCTTTGAAGGACCTGACGATTTGCCACCAGTCCTTGCGGATGAAATCCGCGTAGTTCAGGTTTTATCGAATCTCGTAGACAATGCCATCAAGTTCACGCCAGAGGGTGGAAAGATTTGGGTCCGTGCCTGCGCCATCGGAGCTTTCCTGCGCATTGAGGTCGAGGATACCGGGGTTGGGATTGTCCCGGAGGATATCCCTAAACTGTTCAAGCGGTTTAGCCAACTGGATATGAGTGCCACACGCAAGGCAGGCGGTACAGGTCTGGGTTTAAGTATCTCGAAGGCCATCATCGAGGCCCATGGGGGAGAAATTGGGGTCGAAAGCACGCCAGGAAAAGGAAGTACCTTCTGGTTTACGTTGCCTCTAGCTGGGACTTGACCGGAAAAGACGACAACGAAACAAAGCTCCATGTCAATTAACCGACATGAAGCTTTGTTTACGAAGTGATGGTTTCTTTTTTTCGCCTTATCTGGCTTGCCTCAGGTACTTTTGGGCGCTGAGGGCGGCGATGGTCCCGTCGCTCACCGCGGTGGTGATCTGGCGGTAATTTTTGCGGCGGACGTCCCCGGCCGCGAAGACCCCGGGAATATCCGTGGCCATGTCTTCGTTTGCTTCGACGTAGCCCCCTTCGCTGAGCTTCAATTGCTCGAAAAGCTCGGTCTGGGGGACATAGCCCACGAAGAGGAAGACACCCGCGGCTCCCGAAAGGATCTTCCTTTCCTTGGTCTTGAGATCCTCGACTTCGAGGCGCTCGAATTGCCCTTCCCCGAGGAAGGCTCTCGGCTCGTGGGAAAACAACACCTCGACCCGGGGATTGCTCTGAAGTTCGTCGATCGCGGTTTGATTGGCCTGGAAAGCATCGAACTGATGGATGACCGTGATCTTGCTGACGAACTGCGCCAAGAAGATGGTTTCTTCCACCGCGCTGTTGCCGCCGCCGATGACGATGATATCCTTGCCTTCGTAGAACTTGCCGTCGCAGGTGGCGCAATAGGAGATGCCCTTGCCGAAGAATTCCTTTTCGCCGGGGAGGCCCAGTTCGCGGGGGCGCGCGCCGGTGGCCAAGACGATGGCCTTGGCCTGGATCCGGAGGCAATCGTCGACGTCGATGATCTTTTTCTCGAGGTCCAGGTTGACGATCTCGGCGGCCGCCAGGATCTCGGCCTGATTTTTTTTCGCTTGTTCGGTCATCTTGTGCATCAGCATGTAGCCGTTGATGGCTTCTTCGCCGGGATAGTTGGCCACCAGGTGGGTCAAATTGACCTGACCGCCCGGATTGCCCTGATCGATCAGCAGGGTGTCGATCTTGGCGCGGCCGGCATAGATTCCGGCGGTGAGCCCGGCCGGTCCCGCCCCGATGATGACGAGATCCCGTTCGACCGTTTTTCTCTCCGTCCCGAGCGTCCGGTCTTCCAAAGCGAAAGAACCGAGCATCGTCCGCAAAATCTCGCTCTTCTTGACCGCGCCGGAAAGCCTGGGGGCGACCTCGGCTCCGTCGAGGTAAAACAAAAGAGTCGGACTGCTCTTGACTCCCAGCTTCAGGGCCAACTCCTTGTTGCCCTGCCGGAAGACCTTGAAAAAAGAGACTTCATCCCGATAGAGTTCGGCGAAGAACTCGAACTTCGGCGCCAGGGCTTCGCAGGGAGGGCATTCGGTCGAGAAGAAATCGACCACGACTGGCCCCTTGGCATCCAGGACGAGTTCCTGGTATTCCTTTTCGGAAATCTCCCTCATCATTTTTTCCCTTCCAGCAAAACTTCTTTGTAAAAGCGGATGCCCAGGTCCATGACTTCCTTGACGGGCTTGCAGTTGGGGGCGAGGAGGTCGCCGCTCTTCTCCTTGGCGAGCACCGCACAGCCTCCGCCGCAGACCACGCCCACCGAGCAATCCCGACACTTGTCGATCGTCAGGATCGAGCGCATTTGCCATTTTTTCAGCGCTTCCCGATCGAAAACGACCTCGGGGAAATACCGGCCTATGGCATAGCCCTCCCGGCCGCAACTGGCGGTACAGCTGAATATTTGACCGCTTTGATCGCAGACGAACTCCGATTTGGCCCCGGGACAGGTATCGAAAGAGGGCAGATACATTTCGCCGCCCCGGATCATCTGGGTGATCCCGAAAAAGGAGGGTTGGTGGAGTTTCTGCAGCAGCGGATGCTTTTTCATTTTTTCGACGTAGGCGGCGTACATCTCGTCCTGGGCGAAGAGGTTTTCGGGACTGGTAGAGGCGTTGATCAACTCGTAGTTTCTTCCGAACGAGGTCTTGAAAAGGTTTTTCGGAAGATCGAGCCAACCTCGGGATTCGAACTTCTCGGCCAAAGCCGGCAGGGTTTCCAGGGTGATCCGGTCGATGATCAAGCGGACGTGCAGGGGGAAACCGGCGTCGATGGCCTTCGAAATTCCCTTCATGATCTTTTCGAAACTGCCCTCTCCCTCTTTCGGGAAGCGGCGGAGATCGTGCACGGACTGATCCCCGTCCAGGCTGACGTGGATTTCCTGGATGGAGGCCCGCTTGAGCAGGTCGACGTATTCTTCCAGGTGGTAGCCGTTGGTCACGACCGAGAGCGGGATGTGATTTTCGCCCAATAGCTCGATCAGGAGGGAAATGCGCTCCCGGTAGGCCGGTAACAGGGGTTCGCCCCCGAAAAGGGAAACGGTGACTTCTTTGTTGTTTTCATCTCGGTAGTCGCGGACGTATTGGACGAAGGCCCGCAGCATCTCCTCGGAAAGCAGGGCCTCCCTGGTTTCGATGCCTTTCTGGTAGCAGTAGGCGCAGCGGAAGTTGCAGCCGTAGCTGAGGATGATCAGAAATTGAGACTGATTCTTTTCGGTTTCCTTGAGGAATTCCTCGTAGCGGGAAGCCAGGTACATTTTCTCTTCGGCCGGGGTTTCGAAGAAATAGCCTCTCGAAAGCCAGGCTTCTTTTTCTTCGGGACTCGGGGGCAAGCCCCTTTGGAAAGCATTCTTGGTTTCTTCATCGGCGATGTCGAAGGCACCGGAAAGGGGATTGAAGATGGCGAAGGAATTCTCTTCGAGCGGGGTGATTTGGTTATATCTCGACGGGATCATTTTATCCTCTTTGTCATTTTTGTCTTCTTGCCATTCAAAGATGGGGGAGCGCCGAGACGCTCCCCCATCGATCTAGTCGTGGCAGCCGGCAACAAGTTTGGAGCTCTTGCTGCAGCACTGTGCCACCTTCTCGTCGGCAGTTCCGCAGCAGGAACGGTTCTGCTTGATGTCCACCACCGTGATCGGTCTCATCTTTCCTCCTTTACCCTTTGAAGCCTCGGAGCGTGACGCTCTCCAGCAGGAAACCCGCCTTGGGATAGATTCTCGAATCGAGCTGTTCGATGCGAAGGAATCCAAGCGCTCGAATGATTTCGAGGTATTCTTCCTTGGGAATGGCTCCGCCGTAGCAATCGGCGATCGCCGTGGGATCCGAGCTCACTTCTTCGGGGAGGCGCTCCACCGCCATGACGTCCCCGATCAGGAAATGCCCCCCGGGCCTCAGCACCCTGAGGATCTCGGCGAAAACCAGCTTTTTATCACGGGAATGATTGATCACGCAGTTGGAAGAAACCAGATCGAAGCTATCCTCATCGAAGGGCAATCGATGGATGTCCCCCTCCACGAAGGTCAGGCGTTCGTCTACGTTTTCGATTCTGGCCCTCTCGATCATGGCCGATGTGAGGTCGAGGCCGACGATTATCCCCTTCGGCCCGACCAAAGCAGCGAGCCGTGCCGCTTGCTTCCCCGAACCGCAGCCCAACTCGAGAAGGTGGTCGCCTTCCCGGATTGCGAGAAAAGGGGAAAGGTTCGCGCAGCCGAGAGAAAAACTTTCGGTTTCTTTCGAGTAGCGTTCGGTGATTTTCTCTTTCATTTGGCTTCCCCCGAATAGAAAGGACAGCCCTTCTTCAAGCACTCCCGGTTTTTTCGGGAGAAAGAGCAGGAAAAAGGCTCGTTCGGCAGGGTGATCCCGAAGTGAACCTCGAAAGCCTCGATCAGGGTCTGCAGGGAAAGGACGGTGTTGCGTTTGCAGCAGCGCGGGCCGCCCACGTCGGCAATCCTAGCCAGGGCCTGGCTGGTGATGCGGTGGATCGAATCGTAGTGTTCCCGCTTGACCGGATTGCACTCCGCGAAGATGCTGGCGGCGATCCCCGGACCGATCCCGGCCGCGCAGGCGCCCCAATAGCCGCAGGTCCCACCGGGCAACTGGGAACAGCGCGATTGAATCAGCCTCCAGTAGTCTATCGGCACGGCAACCCCGTTATTCTCAAGGGCGCGCAGGGTGACCGCGGGGATGGCGAAGTGATGTTCGGGACCGTGCATCTTGAAGGAGGGATGAAGGAAGATTTGCTTGAGCATCGCGACCGGGTCCTTCAGCGGGGTACGGGAAATGAAGCGCTCCAGAAAAACGAGGGCATCGCTTTGATGGCAGCCGTCACAAACGAAATGACCGTCCTTGCACTTCACCTGGGTCAGGAACTCGGCCCGACAAAAGGCGCAGGTCGCCTTTTCCAGTTCCCCGTAGATCAGTTCTTCGCCGCAAAGAAAGCAACCGGATTCCTGCATCAGGCCAGCCGATATCGCAGCGGGAGTTCGGGAAGTTTCCGTTCGGCGGAAAGTTTTTTTTCGAGTCGAACCATCGAGGCACCTCCATCGAGAAAAACCGACTCCTGCATTATACCCCTACCGGGTATACGACATCAAGTAAAATCCTTCTTTCGAGCGGGATGTCCCCCCGCTTCGACTCGATTGAATTTTGCTTGGTTGTCCGCCGATCTCGTCAAGGCTTTATCATGAGAAATTAAGAATGCCCTTGGCCTCCTTGGGAGAGAAACAAGCACTGATTAAATATCCGTTAAGTCATGCAAGAAATCACCCCGAAGGCGGGATGACCACTTTGACGAGTTTGACGTTCGGTTCTTCAGTCACCAGGCTGGCCCGATTTTATGAAGGAGGATCTCATGGCAGAACCTATTCTCTCTGTTGGAATGCAGAACATCGGCACCATCGCCCAGAAGGTCAACAACCAACTCGATCTCATCACCGATCTCAAGCCGGATGACGACGAATTCCAGAAGAAAATGTTGCTGTACCAGACCACCCTCGACTCCCTCAAGAAAATGATGGATGGCATCGAGCAAGCGGTCCGCTCCTTCCACCGCCCGTAATCGCGTTTCTTTTGCCCACGGATCTCGTATCCGTGGGTTTTTTCGTATTTGCTTGGTATAATAAGTTAGAAAAAAGAGCCGTGGGGTCCTCCCAACCAACTTGAGGAGCATGTATGTCTGGACAAAAGCCCGGCGAACCGAAGCTTAAACCCGAAGCCGAGAAGCTGGTTCAAGAATTCAAGAAGAAGCGCCAGGAGATCCAGGCGGCTTCCAGGACCATCAAGAGCCGGCTGGCCTATATGGATCAGATGGCCAAACAGTTCAAGGATCAGCTCAAGCAATTCAACGCGCAACCCCCGACGCCGGAGTTGCAGGTCAAGATCAGCCGCATGCAGCGCAAGATCGCGGCCTACGAGGTGGTGCGCCGTGCCTGTGCTTCCCTCGAGCAAACCCTCGAGGCCGCTACCGCCGATTACTCGACCCGTCAGATCCTTCTCGGCAAGATCGGTTCCGCCTCCCCCAAGGAGACCATGGAGTTCGCCATGGCCGAAGCCGAACTGGTCGTCATCAACGCCCGCCTGATGGTCGACGATTTGGCCCCCAGGATGCGGCTGGTTCAATCCGCCATGGGGCAGCCGATGAAGCTCGAGAAGACCGAACTCGTGACCGTGAGCACCTTGAAGGAAAGGATCAGCGCGAACATCGAACTCAAGCAGCGCCTGGGAACCACCATCCAGTACTTCCAGGAAGCCACCACCGCGGTCATCCAGGGCGAGAAGGACCTGCTGGCCCTCAAGCAACTGACCGGCAAGGAAGCTTACACCTTCCTGGGAAAAATGAAGCCCCAGCAAATCTCCGGCAAGCTCTACCACCTCGAGAGGCTGCACCAGATCTACGCCGCCGAGCCCCTCATGGCCAAGCTATTCCCGCCTCCCGAAGCGGTCACCTTTCCCGCCAACACCGTGCCCGACAAGAAGGGGACCGCCCCCCTCACGGGACGCCTGCTCGACCTCTTCGGCCTGGGCGAAAAAAAGAACTAAAAAAGAGCGAGTCGGTTTTCCGACTCACCCTTCAATAAAAGCCCCCTCTTCCTCAGGGAAGAGGGGGAAATTCATTATCAGGCCAGAACCGCTTCTTTCGTCGCGTAGTCCAGGGGCTTCTCTTCCCCTCGCAGCACTCGCAGGCCCCCTTCGGTCAGAGCCTGCAACTCGTCTTCTCCGGGATAGACCATGACGGGAGCGATCCACCTCACGGCTTCCTCGATCCAGTTGGTCAGGCGCCGCTGGTAAGCCAAGCCGCCGGTGATGGCGATGGCGCGGACATCCCCTTTCAAGGCGGTTGCCGCCCCGCCGATTTCCTTGGCGATCTGATAGGCCAGGGCCCGCAGGACCAATTCGGCCTTTTCGTCACCCGCCAGGATGCGCTTCTCGACCTCGCGGCCGTCGTTGGTGCCCAAATGAGCCACCATCCCGCCCTTGCCGGCCAGTCTCTTGAACATCTCCTTCTCGGTGTACTTCCCGGAATAGCAGGCCTGCAACAGCTGGCCGGTCGGGAGAGTGCCCGAGCGCTCGGGGGAGAAGGGACCGTCGCCGTCCAGGGCGTTGTTGACGTCGATGGCCCGGCCCTTCTCGAGGGCCGCCACCGTCACTCCGCCTCCCAGGTGGACCATGACGAAGTTGAAGTCCCCGAAGTTGCCCCCCAGGTCATGCGAGGCCCGGCGGGCGATCGCCCTGAGGTTCAAGGCATGCCAGCGGGAGAAGCGCTCCATGTCGGGCAACCCGGTGACCCGCGCGACGTCCTGAATCTCGTCCACCGAGACGGGATCCACGATGAAGGCGGGGACCCCGAGGGGGCGCGCGATCTTGTCGGCGATGATCGCCCCGAGGTTGGAGGCATGGGCCCCGTAAAGGGCTTTTTCGAGGTCCTCGACCATCTTGGGAGAGACCTGGTAAGTGCCCCCCTTGAGAGGCTTGAGCAGCCCCCCNNCCCCCCCGTCCCACCACGGCATCGAGGCTTTTCTGATCGAAAGCGTTCTTTTCCATGGCTTCCAGGATCGAGCGGTGACGGAAATCAAGCTGCTCGATGATGCTCGAATACTTTCCTATCTCCTCGGTCGAATAGCGGATTTCCTCCGAGAGGACCTTCTCGCTGCCCCTGAAGACGGCGATCTTGGTCGAGGTCGAGCCGGGATTGAGGACCAGTACGGTGAAATTTTTGACTTCTTCGTCTTTTTTCAACTTTGAAAATCCTCGTTTTCTCAAGACAGGAGGGAAGCCAGGGAAAGGGAGTTCAGGCGAGATTCGGCCGAATCGAAGGGGTGGTTGAAGGGAATGGGGGAGGGCCCTCCCAGGATGATTCTTCCTACTCGGGCGCCCGCGCAGTAAATCAAGGTTTCCTCCATCAAGCGGGCCGACTCGAGGTCCGGGGCGAGCAGGATGTCGGTGTTGCCGGCGACGGGGCTGTTGATCCCCTTGATCTCGCCGGCGTGCATCGACATGGCGATGTCCAGCGCCAGAGGGCCGTCGACGACCACCTTCTTGATTTGGCCTATCTGACACATCTTGGCCAGGACGGCGGCATCGACCGTGGCGGGCTGATGGACGGGGTCGACCTTCTCGACGGCGGCGATAGCCGCGGCGTAAGGCTTCTCCAGCCCGCAGGCGGTCGCCACCTTGACCGCATTTTCCAGGATCGAGAGTTTCTCCACCAGACCGGGCTCGAGGTTGACGGCCCCGTCGGAAACGAAGAGCAGGCGCTCTTCGTTTTTGCGCACGAAAACGGCGATTCCGCTGGAAACGGCCTTGGGGTTCTTTCTTTTTGCCCATTGCGCGATCGAGGAGGCGAAAAGCTCGGAATCCGTGCCGCCGTTGACGACGAAATCGACCTCCTCCTTCTCGAGCGCTTCGATGGAGCCCTCGAGACTCATCGGAAAGGCGGAATGGCCCGCCTCGAAGAGGTCGTCGATGAAGCGCCGGGAAGGCTCGTTGAGGGGAGAGGACACCGCGACCTTGAATTTTTTCTCGCTCTTATTTTCGAAAACATCGCTCATCTTTTTGCACAGCTCTTCGAAGCCACCGCCGCTCCGAGGGCGATGGAATAAAGTTTGGACTCGTCCGAATCGGCCCTCGAGGTCAAGATGACCGGAGCCTTGGCACCGGCCAGGATCCCCGCGACCAGGGCTCCCGCGAAGTATACCATCCCCTTGTAGAGGACGTTGCCGGCCTCGATGTGGGATACCATGAGGACATCGGCCTGGCCGGCGACCTCCCCCTTCAAGCCGTTCAGGGATGCGGCTTCGGGAGAGAGGGCGCTGGCCAGGGTCATGGGACCGTCGATGAAGATTTCCCCCAACTGGCCCCTTTCCCCTTCCTTGGAGAGTACTGCGGCCTCGGAGGTGCGGAGGTCCTTTTCCAGGATCTTGTCGCTGGCGGTCAGGAGGGCGACCCTTGGTTTTTCGATTCCCAGGCAGCGGGCGATGGTCGCGGCGTTGCGGATGATGGAGGCCCTTTGGGCCAGGGTCGGCTCGATGTTCATCGCCGCGTCCGTGATGAACAGCAAGCGTTCAGTCCCCTTCAACTCGGCGATCGCCACGTGAGAGAGGGTATGCTCGGTGCGAAGCCCGACGCGCTTGTCGAGGACGGCCTTGAGGAGGATCGAGGTGCTCAGTCTCCCCTTCATGACCAGATCGGCCTTGCCGGAAGAAACGAGCCCCACCGCTTCCAGGGCTGCCCGGCTATCGTTCTCGGCCGGGCAGACGGTGTATTTTTTCAGGTCTATTCCGATTTTCTGGGCGATTTTCCCTATCTCCGAGGGATCGCCCACCAGGATTCCCTCGGCGATGCCCAGGCCTACGGCCCGGTCCAGGGCGGAGAGGGCATCGTCGTCGGCCGCGGCCGCGAGGGCGATGCGCTGGGGCTGGCCTGTTTTTGCCAGGTCCAGTAGCTGGTCGAGTTGCTTGATCATGGCAGCGTATTTCCTTCTTTTTCGGAAGTTCGATTCCATAAAGGAGTGTAACTCCCGGGGGGACTCACCTGCAAACAGGTATAATCGTGAAGGATCTCGAATCCGGGGAGGATTTTTTGGGGAACGAAACCTCTGACATTCACTACCAGCTGGGCCTAGAGCTTGCCAGGGACGGCCATGACCAAGAAGCCATCGCGGAGTTCAAGATGGCGCTCGAGCATGACCAAACCAACGCCTGCGCTTTCAACAACCTGGGCCTCGCCTACGCCCACGTCGGGGAGATGGAACTCGCCATCGAGCAGTATCAGAAGGCGATCAAGCTGAAGAGGGACTACGCCAAGGCCCACAACAACCTCGGGGTGGCCTACGTCAAGAAGGAGCAGGTCGACTGGGCGATCGCCCACTTCAAGCAGGCTCTCAGCCTCGAACCGGGCTATCCGGAGGCCCAAAAAAATCTCCAGACCGCCACCCTTCGCAAGGGGCGCTACGAAATGGACGAGGGCGAGGCCCGTCGTTTGCGCAACGACTTCGCCGTTTCCCAGTTCAACGCCATTCGCCCCCGGCGCGCCGGCCTCTTCGCACGCCTCGCGAAGATCTTCAAAAAATAAAAGGGGCGGTTGAACGCGAGGGGATAACGCCTCATAATGGTTTCCACCCGTACCGTCCAGAGCTTGACCGAGGATTCGTTTGAGTCACTCGCCCTCGCGTGTTTTTCCAAAGGGAAAGAAGAATGAGCCGATTGAAAGGGAAGTTGGTCCTCATCACGGGAGCTTCGAGCGGAATCGGAGCCGCCTGCGCCAGGGCCTTCGCCGAAAGGGGAGCGCGCCTGCTCCTGTGCGCCCGCCGCCTGGATCGCCTGGAAAGCCTGGCCGAAGAATTGAAGGAATGCGAAGTTCATTGCTTCGCTCTCGACGTCTCCCGCCGCGCCGAGGTCGAGGAAAAACTTGCTTTGCTTCCGAGTGAATGGCGGGAAATCGATATTCTCGTCAACAACGCGGGGCTTTCGCGGGGTCTCGACAAACTGCACGAGGCCGAGGTCGAGGATTGGGAAGAGATGATCGACACCAACCTCAAGGGTTTGCTCTACGTTTCCCGAGCGATCATCCCCGGCATGGTCGAGCGAGGCAGGGGACAGGTCCTCAACCTGGGCTCCATCGCGGGACATGAGGCCTATCCCGGGGGAAGCGTCTACTGCGCCACCAAGCACGCCGTGTCCGGGCTCACCAAGGCTCTCAGGATGGACCTGCTGGGAACGCCCATCAGGGTATCCTCGGTCGATCCGGGCATGGTCGAGACGGAATTTTCTCTCGTGCGCTTCCACGGAAACGAGGAGAAGGCCGCCAAGGTCTACCAGGGGTTGACCCCCCTCGCTCCCGAGGACGTCGCCGAGGTCGTCCTCTTTTGCGCGACCCGTCCGCCTCACGTGAATCTCTCCGAAGTGATGGTCCTGCCTACCGACCAGGCTTCAGCGCTCCTGAGCCACCGAAAATAAGGCGGCTTCTCAAAAGCCTCGGGATCCGCTACGATGAAATCATTATGTGAATTGGGAAGAAGGATCACTTATTCAATGAACAATAGCCAAGCCGTCGTCGCCACGGGAACCCCCAACAAAACGAATAGCCAGGCCGTCGTCGTGACGGGAAGCCCGAAAAAAACGAACAGTCATGCTATCGTCAAGACGGGAAGCCCGAAAAAAATCAACACTCAGGCCGTCGTCGCCACCGGAAGCGCCCAAAAAATCAATACTCAGACCGTCGCCACCGGAAGCGCCCAAAAAATCAATACTCAGACCGTCGCTACCGGAAGCGCCCAAAAAATAGATACTCCGGCCGTCGGGGTGAACGGCAACCTCATCGTCTTCACCGTCCTGGTCGCCCTGGTGATCGCCCTCGGGGTCTTCATCGTCCTGCGTCCCCAGTACATCAAGAACCTTTGGAACAGGATCGCGCAGTTCCTCGGAAAATCCGTCGAGAGGCGTTTCTTCGGCCAGTTCAAGAAGAAGTACCCCGAGATCGCCGAACGCTTCGAGGGCTACGGAACGCCCACGACCGAGAAGCAAGAGAATCTCATGGCGGCTTTCAAGCGCCTTCCTCCCATCGAGGCCAAGAAGCTCCACGACGAGTTCCAGCGCCTCAAGACCAACTTCCTCGTGCGTCATCCCGAGGTGGAGGGGCTGCTCGGCAGCGCCCAGGGCGGAGACGCCAAGGCCCAACTCAAGGCCATGGAAGCCCTCCTCAAGCTGCCCGACGATCAGCGAAAGTCCCTATCCAAGGACTTCCTCTGGGCCTGGGATCAGCTCCGCACCCGTTTTCCGCGGCTCATGGGCAGCCTGGAAGCCGCCTACAAGAAGGGTTAAGTTAAATAGTCCTTTACCAGGACATAGCCTCGACATAAGAAACTTTGGGCCATCCTTTCCGATAACTGTGAAGAGTGATAGAAAGGGTGGCCCTATGCTTTTCAAGAAGGTCCTGGTCGGCGCACTGATGGCGGGAATGCTTTTGACCGGATGCAGTGCCCCCATGACCGGTTCCTTGCAACGCACGGACGCCCAAGCGATGAAGGCTTTCTCCCTGGCCTCGATAGGCAATGCGGTTTCCAAGGTCGGGGTTCACCAGGAATCTTCCGACAACGCCCTCCATCTCAACGTGGACGGTCCCGAGAGCTTCGCCGCCCTGACGGAAATGATCCGATCCGCTCAAAAGGCGATTTACGCCGAATACTTCATCTGGCACAACGACAAGACCGGCAAGAGCATCTGCGACCTTCTGATCGAGAAGAAGAAGCAGGGCCTGGAGGTCAAGGTCTTGCTCGATTTCATCGGTTGCCATTCCGAGGACGGCAAGATCATCGATCGCTTCCGGGCGGGCGGCATCGAGGTCCAGCGCTATCCGATGCTCACCCTGACGGGGATCTTCAAGGGTTCGGGCTCCGGGATCACCCTCACCCATCGCAAGCTGATGATCGTGGACGGCACCCGAGTCATGACCGGCGGCATCAACATAGGCGACGAATACGCCAGGGAAGGGGCCTACCACGACCTCATGCTCCAGGTCGAGGGGACGGCCGCGCGCGACATGATGAAGGAGTTCTTCACCGACTGGAAATTTGCTGGCGGCTCGAATCCCCAGTGGAAGGCCCCCTCGGATGGGCCGAAACTCGGAAGCGAGCGGGTCAGGATCGCCGTCACCAGCCCCAGCGAGAAGGACCGTCGCCACGAGTGGTTCGACGTCCTCATCGCCGCCATCGACTCCGCGCAGAAGGAAATCGACATCGAATGCCCTTATTTCTCGGACGACGATCTCATGACTCACCTGAAGGCCGCTGCCGAGCGCGGGGTCAAGGTGAAGGTCGTGGTGGCGATCGCCCGCAATGACAATGACCTCTTCAAGCGCCTGAACGTCGAATCCGCCCGCCAGTTGATGGAAGCGGGGGCCGAGATCAGGACCTATCCCGGGCAGCGCTTCTCCC
The DNA here is from genome assembly GCA_003503675.1 of Cyanobacteria bacterium UBA8530. Taxonomy (GTDB): domain Bacteria; phylum Cyanobacteriota; class Sericytochromatia; order S15B-MN24; family UBA8530; genus UBA8530. The sequence goes on along the minus strand of DOBT01000018.1, from coordinate 2,557 downwards.
ATGTCAAGTACACCTGCATCGACGACTGCTGGACCGCGATAGGAACGGCCAACTGCGACGCCCGCTCCTTCATCGAGAACCAGGAGATCGTCACGGTGGTATCCAGCGAGGAATTCGCTTCCACTGCTCAAGCGAAGGTCTTCGACAAGGACTGGGCGATCGCCCGCCCCATGGGCACCCTCAAAACCAACAACATGAAGAAGCACCTCTGGAACACCTTCCTCGAACTCATCGATTACTACCTTTAGCGACGATGATCGCCCAGACCCAATAAACATCAGGATCTTTCCGATCTGCGCCATGGCGTTCAAGCCCTTCTTTCCTCAAAGCGCTCGATTTTCCGGACCGAGAACTGCCTGTCTTTGGATCCTTGGCGCCTATTAGGTCTTTACTTTGACCAGATTTTGGTTATAATGATTACTCTGCGCTCGGTTAGCGAGTGTGAAGGGGCGGTTGGCGCAGTTTGGTTAGCGCGCATGCTTGACATGCATGAGGTCACAGGTTCGAGTCCCGTACCGCCCACCTAATCGCGGATCTTTGGGAGATATCCCGAGGGTCCGCTTCTTTGTTTAAATAGACGACCCTCTCCGAGTTCTATGATCGGCCGCGTCAATGGCCCTCAAAATTCCACTTATGCATGAAACCCTTGAGGAAAGAGCATCAGGCTGTTTCGAGTCCAATACCCATGATGCCAAAAAATCTGAGCGAAAAATTGTTATAACGGTTATAACAACGGGTATAATAGGGTCAGGAGGTGCCAGATGTCCAAAGTGATCAAAATCGGGAATTCCTTGGGCCTCACCATCAACAAGGAAGACGCTGAGGCCTTGGATCTTAAACAAGGCGACGAAGTCATGGTCCGTCGTCGGGGGAGCATCCTGGAAGTCGTCCCCGTGGTCATGCGACCCAAGCTTCGCCCCGATGTTCAAAAAGCCCTGGATCAGACCGTCGATAAATTCGGACCTGCGCTCGACCGGCTTTCCAAGTGAGCGAGACCGATTATCTGGACATCGGGGAGGTCGTCGAGATCCATGATCAGATGATCGATCGCTATGGTGGGGCCTACGGTTTTAACGGACCATCCGGAGAAGGTCTGGTGGAGAGTGCGGTCCATCGCCCCCGTAACAAGGCTCTTTATGAAGGTGCAGATCTGCCTGCGCAAGCGGCCTCTCTCCTCTTCGGTCTCGGAAAGAACCATGGTTTCCTGGACGGAAACAAGCGGATCGCCCTAGCCGCTACCAGCGTCTTCCTCCTCCTCAACGGGTGGAGTCTTCTATGCCATAACGATATCGTCGCGGATTTTATCGAAGGGTGCAGCAGTGAAACCTGTACGGAGGATCTTGTTGTGGAATTCATCCGATCGAACGTGAACCGAGCTTGAGGACAGTTCTAATGTCGTCCAGTACAGTCCACTTAATGGTCCTGGAATCGCACACTGCCTGCGTTCCGGGGCCTTTGCTATTTCTCCTTCTTTCAAAAATCAACCATCGAGATCCGCTCATTCGCTAGATCCTAGGGGCTTCGTGGGTTCGAGTCCAGGAGCCCTTTTCGTCTTGGCGCTCGTGTCCTTCTTTCCATTTGTTGGTCACGCGTTCCGCATGAGTTTTCTTGGGAAGGCCAGCTTCCGGCATCGGCCAAGGGCGATTGAGGAAGCGGTTGTTTGACGACCTGGCTCCTTTGATGTTTCATGTTGCAGAAAGGAGATCACAGTGAGCTTTACTTCAGATGAATTTCGTTTCCCTGTGTCGAATATACGCCAAGACGCCCGCTTCGGACTGATTCTCTCTTGGTTAACAGCTTTTCTCACGCTCTTGAGCTTTGCCATGGCGATCATGACCCCCCCCTTATCGGGTCCCTTTTGTATCAAGGACTGCCTCCGTTATCCCTTTACGGACAGCATCTCCCGCTTTCCCCGAGATTTCTACTGGATGTATCCGAGCATTTTGATGATGCTGCTCGTCGTGGCACTTCTCGCGGTCATTCACCAAACCACTCCTATTGCAAGACGGAGTTGGAGTCAGATGGCACTTTCCTTTGGCCTGCTCGCTTCGGGTATCGTGGTGACCGACTACTTTCTCCAACTCTCGGTCATCCAACCCAGTTTGCTGAATGGTGAGACGGATGGCCTGGCGTTGCTGACCCAATACAACCCACATGGGATATTCATTGCTCTTGAAGAAGTCGGCTACTTGCTGCTTAGCCTTTCTCTGGTTTGCCTCGCCCCGGTGTTCTGGAGCGTAGGGCGTCTCGGACGAGCCGTTTCCTGGACTTCCATAGCGATCTTCGGACTCTCTCTGCTTTCTCTGGTTTGGATTTCAATCGCTTACGGGATCAACCGGGAGTACCGATTCGAGATTGCGGTTATTAGCTTTGCGTGGATCGGCTTGATCGTTATTTCTATCTTGGTCGCCCTCATCTACCAACGAGCCCTGTCGAAGCCTGAACCTGGAGCTCCGGTGGTTCCGAGTCCAACGCCATTCTCTTCCAACCAGGGAAAGACTTTCCACGCTTGAGGAAGGTTCTAATATGTCGGGTAGTGTCCCGTAAGATGGTGTAA
>DOBT01000082.1 GCA_003503675.1 Cyanobacteria bacterium UBA8530 | reverse complement strand
ATCAAGTAGCGGGCCTTTCCGACAACGCCGCCATCGTGGTCGGGGGGATGCTCACCGCCACCCGCCGGGCCATGACCAAGAAGGGGCTGGCCATGTTGAGCGGCTATCTCGAAGACTTCACCGGCAAGGTCGAGATCATTTTCTTCCCGGAGGCCTATGAGAAATTCGCCTTCCTCCTCTCCGAGGACGCCAAGCTGTTGGTGAAGGGCAAGTTCTCTTCGCGCGACGAGCAACCCAAGGTCATCGCCAACCAGGTTTGGGCGCTCGACCGCCTACCCTCCCTCCACCTCACCCTGGACTCTTCCGCCACCGGTCCCATGCTCGCGCGGATGAGCCAGATCCTGAGGGGGCATACCGGGGAGACTCCGGTGATCTTCCACTTCGACGGAAAAGATCAGGAAGTGGTGGCCGGTCCGGCTTTCTGGGTCGAGCCCTCCCCCGGACTCATGGAGGACCTCGCCCAGGTCGTTCCCTCCGAATGCATCAGATTGTCCGATCCGAAACCTCTGCTGGCCCTGACCCAGTAAAAAAGAGGTTTTCGAGGTAAAAAATTTTTCCCCTCAGGTCAAATCCCCTGGGGGGCCTTTTCTTGAGAGCCTGTTTTACATAACGCAGTATCTTCGCCCCTTTCCGCCTTTCGTTTTACATAATATCTATTATCGGACGCAAAAAGGGGCCTCCTGGGGCCAAGGTTAGGTCATTCTTTAACGGACCATAAGAAACTTACTCCGAGTTAACACCTACTCTATTGATAGGAGCATGCAAGGAGGACGAGATGATTTCGAGGCAACTTTCGAGAGGGATTCAAGACTTGGCGGCCACCGACGAAGAGGAAAGCCTGGAGGAGTATCTCATCGCCATCGGCGAGATCTATCAGAAGGTGGGCGCTTCGATAGCGGCCATCCGCAAAAGCTTCAACCTCACGAACTATCCCAGGACCACTCCGCTGGTCTTCGCCCATGCCAAGACTCAGCCTCTCGAAATGCCCTGTTTCTGAGCTCTGCGTTATTTGCGGACTTTTGGGGTAATTGATTCTAGGGGAAAGCAGGAAAGCGAGGTTTGTCCATGAAGATATCCCGTTTGCTGATCGAGTTCCTCTATTCGGAAGACTGCCCCAACCGGTACGCCGCGCTCAAGGTTCTCGAGAAAACCCTCAAGGCCACGGGGGTCGAATACGAGCTGCGGCATTTCCTCGTGACCGACGATGACGAGGCGATTCGACTCCGCTTCCTGGGTTCTCCGAGCATCCGCATCAACGGCAGCGACGTGGAACCCAACACGGCCGAGCTTTCGGATTTTTTCCTCCACAGCCGCATCTACTCCACCCTCGAGGGTTTCCGCGGCTACCCTTCCGAAGACTTGATCCTCTCGGCCATCCAGGCCACCGACCCGGCGCTGGCGCCTTGACCGCTCAACCCCTATAATGAAATAAAATGAGAGCTTCATAGAGGAGATCATCCATGGACTTCGTCGGTTCCGTTTCTTCATCCGCGGCCACCTGGACCAATGCGTCGACGCCCCCCGCCACCGATTCGTCCGAACGGCTGAAGACTCTTCTCATCCAGTTCTCGAAGTTCCAAACCTACCTTCCCGAGGTCGTCAAGCCGCCCATCAAGGAAGCCATCGTTCTAGCTTCGCTCGCCCTCACCCAAAGGGATCAGGCGGGAATCCTCCAGTCGACCCAGAACTTCGAGAAGATGTTGAAGGTGGTCCAACAGCTCCTCGTGCAGCAGGCGACAATCCGCTTGACCGGAATGGGCTACGAAGACGACTCCGACAAGGACGAGGACACCGAGGTAACGGACGACCTGTTGGCCGATGTCCGCTATGCCCGCGACAGGGCCATGAATGAAAATTCGGTCCGCCGTCTCCTGGACATCCTCTACGCCGGCCCCCTCGGCTACGATCAAAAGATCAAAGCGATGCAACAGGGCGACATCACCGACTCCCTCAGGGCGATGCTCGGCCTGAACCTGAACCTCTGAGCGAAATGCGCGAAGAGCCGAGCGGCCTAAACGAAGAACCGATCGGCCTCTATCTCCATTTTCCCTTTTGCCTATTGAAGTGCCGCTACTGCAATTTCCCCTCCGAAGCGGGCTGCGAAGAGCTCATTGAGCCCTACCTCGCGGCCCTTTTCGCTGAAATGGAATTCTACCGGGGCCTCGAGGTCAGAACGGTTTACCTCGGCGGGGGAACTCCTTCCCTGCTGAGCCCGCGGCAACTGGAAGCCCTGTTCGAGGCGCTCCGCCGCAACTTCTCCTTGATGCCCGGAAGGGAAGAAACCATCGAGATCAACCCGGCCACCGGCTCGCCTTCTCTTTGGGAAAAAGCGAGGGAAGGCGGGATCAACCGCGCCTCGATCGGGGCGCAGAGCTTTTCGGATCGGATTCTCGAAAAACTCGGGCGTCTCCATGACAGCGCGGCCGTCGGCAAGACCGTGGAAGACCTCAAGAAGGCCGGAATCGACAACTTCAGCCTCGACCTCATGTACGGCTTACCCGAGCAAACCCTCGAAGATTGGGAAGAGACCTTGGAAGCGGCCCTCTCGCTGAAACCCAAACACCTCTCGATCTACGGCCTTTCGATCGAGGAGGGAACCCCCTTTTTCCGTGACAGGGAAAGGCTGGTCCTTCCGGAAGAGGAAACCGAAGTCGCGATGGCCGAGAAAGCGGAGGAAATCCTGTCTTCCGCCGGTTTCGTTCACTACGAAATCGCCAGCTGGGCCCTTCCCGGGTTCGAATCGATGCACAATCGAATTTACTGGAGATTAGAGCCCTATGTCGGATTGGGTACCGGAGCGCATTCCTATTTTCGACACCAACGCTACCAGCATTCCCCCTCCATCCGGGACTACCTCGACCATCCCCTCCCGCTCCTTCCCGAAGCCCCTCTTTCCAAGCGGGAGGAGATGGAGGAATTCGTTTTTCTCGGTTTGAGGATGCTCGAAGAGGGGATATCGAAACGGAAATTCGAAAACCGCTTCGGGATTTCCCTCGAAGCGGTTTTCGGAAAGTCCATCGCTCGCTTGAAGGAGCGGGACTTGATTCTACAGGAGGGAGACCGGATCCGCCTGAATCCCCTTCACTTCCTGCTTGCCAACGAGGTTTTCGTCGAGTTCGTCTGATTTCGTTTTCATTTTGACCACCACCACGGTGACGTCGTCCTCGGTCGCTTGGAGTTCCCCTTCCGAGATGAAGGTCCGCCAACGAAGCAGCAACTCCTTCACGATCTCGCTCGCGCTGCGGTCCCCCGATTCCTGGATGACTTTTTCCATCCGATCGAAGCCGAACTCTTCCTTAATCGCGTTCATCGCTTCGATGATGCCGTCCGAATAGAAGACGAGGATGTCTCCGTCCTCGACCTTTATGCTCTCTTCCTTGTAAGTGGTGTTCGGGCGGACTCCCAGGGGATAGGACGAGACTTCCAGGGACAACACTTCTTTCGTCGAGGCGCGGAAGAGGTAGGGGTAGAGGTGCCCGGCGTTGGCGAAGGTGAGGATGCCCTTCCTGGTGTCGAGGATGGAGTAGAAGAAAGTCATGAGGCGGCGATCGAAAGAGCTCTTGAAGACGGCGTTGTTGGCGACTTCCATGACGTCGCTCACCCGGTAGTTGGAGAGGACCTGGGTGTGGAGGCAGCTCTTGACCATGGCCATGAGGAGGGCGGCGGGAACGCCGTGACCGGTGACGTCGCCGATGACGATGGCCATCTGGCCATCCTCGAGGGGCAGGAAATCGAAGTAGTCTCCCCCCACCTCGGTGGCGGACTCGGCGTAGAAATCGATGTTGAAATGACCCGAAGTCGGTGCCTCGGAGGGGAGCATCGCCTGCTGAATCTTGCGAGCCGTCGCGAGCTCCTGGGACATCCGTTCTTGTTCTTTGAGCTCTTCCCGCTGGCGGGCAAGATCCCCCAACATGGTATTGAAGGAATGGGCCAACTCTCCGAGTTCGTCCCGGCGCTCTTCCGGCACCCGGATGGAAAGGTCCCCGGCAGCCACCAGTCGAACCCCCTTCACCAGCTGGCTGATGGGATGGTTGAGCAGGCGTGCCATCCAGAAGCTGGCCATGGCGGCGATCCCCAGGCCCAGGAGGAAAATCCACAGGGTCATCCTCAGGAGCACGGATTCTTCCTCGATCACCCTCTTGGCGCTCATGTCGACTCCGACGACGGCGCGGGCCACCCCGTCCTTCCCCCGGATGGGGGCGTAGCCGGAGAGCCAGACCCCGTATTCGTCGGTATAGAGTTTTTTGCTGGCGGAAGGCCCCAAGAGCCCTTTCAAGTTCTCGGGGTCCTGGGAAGCGTCATAAGGTTCCATGAAGGGACTGTAGAGCTTACTGGTCGAAGGCTCCGCGTCGACGACGTAGTTCCAGGTATTACCCTTGCCATGTTTCATGGTGTAGATGTCCCTGATCCCGGGACTGACCATCATTCCGATCAGCTTCTTCTTGATCGCCGAATAGGCGGGGTCCTTTTCCGAGCGGATGCTTTCGTGCCGCTCCCCATCGATCACCGAGGCGGTCATGGCGGCTTCGGACATGAGGCGATCGCGCAGTTGCTCTATCCNNAAACATCTCTCTTACATTATTTAGTATTATGGTTTTATATTATTTTTAGCTGTGACTATAAAGTTTATGCATTGTTAAATAAAATATGGCCCTGTAGCTCAGTTGGTTAGAGCGCTGCCCTGTCAAGGCAGAGGTCGAGGGTTCGAGTCCCTTCGGCCCCGATAAAAACAAGCGCGGATCGATTTCGATCCGCGCTTTCTCAATGAAAATGGTTGTCCACAAAGATGTCATCCCATGCTATGCTAGTCCCATAGTCGGCGATCGCCTTGAAAGGAGCAATTTTGATGAACAAGATCGAGGCCATTTGTGCTGCGCTCTTGGATACGAAAGTAGCTGTACACGGAGGATTCGTTTCTTCGACCGATGGGATCAACTACCGCTACCAGTTGCGCATTGATTCCGAGGACCTCGACGACGATTGCGTCGATTACATCAACGTTCCCAAATCGGAAGCCATTTCGGTCTCGAGGGATAAAGAGGATCCCACACCCGTCGCCAATTGGCTCGCCTCACTGGCCTACATTCCCCGGGATATCGAAATGCTCGTTCCCGCCGAGGACCCCAAGGCCAAACTCAAGGACAAGAAACTCAAGGAAAAGAAAAAAGGCCTTTCCGGCCTGAAACTGAATTGAGGCCATAAGCTCGAATCATCCGGATATCGGCTCTTTCTCCCTTCGTGAAGGGAGAAAGAGCTTTTTTTTGCCCGCATGCCCAAACGATTCTTTACAAGGATAAAGGCGCAGAGGCGTTGACAGCCTCTCTGCCTTGGACTATGTTTATTAGAGAAATTTTTATCGATAAAAATTTCTCTAATAGTCGCTTTGTGGAAGGGAGAAATAGATGGTCGCGAATGTCCTCAAGGAAGTTCCCCTGCCGACTCTGCGAAGACTGCCCTCGTATTACCAGTTTCTCAAGCGGTTAAAGGCCAGAGGCGGGTTGGTCGTTTCCTGCACGCACATCGCCGGTGAACTCGGACTGGATCCCACTCAGGTGCGAAAAGATCTCGCCTTCACCGGGATCGAAGGGAAACCGAAAGTCGGCTACTCCATAACCGACTTGATCGAGGCCATCAAGAACTTCCTCAACTGGAACAACTTGAACGATGCCTTCCTGGTAGGGGTTGGACAGCTCGGTTCCGCCTTGCTCGGTTATGAGGGCTACGAGCAATACGGGCTCAAGATCGTGGCTGCCTTCGAAAAAGACGACGNNAAGGGCAAGGAGATCCTGCCCACCGAAAAATTGGTGGATCTGGCGCAGAGAATGCACATCCAGCTCGGGATCATCACGGTGACGGCGGATCATGCCCAGGAGGTCGCGGACCTGATGGTGTCGGGGGGGATCATCGCGATCCTGAATTTCGCTCCCGTGTCCCTCGTCGTTCCGCAAGGAGTCCTGGTCCATAACGAGAACTTGGCGGCGGGCCTTGCCTTGCTTTGCCGGCACCTGGCGTAAAAGAGGAGAAGCCGATGAAAGAAACCGAAAAAAAGCCGGTTCATAAATTCGAGCGGGTTTGCGAGATTCTGGAGGGATATTCCCGCGATCCCGCAAAGTTGATTCCCATTCTGCAGGCCGTTCAGGAGGAATACCGCTATTTGCCCGAAGAGGTCCTCGCCTACATCGCGACTTCGGTGGGGATATCCCCCGCCAAGGTCTACGGGGTGGCGACTTTCTTCGCCCATTTCACCCTGGAGCCGAAGGGAAAGTACATCATCCGGATCTGTGACGGAACCGCCTGCCATGTCAAAAAATCCATCCCCATCCTGGAGGCCCTGCAGAAGAAGCTTGGACTCGACGATCAGCGGAAGACCTCTGCGGACATGCTCTTCACGCTCGAGACCGTTTCCTGTTTGGGCGCCTGTGGGCTCGCTCCCGTGATGGTGATCAACGAGGAGGTCCACGGTCAGATGACCCCGGAAAGCACCTTGGCCGTGCTCGAAGGTATCCTGAAGGAGGAAGGAAAGTGTTAGTTCGAGAAAGCCTTTCGCTGGAAGCGATCGCGGAAAACTACCAGAAAGCCGCGGGAAGTCTCGTTCGCAGGGTGATCCTCTGCGCCGGTACTGGTTGCGTCGCCAACGGCGCCCTGAAAGTCCATCAAGCCCTCGTCGAGTCCATCCGCTCGGCCGGATTGAAAGTTTTGACCGAGTTGGCCGAAGAGGGGAATGGGGCGAACCTGGTTTCCAAGAGCGGTTGCCACGGCTTCTGCCAGATGGGCCCCCTTGTCATGATCCAGCCCGACAACATCCTCTACGTCAAGGTCAAGCCCGAAGACGTCCAAGACATCGTCGAGCAGACCCTCGAAAAAAATGAAATCGTTGAGCGCCTGCTTTACCTGGACAAGAACGGCGAACGCTGCAAGGGCAGCGAGGACATCCCTTTCTACAACCTCCAAAACCGCTTCGTCCTGAAGCAGTGCGGCTCGCTCGACCCGGAGGACATCGAGGAGTACATCTCCAAGGATGGCTACAAGGCTGCCCGCACCGCCTTCACCGGGATGAAGCCCAAGGACGTCTGCGAGGAAATCTTCCATTCCGGTCTGAGGGGGCGTGGCGGCGGGGGCTTTCCCACCGGCCGGAAATGGGAGCTCACCCGGATCCAGAGCGTCGAGAAGAAGTACGTCATCTGCAACGGGGACGAGGGCGATCCCGGGGCCTTCATGGACCGTTCCGTCATGGAGGGCAACCCTCATGCCGTCATCGAGGGGATGATGATCTCCGCCCGGGCGATCGGCGCGGACGAAGGGTATGTCTACGTGAGAACCGAGTACCCTCTGGCGGTGAAAAGGGTGAAGAAGGCCGTCGCCGATGCCGAAAAGATGGGGCTACTGGGTGACGAGATCTTCGGATCCGAGCATTCCTTCCGAGTCCATGTGATGGAAGGGGCCGGCGCCTTCGTCTGCGGCGAGGNNTCATCCTGAACATGGGGGCTCGCGAGTTCCGTTCGATGGGAACCGAGAGTTCGCCCGGCACCAAGACCTTCGCTCTGACGGGGCATGTGGCGAACACCGGCTTGATCGAGGTTTGCCTGGGGACNNCCCCTCAAGGAAATCATCTTCAACATCGGCGGCGGGGTGACGGACGACGAAGGCAAGCTCACCAACGAGTGTTTCAAGTCCGTTCAGATCGGGGGACCGTCGGGTGGCTGCCTTACCGAAGCTCATCTCGATTTGCCGCTCGACTTCGATT
>DOBT01000217.1 GCA_003503675.1 Cyanobacteria bacterium UBA8530 | reverse complement strand
GACAAGACCGGCACCCTGACGAAGAACGAGATGACCGTCACGGCCATCCTGGCCGGCGGCGGCCGCTACGAGGTCACGGGGGTCGGCTACCATCCCGAGGGAGCGATACGGCGAGAGGGGGAAAAAGTTTCCCCGGATAGTTCCCGCGCCCTGGAAGAGATCACGAGAGCCGGCATTCTGTGCAACGAGTCCCGATTGATCGAACACGGGAAGAATTGGCGAATCGAGGGGGATCCCACGGAAGGCGCCTTGCTCGTCGTCGCCATCAAGGCCGGGCTCGATCCCGGCTGTCTCCGGGACGAAGCCGAGGCGCTCGACTCCATCCCCTTCGAATCGGAACGCCAGTTCATGGCGACGCTGCACCAAATCCCGGACCAAGGTCATGTCGTCTACCTGAAGGGTGCCGTCGAGCGTGTTCTCGCCATGTGCGAGGCGGAGATGGACCCGGAAGGGAAAATCATTCCCTTCGATCGGGCGAAAGCCAATCAGAGCGCGGAAGCCTTGGCGAAAGAGGGGTTGCGCGTCCTGGCCTTCGCAAAAAAGAGTCTACCCGGGCAAACGACGCTCCATCCCCGGGACGTCGAGACCGGGATGGTTTTTCTCGGCTTGCAGGCCATGATCGATCCGCCGCGAGCGGAGGCGATCGCCGCGGTAAAAGCCTGCCAGGACGCCGGCATTTCGGTCAAGATGATCACCGGCGATCACGCCCTGACGGCCCAGGCGATCGCCCGGCAAATGAGCATCGGCGGCGATCGCCCCCTGGTGATCGAGGGCGCGCAGTTGGCGAAGCTTTCCGACGAGGAACTGAAGGGAATCGCCCTGAAATCGGACGTCTTCGCGCGGGTCATCCCCGAGCAGAAGCTTCGTCTGGTCAAGACCCTGCAGGGTCAGGGAGCGGTGGTCGCCATGACGGGCGACGGGGTCAACGACGCGCCCGCCCTCAAGCAGGCGGACATCGGCATCGCCATGGGGCTCAACGGGACGGAGGTCGCCAAGGACGCCGCGGACATGGTCCTCATCGACGACAACTTCGCTTCGATCGAGGCGGCGGTCGAAGAAGGAAGAGGCGTTTACGACAACCTTCGAAAATTCATCATCTGGACCCTGCCGACCAACGGCGGAGAGGGACTGCTGCTCATCATCGCCATCGCGGCGGGGCTGGTGCTGCCGATTCTCCCCCTGCACCTGCTCTGGATCAACATGACGACCTCGGTCGCGCTCGGGACGGTTTTGGCTTTCGAGCCGAAGGAGGCGGGGCTGATGAAGCGTCCCGCGAGGGCGCCGAACGAACCCATCCTGACCGGGGACATGATGGCAAGAATTGTCTACGTCTCCGTGCTCATGGTCATCGGCGCCTACATCCTCTATTTCTGGGAGTTGTCGCGAGGCCTGGACCTCGTCGCCGCCCGAACCGTGGTCGCCAGCGTGGTGGTCGCGGTCGAAATCGCCTACCTCTTCAATTGCCGCTCCTTATCCCGTCCCGTCTGGGAAGTGGGTTTCTTCTCGAACCGTTGGGCCCTGTGGGGGGTCCTGATCATGGTCTCGCTGCAACTGGCTTTCGTGTATCTTCCCCCGATGCAGTGGCTGTTTCAAACCGCGAGCGTTCCGCTCGAATCCTGGTTCGACGTCGCGGTCGTGGTCCTGGTCGTTTATCTCCTCGTCGAAACGGAGAAGTGGCTGCGCCGGGAATCCTTTTTCAGAAAAGCCCGCGATTGAGGAGGAAGTGGGTCCCGATGCTCGCGAAGTAACCGAGGGCGATCGCCCAGGTCCACTTGAGATGGGAAAAGAAGGTGTAGTGACTGCGAGCCTGTCCCATGAGGGCGACCCCCGCCGCGCTGCCGATGGAGAGCAAGGAGCCGCCCACCCCCGCCGTCAGCGTCACCAGCAGCCACTGGCCCTGGGACATGGCGGGGTTCATCGAGAGGACGGCGAACATCACCGGGATGTTGTCCACGACCGAGGACAAAAGGCCGACCAGAATGTTGGCGGTGGTCGCTCCCATTCCTCCGTACATCGCCGTGGAGGCGAGCCCGAGGTAACCGATGACTCCCAATCCACCCACCGAAAGGATCACGCCGTAAAAGAACATGAGGGTGTCCCATTCGGCCCGCTCCAACTGCTTGAAGGGATCGAAGGGTATTCTGGGCCGGGCTTCATGGATGTTTTCGGAGTTGTTCGACTCGGAAAGCATGTCTTCCGGCTCGTTCAGGATCTCCCGGCGGTGGCGGACCCGGTGGAAATAGGCATAGAACTTGAGCAGGCCCAGTCCCCCCATCATGCCGAGCACGGGCGGGAGGTGAAGGAAGTTGTGTGCCGAGACCGCCATGAAGATGGTCAGGATGAAGAGAAAAACCACCTGCAAGGCTCCGGGCTGCAAGAAGGCCTTTCCCGGGAGGGGAGCCGGCCGGGCTTTCTCGACCGCCAGGGACATGATGACGGCGGGCACCAGCCAGTTCACCAGAGAGGGGATGAGCAGGCGGAAGAAGTCCCCGAAGGGGACCAGGCCTTTTTGCCAGACCATCAGGGTGGTGATGTCTCCGAAGGGACTGAAGGCCCCCCCCGCGTTGGCCGCGACCACGATGTTGATGCAGGCGATAGCGACGAACTTGGGTTTGCCGGCCCCCACCGACAGGGCCACCGCGCCCATGATCAAGGCCGTGGTGAGGTTGTCCGCGAGGGGGGAGATCCAGAAGGCGAGAGCGCCGGTGATCCAGAAAAGGGTTCTCAGCGAGAAGCCCTGCCCGACCAACCAGGAGCGCAGGGCATGAAAGACCCCGCGATCCTCCATGGTGTTGATGAAGGTCATGGCGGCGAGCAGGAAAAGGAAGAGTTCGCTGAACTCCAGGAGGTTGTGACGCACGGCTTCGGCGGCCGTATGCTGGTTCCCGGCCATCGCGTAGGCGAGCCCGACCAGCCCCCAGATGAGCGCGGCGGCGATGAGGACGGGCTTGGACTTGCGCAGGTGAAGGAGTTCTTCCCCCATCACGGCTAGGTAGGCCAAAAAGAAGATCGAGAGCGAAGAAAACCCGACCCAGTGTTTTGTCAAGTCCAGGGCGCCCCCATTTGCCGCCAGAACCGGGGAAGGGGAAAGGAAAACCAGCAGGATCGCCCAAATCAGATGCAAAATCGCTCCTTTTCAATTTTCTCGGCTTCTACGTTCGAATAGCGAGAACCCTCTCGAGGGCCAACCCTCTTCATGCTACTCGATTCGGCTCTGTTAGAATAGCGGTAAGCCTTTCTCAACTACTCAGGAATCGAGGAAAAAAATGGCCCACATCAAATACGTGATCTTCGACTTCGATGGAACCCTGGTCGATTCCAGGCGGATCTTCCTCCCCATCTTCAATCAGCTTGCCGAAAAGCACGGTTTCAAGAAGTTGAGCGGGGCGGACCTCGAGAAATTGAAAAGCCGCTCCCTCGTCGAGAGAGCCCGCTTCCTCGACTTTCCCATGGGCAAGCTTTCTTTCATGGCCGCCGAATTCTACCGTTTATACAAACGCTCCCTGGGCGCCCTGACTTTCTTCGAGGGAATCGAGGAATTGCTGCGAGAATTGACCGCCTCGGGCCTGAAACTGGCGGTGATTTCCTCCAACTCCAAAAAGAACATCTCGACCTTCTTCGAGCAGAAAAACATCGATTGCTTCGACCGGGTGATTTGCTCGAGCAAGATCTTCGGCAAGGACGCGATGATAGACGGCTTTCTGAAGGCGAACAAACTTTTGCCCTCGGAGGTGATCTACGTGGGCGACGAGCAAAGGGACGTCGTGGCCTGCCGGAAGAGCGGGATCAAGGTCATCTGGGTTCCCTGGGGTTTCGATTCGCTCGAGGTTTTCGAAGCGGAAGGACCCGACTACACGGTCGAAAAGCCGAGGGAAATCCTTTCGATCATCCAATCCGCGAATGTGTCGGCAAAATTCGCCTAGAAAAGAGGCCCGCTGAATCAGCGGGCCTCGGACCGATATTAGAGCGATAATCGGATAATCGCTCTAGAACCTGCTTCCGACGTCCAGGACGTCGTCGATCTGGATTTTCCCCGTTTCTTGATCGTAGGTCCCCAGGTACTTCACCTTGTTCATCGCGTCCTCGCCGATGGCGACGGCGAAGGCATAGGGAGCCTCCAGCCCGAACTGCATCGAGAAGACGTGCTGGTTGTATTTCTCGACGAAGTAGGTCTTGACGACTTGATAGGCTTCTTCGCGGGTGGTGGTCTTGGCCTTGGCGGTCATCTTGGAAGAAACCGAGCTGAGCATGGGGGAAACGGTATTGTTTGCGCCGCAGCCCACGAGAGCGAGCAGGATGGTCGCGGCGAGGATCGATTTCAGGGTTTTTCCGTATTTCATTTTCTATCCCCTTCCGAAAAAGCCTTAGGCTTTGGTTGTGAGGAGGAGCAGGATCTGGTCCATCAGGTCGCGGGAATCCTGGTCCTTGATTTGCTTGTTGACTACCGCGAGTTCCTGCTTGAGCAGGCTCACCTCGGACTTCTTGAGTCCGACGGCGCCGGAAATGATTTTCACCCCGTCGAAGGCCAACTCGTTGATGCGGAGCTTCTCCCGACCGGCGATGGGCTGAACGAGGGCATTGACCTTCTTCGTTCTTCCTCTGACCAGGTAGGTCAATTCGGCCTGCGCCAGTTCGCTTCCCGTCATCTTGCAGGAAAAGTCCTTGAAGGTGACCCCGGAGGCCAGGGCCTTCGCGGAAACCCCACCGGTCAAGGGGTTTTTCAGGGACGGGGTGCTGGGCGAGAGGCCGCAGCCGGCGAGTATCGTGAGCGAGAGGGCGAAAACAGCGTATTTTTTGAACAAGCCCTTCATCCTTTCGAAATCGGCAATTAACATTCATTTAATCTAAAAGATCTATCGCCTCCTTGACAAGGGTACTTGCTTAAGTCAGTAAGGTTTCGAGTTAAAGTTTGGGTTAAGTCTTTCGAAGACTCCTCCTGCCGAAAGATTGCGTCGCTTTGGCAAAGCAGACGGGCTTCCTCTTCCCCGAAAGCAGGCACCTCGCCGGGAGGCCGCTACGCGCTGAACTTCGCGGTAGAGGTGGCGTACCAGAAATACCTGGGACACCTGCCCCCGGAACGCCAGGCCCAGATGATGAACCATGACAGGAGCCGAGGGCCCGACGAAGCTCCTTCAGAAAGCGAAGTCGGAGCCAGCGGCCTTGGGCAAGAANNGTTGACATTGGACTTCAATCAACCAATAATAAATTTTGCAATGCGCCTGTTGTCAAGGATCTCGCCGGGCAAATTATAGTTCGAACCGCCGAATACGGATTGAGGCAACCTATGCATGAAAACTTGATAGCCTATTTAGCGAGTTGTGGATTGGAATCCGAAAACCAATCGCCGGATGCTCCTGTTCCGAGTCGTAATCAAACATTTCTGGTACGAGATGGTAAAGGCAAGCGGCTCTTAGTCAAGCGTTCGCATATCGACGGCCCGATCGCCATGACACATGAGGGTCAAACCATTATCCAGCTGGCTTCTTTGGCTTCAGAGCCTAATTGTCCACTGATATTGCCCGAGGTTCATTCCATCGAACCTCGGCTCGGCTTGCTTGTGCTTGGCTGGTTGGATGGAGGCGAAGCACTTAATTATTATCATTGGAGGACAGGCCGCTATCCGCTCGCCCTGGGAATGACGCTAGGCCGTGCCTTGGGTTGGCTGCACCGGGAGAGCCGAGCGCTCCGGCCAAGCTTGGGGCCGCAGGCTTTTGTCGAGGGGAGGTTTGGTAATCCTCGTCCCTTCGTCTACTTGACGCTTGATAATTATGCGCGGCTATCTCAAGCAGGCTTGCGGTTCTTCGAGATGATCCATTCGGATGATAATGCCCTCTATGAATTATATCGGCTTCTGCAATACCCTACCGAACTCACCTTGCTCCACGGCGATGTTAAGCTCCCCAACCTGTTACGCCTTCGGGGCAGGAAAAATCAGATCGCTTTCGTCGATTGGGAGATGGCTCGCTGGGGCGATCCTGCCCGCGACGTGGGTGCCCTTTTCGCCCAGTACATTCGCGCTTGGTTGGCTCCGCAGACCCAGCGCGAAAAGCTCGATCAGGCGGGGGTATGCCAGTTCTTGAGGGTTGTACTGAATAGCTACCGGCGTCAGCGAGGATCGGCTTATCCACTTGAGCGAGATTTCCGCTATCGTGCGATACGCTGGGCCGGAGTCTCGTTATTGTATTATGTATTCGGGGCGATCCATAACACCGAATATTTGGACGAGCGTCACAGTAGCCTGACTCAACAGGCTATCGGTATGCTGAATGATCCTTACCGATGGGCTTGGATCTTGCTTGAGGCGGCCTAAATGAGCATCGATTGGATTAATGAAGTTTTGGATACTATTCCTGAGATGGCTTGGGATCCTCGACAAGGCCTCAAGGTAGAACGAGAGAAGCCGCATCTCGTGCCAGAACCCGAGGCCCTCTCTTGGCTCGAAGAGTACCTCTATGCCCATTGCTACGCTCATTGGAATTCCAACGCCTTCCAAAGCTCATCCAATGATGATGAAGAACTCTTTGTAGAGCAGCTCCTTCTGGCAACGAGCCGTGCCTATTACTGGGACCCCGGTTGGATTATCACATCCGTCTTCGAAGGCGGTGCTTTTGCTACCAACGAGCGAGTGCAGGTATTCATCGACGATCTTAGCCGGGTTTTTCCGTCCACCCCTAGGAAAGGGGAGGTCGTAAACCTCAAGATTCCTTGCTCATGGCCCAACCTCTCCCCTGGTTTTTTCTACCTATTCGGACCGAATGGGCTATTTCCCAAAGATTGTTCTTTGATGCGTTTTTATTTGAACATCGCGCCCGAGTACGCCTCTGAACTCTTGGCGACTTTACTTGACGTGCTTGGGCCTGAGGGCGTCCGCTTTGAGGCCAAAGTAGCCAAAAAACCTGATGCTTATCGCCGTGTAGATCCTGCGGTCATTTACGCGGCTGTGGAAGGTGTCCGCTCAATCCAACATCAATTGATCGAACTATCGTACCGCCACCCGGAATGGTGGCGTGAAGGCATTCCACTCTTTACCAAGCAGCTTGCCAAAGGCCTCGCCATGGCGGAAAGCCCTCGTTTTGAGCCGGGAAAAGACCGCCAAAGCTTCGGTGCTCATCGATGTCGATTACTGGCACAGGGGATATTGGACGCGCTCCAAAAGGGCTACACACAACAGGCGGCTTGCCGGGATTGCGTCGAACGTGCCTTCTGGGTCGAAGGAATAGACCCCAAATATCCCTATGCCCAAGTACTACCAATCGAAACGTTCGATCTCCCCCCTGCTCATGCATAGCCACTTTATGCCTCTGTCGCGCGTAGCAAAGTCGGGAATAAGACACTTCAATAATTGATAACAAGCTATTAGCGAACTATTGATTAATGTAAAATACTATGATAAGAAAGATTTCGGACTTACCTGAGGATAGGTTTTAAAGTACACATAAATCTTATGCAAGGAGGAATTTATGGCAGCAGGCCCAATTGGACAGCCACCGCAAGGCCCAAAATTTAACGATCCGAAGATAGGTTCAGTGCCCGCTAAAGCTCCGGGCACAGGTAAGGGTACGCCTGATAATACGCCTGTTAAAGACAAGCCAAATATGCCAAAGGATGTTATTAATACGAATACTCATCCGATCGTGCCACCTCCAGATTTCGATATCCGTGCTGGTGCCCCGCGGCCCCCTATTCTTCCCAAGACCAAGGACTGCGGCAATATTCCTATTCCCAAAACCAAGGACTGCGGCATCCACGTGG
>DOBT01000257.1 GCA_003503675.1 Cyanobacteria bacterium UBA8530 | reverse complement strand
CGGCCATGTTGTCGGTGATGAGGGTATGGGCGATCCCCTCCTCCTTGAGCTCCCAGGCGGTCAAACGCGCGCCCTGAAGCAGGGGGCGGGTCTCGTCCACCCAGACGTGGAGCTTCTTGCCTTCTTCGTGAGCCGAGCGGATCACCCCGAGGGCGGTTCCGTAGCTCACCGTGGCGAGGGCGCCGGCGTTGCAGTNNTTGTGGTCTTGATGATGGAGTAAGCTTGCTCGATCTCCTTCATCACCTCGCCGACGTCGTCGGAAGGGCAGTTGACGGCGGCCAGGGCCAGTCCCATGGCGGCGAAGACGCCGATGGCCGGTGCCCCCCTGACCTTCATGGTGCGGATGGCCTCGGCCACCTCCTCGACGGTGGTGCAACGGCAAAGCGTCAAAGCGCCGGGTAATTTGGTCTGGTCGATGATCTCGGCGTAGGTTTCGTTCCAGCGGATGGTCTTCAAGTCTTTCAGGGAATTCACAAGAATCTACCTCTTCAAACTAGGGCATGCCCTTCCATTATCCCAAATCGAACGAAGAAGCGAAAGGCCCTGGCTCGCCAGGGCCTTTCGCTTCTTTTGTTTTTTGTTTTTTGTTAGGGGTAGATGCCGCGGGTCTTGAGGGCTTCGGCGACCCGGCCGACGGCCAGGGCGTAAGCAGCCATGCGGAAGGAAAGCTCCNNCTGCACCCACTCGAAGTAGGAAACGATGACGCCGCCCGAGTTGGCGAGGATGTCGGGAACGACGGTGACGCCCCTCTTGAGGAGGGTTTCTTCGGCGGAGGCGGTGATGGGGGCGTTGGCGCCCTCGATGATGATCTCGGCCTTGATCTTGTCGACGTTGCCGTCATGGATGGCGTTTTCGAGAGCGGCGGGGATCAGGACGGTGCAGGGCATGGTGACGAAGTCTTCGTGGGAGACGGGGTTGGCTTCGGGGTAACCGGAAACGGTGCCCTTGGCCTTGGCGAACTTGAGGACTTCGGGGATGTTGAGGCCCTTCTCGTTGTAGATGCAACCGTCTACGTCGTTGACGCCGACGACGGTGGCGCCCAAGTCGTTGAGCAGTTCGGCAGCGATGGAGCCGAGGTTGCCGAAGCCCTGGATCAGGATCTTCTCGTTCTTGAGCTCGCGGCCCATGAACTTGAGGGTCTCCATCAGGGTGATGACGGCGCCGCGGGCGGTCGCTTCGTTGCGACCCAGTGAGCCGCCGATGCAGATGGGCTTGCCGGTGACGACGCCGGGGGCGGCGTAGCCGTGGTTGACGGACCAGGTGTCCATGATCCAGGCCATCTCACGGGAGGTGGTGTTGACGTCGGGAGCCGGGATGTCTTTCTTGGGGTCGAAGACGTTGACCATGTCGGAGGCGAAGCGACGGGTAAGGCGCTCGAGCTCACCGAGGGAGATTTGGCGGGGATCCACCGTGATGCCGCCCTTGGCTCCGCCGTAAGGCAGACCGGCCAAAGAGCATTTCCAGGACATCAACATGGCCAAGGTGGTCACTTCGTCGATGTTGACCTGGGGGTGGAAGCGCAGGCCGCCTTTGTAGGGGCCGAGGGCGTTGTTATGCTGGATCCTGAAGCCCTGGAACATGCGAATCGAACCGTCGTCCATCCGGACGGGGGAGTTGGTCATGACCACCCGGTCGGGGTAGGAAAGGCGACTGTGCATGCCGGGATCGAGGTTGATGATTTCGGCGATATGGGCCAGCTGTTTGCGGGCGTTGGCGAGGGGATCGCGGTTTTCGGTCTTGGGGCTGGTAGCCGTTGCCATCTGTTTATTCTCCATTGAAACAAACGAGTGGGATACAACCGGGGATGAAAGGTTTCTTTTGACCACCTCCTTGTGATTTCTCTCACTTTCTGGGGTTATTTTAAACCTCCTATAATTAAAAAGCAACCGTTACGGTTGCTTTAAAGGCGGGTTTAATAAAGGTCGATCCTCTTAGCGGAGGGAGCGGGAACGTAGCTGCCGGGCTCTACGGCCTTCGACCAGTCCGTGCTCCAGAGGGCGGAGAGCGGAGCGAGGATGGCGGGATCGTCGAGGATCAAGCCGACCTCCCGGTTGCCGTCCATCGAGTTCCGGGTGAAGTTGATCGAGCCGATGTAGGCTTCTTTTTCGTCGATCGCGAAGGCCTTGGCGTGAAGGAAGGGGGCGATCAGGTATTTCACCGAGATCCCTCCGTCCATGAGGGTCTTGGCGGTGAGCGCGTTGTCGGTGACGCGACCGGGTTCGGCCAGGAGCACCTGGATTTCGATCTTCTTCTGGGCCCTGAGTTGAAGAAGGGTCTGGATGGCCAATTCGTCGGAGAAGACCTCGACCTCGAGATGGATGCTCTTCTCGGCCTTCTGCATGAGGCCCAACAGCTTGCTGCGGGAGTTGTAGGGGCTGATGACCAGTTGGGCATCCTTGGTTTGATAGTGCTGGTGGATCCAGTCCCCGTTGAAGGTCTTGACCAGTTCGGCCACGTCGGAGGGGGACTTGACCGAAACCAGCAGTTCGCGGTTCATGTTCAGGCCGTGGTTGGTGAAGTTGGCGGTGGAAACCAGCGCCACGGAGCGATCGACGAGAAAATACTTCGAGTGGTTGAAACGGAATGCCGGATCGGACCAGCCGACACGGACTCCTTCCTTGATCAAGGCTTTCGCCGCGTTCTGGTTGGTTTGAAGGGGCTCGTGGGGGGTCTCGGGATTGAACGGGTTGCGGTCCAGAATGAGCCTCACCTGGATCCCGCGCTTGGCGGCCGCCGCCAGGGCGTCGATCACGCTCTGGTTGGAAAGAAGGTACATCGACATGTCGATCGACTTGGTCGCGTTCTTGATGAGCTCCAGCACCGGGGCCTCGGCTTTTTCGGGTCCGATGAAGAGGGTGTAGGCGTTGGTCACCTTGCTGGCTTCGATCGCCGAGTTGGCGGAAGGATTCGACAGGTTGGTGAAGCTCTGACCGCAACCCAGGCATGCGGAAAGAAGGGCGACCAATCCCAGACCGAGAGCGAGCTGCTTCTTCATGTGACCTCCTTGCATCGGCAGTCCATAAAGAAACATCGACGAAAATGGCGGAAACTTGCTTAAACTTTTACCTGGATTTATCGAAACCTTAATCTAGCGAGAAGGGGCAGCTCCCCGTGCTATACTGGCGAGGCTTGCGCTACAAAGGGTGGAGGGTCGGGATGTTCGATAAAAGGAAAGCGCTCTTCTTGCTGTCCGCAATCATTCTGGCCAGTTCCTGCAACGGCTTCCCCGGCTTCGTCAACGGCATCGACGGCCTGGAAGGGCAATGGACCGTCAAGGACACCAACCTCGTCTTCGAAATCACGGGCAACGGGGTGGGCTACTCCGTCAAAGTCCCGGACAACAAGGAAAACAAGGACTTCAAGGGCAGCATCGAAGGAACCAAGCTGACGGTAGGAAAACTCAAAATAGAGATCCAAAGCCAGATCGCTCCCCAGATCAAGGCGAAGACCACCTACCTGGGCGACTTCTCCCCCTCCGACAAATCCTTCAAGGGGACCTTCAAATACGGGAACGACCTCCCCGGCAGCAACCGAGAGGGCCAGTTCACCGCCACGAAAAAATGAAAAAAATAAAAAAAGGGCTCGCCGGAATCCTCTTCCTGCTGCTGCTTTTTCCTTCGCCCGTCCAAGGGGGAAGGGAAAAACATGAAAAAAGCGAGGGACCGAAGCTACAGCTTTTCCTGAACCTCCCCTCGAAGGCCAAAAAAGAGGAGAGCGCCTTGAGCGAGGCCTGGAACTTCTATCTGGACGACGCCTTCCTCCTCTGCGCCTCCCGTCTCGACGGCTTCCTTTTTTTCTCGCGGCGGCACGCCCTGGATCTCGGCACGCTCGAGGATTTCATCGCCATCCTCTACGAGCAATGCGCCGTCGGAATCGACGAGTCGGGGGCCAATGAAGAAGCGAGAACGACCNNCGACCATCGAGAAGGCGCTCGCCCTCGCGCCCCGCTCCTACTCCATCCGCTACCATCAGGGCCTGATCCTCAAGAACGGCAGTCGCACAGAGGAAGCCGTCGAGGCCCTGAAAAAGGCGATCGCCCTCTGCCAACCCGAAAACCGCCTATCCTCCCCCCCCCTGATTCAAAGGCCCCCCGGGGAGATCTCCGAACAAGCAAAGCAAGAATTGAAAGAACTGGAATAACTCTTTTTTTTACGAGACGGCTTCGCGCAGGCGTTCGATCAGGAAATCATTCTCGGCCGGAAGGCCGATGGTGATGCGGAAGCAGGTGGGAAGGCCGAAGGAGCGCAAGGGACGGATGACCACCCCCGAGGCGAGCAGCTCGGAGGAGATCCGATCGACGATTTTCTCGTCGCCCATCTCGATCAGCACGAAGTTGGTGTGGGAGGGCACGAAGTTCAGCCCCATCTTTTCGAGGGCCTCGTACATTCCGTCCTTTTCCCTCTCGTTGAGGGCCACCGTCTTCTCCACGAAGTCCTGATCCTTCAAGGCGGCCAAACCCGCGGCCTGGGCCAGGGAGTTGGGCTCGAAGGGCAGTTTCACTTTCAATAGGTGGGAGATCAGGGATTCGTGGGCCAGGCCGTATCCCAGCCGCAACCCCGCCAAGCCGTAGGCCTTGGAAAAAGTGCGCAGGGTGATGACGTTGTCGTAGCGGTAGGTCATGGAATCGGGAAAGACTTCCGAGCGGCGGGTGTATTCGAAATAGGCCTCGTCGGCCAAAACCAGGACATGGGGAGGCACCTGACCGATGAAGGACTCGAAGGCGGCGTGATCGAAGATGGTTCCCGTCGGGTTGTTGGGATTGGCGAGGTAGATGATCTTCGTTTTGGGGCTGACGGCCTCGGCTATCCGCCCCAGGTCGAAGGAATACTTCCGGAGAGGGACGGTTCTCACCTTGATGCCCTGGGAGCGGACGATGATGTGGAAGCCGACGAAGGTTCCTTCCGAGGTGAGGGCCTCGTCGTCGTCGTGCAGGAAGGTACGGGCGATGTTGCCCATGATCCCTTCGGAGCCCGAACCCAGAATCACGTTCTCGACCGTGGTGCAGTATTTATCGGCGATCGCCCTGCGCAAAACGAGGCCGCCCGCATCGGGGTAGCGGTGGATGCTGGCCATGGCCTCCAAAATCGCCGGGGGGACCTCCGAGGAAACCCCCAGGGGATTCTCGTTTGAGGCGAGCTTGACCACCTGCTGGATACCGAGTTCCCGTTGGACTTCTTCGATCGGTTTGCCGGGGCGATAGGGGACCAGCTTCTCGATGAACTCGGGAACCAGCCTGCGAGCGACTTCCATGGCTTTTCCTTTCTTTGGTTGACCTTCCTTCTTCTTTAACAGATGAGCGAAAGAAATTCAAGCTGCGTTAACAGGCAGGCATCGAAGCAAAAAGGATAAAACGCTATAAATGGAAGCGAAAGCGAGGTAGCTCGATGCACGAAAAGACCAGGGATAATGAGTTGAAGGTTTTCATCGCCCGATTTTCCGCTTTGCCCGTCTTCTTCTGGAAGGAAGAGGATCTCAGGACCATCGGGCACTTCTTCGATGCCTGGTTTTATGCCAGTGGCTTCCGCCGTTGGTGGAACGGGGTCCTGCTCGGACTCACCGTGCGCTGCCTTCTTCGAGCCAACGAATTGATCGGGTAAAAAATTTCATCGGAAAGAGGCGCCCAAAACCTTGAGCGCCCCTTTCCTTTTTGAAAGCTCAGTGGTGCTTGGTATTTTGGTGGAAGCGCTTGAGGGCGTCGATGACCATCTGAGGGTTTCCGCCCTCGACCAGGTCTTCGAGGGAGATGATCCCGACCAGCTGGTTGTTCTCCACCACCGGCAGGCGGCGGACATTGTTGCTGGTCATGGTCTTGAGGGCCTCCTCGACGGTGGTTTCGGGACCGACCGTGACCGGATTGGCGGAAATGATGTCCTTGACCGGACGGTTGATGTTGCCCTGGGCGACGGCGTCGATGGTGATGTCGCGATCGGTCACGACCCCGATCAGCTTGCCGTTCTCCTCGACCGGGAGCATGCCGATGTTTTCCTGTTTCATTTTCTTGGCCACTTCCGGGAGCATGGTCACGCCGCTGACCTTGACGACCTGTTTGCTCATAAGATCCCGCAGTTTCATCCCTTGGACTCCTTTCAGAATCGGAAAAATAATACAGGGCCAGGTTTGACAGGAGGATTTCCGGCCCCGCAGCGATCCCCTAGATGGTTTCGATGGGAACGTTCCGGGTGGGACGTTTCGCTTCTTCGGCAATGGGGGCCATGATGGTGAGCACTCCGTTGCGGAAGGTGGCCCGGGCCTGCTCGAAATTGATGGGTTTGGGAAGGGTGATGACCCGGCGGAAAACGCCGAAAGCCCGTTCGTGCTGGAAGAACTCTTCCTTCACGATGTTCTCTTCGCGGTGGGCCTCCCCGCTGATGGTGACGGAGTTCTTCTCGGTGAGGACTTCCACGTCCTTCTGCTCCAGACCGGGCAGGTCACAGCGGACGATGACCTGATCGTTTTTCTCGTAGACGTCGACGTTCGGGTAGAATTCCCCCCTGGCGAGCATCTGGAGTCGAGTACCGGGAAGCGCCGCTCCAAGGGTCGTCGTGAAGTCGCGGAAGAGCCTCTCCATCTCTTGGCGCGCGTTATCCAAATCGACTCCGAAAGGGTATTGTGGGCCGACGGGCATGGTCGCTCCTCCTTTTACTTTCGAGACTGGCACGATCGAATCCTAACAGAACAAGAACGAGTAAACAATACTTTACAAAAGAGTCAAAAGGCCCTCTCTGTCTCGAATAGAGGGCCTCGAGCAAGAAAACCCGTCATAAGGAAGAGCGGTCGTCCTCTTGGCTAAAGTATGGTGGGATCACGCCGATGTCTTATACTAGAGGCAAGGAGGCGTTACATGGAACCAGCCGATCGCCTGGATCTCCTGCTAGGGCAGATCCTGCAGCGCAACCGATTCATCTCTTTCGAACAACTGGAAGAAGCTCTCGCCCATCAGGCCGCAGGGGATAAGCGGCCGATCGGAGAGATCCTGAGCAAAAGCGGGGCCTGTACCCCCGATCAGCTCCTGATCGCGGTCATGCAGCAGTATGCCCTGCTTTCTTCCGCCGAGATCACGAACAACTGAGGCAATTCTGCGATGATCCGAACACCAAAGAGCCCCCTCTCCCTTCTGGGGCGGAGGGGGCTCCGTTTCTTCTGGTTGCCGAAATTCCCTTTACTTCTGCTCGCCGGACTTTTTCTCCGCGTCGTCGCGCTTCACGAACGGGGGGTGGTTGTGGACGGCGGCGTAGGCGATGCGGTCGAATTCCCGCTTGTAGGCGGCGGTGAGCGAGGGTGCCTGGTGGATGATCAGGAAGGCCTCGTTGTTGTTGTTTTCGGCGTTCTCGGAGTAGTTGTAGGAACCGCTGATGAGGGTCGAATCGTCGACGATGATGACCTTGTGGTGCATCAGGGCCTCGTTTCCGTCCTTCAACACGCTCAGCCCGGCTTCCTTGAATTTCTTGTAGAGGCTGTACTCACCGGCAGCCAACCAGCGATCGAAGATCCCTTCCACCTTGACTCCCGCCTCGGCCTTGGCGAGCATGACGTCCCCCGTTTCGACGTCGGTCAGGGAGAAGGTCAAAAAGCGAATGCTCTTCTTGGCTTTTTTCAACTCGGAAACCACCGCATCGCGGCCGCCCCCTCCCGGTGAGAAAAAGACTCGAATCTGCGCTTCACCGACCTTGACGTTGGGGGTGAAGGAGAAGATTCCACGAGACGATTTTCCGAACTGCTTCTTCACGAAGAGGCGCTCGAATTCATCGGTGAAAACATCGGCCAACTTCTCGGAGCGAATGGTCAAGGCGTTGTTGTTGTGGCAATAGAGGCTGGTGGGCGTCAGGTTCGTCGACCCGGTCCACACCACGGATTGATCCACTATCATGAACTTGTCGTGCATGATGGCCGAGCGTTGATCGTCGACGATCGGAACACCCGCTTCCTGTAATGAAACGATGGCTTCGCGGGGCTTGGTGGGGTCGCTCTTTTCTACCAGGTTATCGTTGTCGGTAACGAGGCGTACCAGCACGCCCCGCTTCTTGGCCGCGATGATCTCGTCCACCACGTTCTTGGCTTCGATGTCGTAAAAGGACCCGTCGATGGATTTCTTGGCGCCCTTGATCAAACGGATGAGGTTCTTGTCGGAGTTGTTGGGGTCCGCCTGAGCCTTGGGGCGATTGAGGTCGATGCGCTCCCCGTAGGTGTTGTTGAAGGCGGCGAAGATAGGAGAATTCGTCGAGCTGGCATCGATGACGTCGTTCGAGCGAGAAGTTCCGAGGATCGTCGGAACGGCAGTGCAAGCGATGGAGAGAGCCGCGGTTACGCTCACTCCCCAAAGCCAAATAAACCTCTTTTTCATTGTTAAAACTCCTTTCCCCTCTCTATATATAGCAAATAAGAAGGCGTTCCTGACGTTCATGCCCGAAATATCTTTTTTGATATTTAAACGACATAGCATCACTGATTAGAAACGGTCTGATCCAGATCTCGCCTTCTTTTCGAAAAAGATCGGACCCGGTGAAATTTCACCGGGTCNNCGGGTCCGATCCCTCCCCTTGGGCCTTTATTAAGAAAGCAAGCCGTGGAAAGGCCCGAAGGAAAAACAATCCGTTATTGACAAAAAAACGTTAAATCGTTTAATTAAGGAAAAAGTTTTCAAGGCCAAAAAGAAAAGTGCAAACCCGGTGAGATTTCACCGGATCCGCACTTTTTATTTTTTATTCAATCAAAAGATGGGGACTACCACGAAGCGGTTCGGATTCAAGCTGGGATCGTGGTAAAAGGTGGTCGTCGCTCCGTCCGGGCGCATGGCCGTCAACTCCTTGGTGGAGCTGTTCCAGAGGACGACGTTGGATTGGTAGCCCTTCTTGAAGGAGGTGATATCGAAGTAGTACTCAACCTGCCCCCGCTTTCCTTCAGCCAGGGCGACGGCCTGCGCCAAGTATTCCTCAGCCGTCGCGAAGGAGGGGCGGAACTCTCCGCGGTGCTTCTTGAAATGAACCTGCAGGTTCTGCTCGGAAGTCAAATTGGCCGCCGGACGGGGAGCCATGAGGCCGCTGGGTTTGGCGGTGCGGTTGGCGGAAATGGTCGCGAGTTGCGCGTCGGTGAGCTTCAACCCCAGGGTAGCGACGGCCTTCACGAATTCCGCCTTGGTGCTCGGAACCGCGAAAGTGGAGGCCCGCGTCGTCTGGAGGGAAAGCAGGGGGGAGGAGTTCAACGAGGGTTGACCACAGCCAGTCAACGTCAATACCAGGAAGGATAGGACGATGGCTGGTTGCTTCATGGAGACTCCTCTCGAAAGTGGTCTTACCAGATCCTTATCCTTGAGTTAAGGAATAAACTTGCGTGCTTTTTTCCCTCGCAAGAATTGTTCACTTTTCCAAAAAAAAGGGCGATCGATAAAAAACCGATCGCCTCTTTTTATTTTCAGGGTGTCAGGGAAGGAGTTGCTTCCGTTCCCGGCAAGGCGGGGGCGCGATCCGAGAGGGTCAGGTTGAACCACTGGCTCACCGCCTGCAGGTACTTGTCGAAATGCGGCCAATCGACGGGATGGCCTTCTCCCGGCAAGAGGATGAGGGAGCGGGGCTCCTTGGCCACCAGGTGCAACTGGCTCGCGATGCGCTGGGAGTCGCGCATGCTCTCCATCAGGAGCAGGGGAATGGGGGAAACCTTGCCGATCACCTCGGCGGTCGGTTGGGAAGCCCCGCCCCTGAGGCGGACGTCGGCAGCCAGGCGCCAGTACCAGCGCCCGATGAAATTACCCGGATCCCTCCAGAAGCCCTCTCCGAGGGAAGGGGGCCCCCAGCGGCCAACCGGCGAGGCGAGGGCCAAACAGTCGATGACCCGCTGTTCTCCGGCTGCCAGGATGGCGGGATAGGCCCCGTCGGTCTCGGCCAGGACTCCCACCCGGAGAGCCCCTTCGGAACGCAGGAAGGCCACTCCTGCGAGGAGATCGAACTTCGCGTTGACATCCTGGGCGCCGCCGCTCTCCCCCTGACCCCGGGGATCCATCACCAGGACGTCGTAGCGGGAGAAAAGCCATTCGGCCAGGGTCACCAGGGAGAAGCTCTCCTTTTTGGAAAGCCATCCGGGATAAATCAGGATGGCCGCCGGGCGCTTCTGGCCCAGGTAGATCCCGCGCAGGCGCACCCCATCGCTCGTAAGGAGGGTTACCCGGCGATGCGGCAGCTCGTAGGAGTAGGAGGAAAGGGGAAGGGTATAGGATTTGGCGGCCTCGAGGGAGGGCCGAAAACTCAGCTTCACCCCGATCACCAGCAGGGAGGTGACCGTGAGATAGACGGCCCCGGCGATGGCGAGGATTTTCGTTCTGTCCCTGGGAAGGGAAAGAATTCCGAGGAAGAGCATGAGGGCCGCCCCGAGATTGAGGACGGGGAAAAGGTAGCCCCAGCTCCCGTCCAGGGCGCCGGTGGCGTACTGCAGGAAGACCGAGATGAATTGAATGGTGGCCGCCACGATGGCGGTGACGTAGAGTCGGTTGCGGATGGAAAAGAGGGAGGGCTTCTTCTTCAAAGGTTGCATGTTCCGAAAGTACCCGTAATGAAGCTTTTCGTCAAGACGGGTACTTCAGATTCGCCTCGATCAGTTCGGATTGGGTTGCCCGATGGCCCAACTTACCCACTCCTTGTTGAGGAGAATCACTTTTTCAGCACCCTGCGGCTACTTTAGAATGTATCGAATTGATCGTACAAGGCAATTCTCTGCATCTGACACATAGAGGCATCCCGTTGAATCAAAAGCTAAATTAATTGGGTCGTCAAACTTAGCCATCGAACCAGTGCCATCGATCTTTCCTCTCACACCACTGCCATCGTTCATCCCGTTGGTTCCTCCTGCAATAGTTGTCACGGTTCCGTCGAGACCAATGATGCGGATGCACTGATTCCCGGTATCAGCCACAAGCATTCGGCCTGTGGAATCAAAGGCAATGTCGGTGGGGAATGCAAACTTGGCTTCCTGCACCGTACCATCAGTGAACCCTTGGGTTGAGCCCGCGTAGGTGGTAACTGCTCGATCGGGCGTTACCTTCATAATGCGGCAGTTGCTTGTGTCTACAACAAAGAGGTTTCCCTGATCATCGAAAGCGATCCCGCCTGATGTATTGAACTGGGCTTGCCCTCCAGTGCCGGTCGTGTTGCCTTGTGAGCCGCCTGCAAAAGTAGAAACCTCGCCAGTCGGTGCAATCATACGGATGGCATGATTCAAGATGTCAGCTACGAACAAGTTCCCATTCTTATCGAAAGCGAGCGCGTTCGGTAAGTTGAATCGAGCTGAGGTTCCGTTCCCTTCAGCGTAACCCATTATCCCTCCCGCGATCGTCGAGACAA
Source organism: Cyanobacteria bacterium UBA8530 (assembly GCA_003503675.1). Lineage (GTDB taxonomy): Bacteria > Cyanobacteriota > Sericytochromatia > S15B-MN24 > UBA8530 > UBA8530. The sequence continues at coordinate 3,113 of DOBT01000257.1, read as the reverse complement.
CACCCTCCTGAGTTATTTTACGAATGGAATTATTTTGCGTGTCCGCAACGAACAAATCCCCCTTTGAATCGAAGGCAATATCAAGTGGCGAATGGAATTGCNNGCGACATAACAGGACCCTGAGGCATCGAAAGCAAGCCCATGTGGTCCAGAAAATCGAGCGATTTCTCGCCCACCATTCAGAAAGCCTCGATTGGTTCCTGCAAACGTGGAAACAATGGCTTGATTCTGAATACCAGAACCGATTACACTGCTCGGACCGTATTTACAAGCTGGAAAAGCGATCAATAATGTCGAAAATACTACCGCAATGCCTATGACTGAACAGTATCGCATATCAGATAGAGAAACCTCCTTACAAAGTTGAATTATCTAATCGTGAGCAACCGCCGAAGTAATTTTACCTTCATTTTCCTTTATAACGACTGAGGGATATTTTCTTGGAGGAAGCTTATGGGCTTTGCGGATTTGCTCAATAATGCCACCATATCCGCTGAGATGGACGACATAAGCCTTTTCTCGGGATATCGGATCAATCGTTTGTTTGGAACCAATCTCTCTGAGAGGGATAAGTACTGGTTCCTTTTTGAGAGATGCTTTTCCCCCCGCGAAATCAATGGCAGTTTGTTTAGCCTGAGAGGATGTTAAAAGAAGACGTGGATTTACCGGGTGAACAATAAAGCAGACAAACGTGACTGCTCACCAATTATATATGAGCAATCTGTGCTCGTAAAGCATAAGCGAACCAATGCCGCGGCAGCAGCTCAGGCGGAAAGCTCGGCCGACCGGCAAACGAATCCTGCGAGCGCTTGACAAGTCACCTCAAAAGCGAGAAGGGACCGGAAGCGAGGTCCTTGTTCCAGGACGCTCCGACCGATCCTTTGCTCGCCGAATTTCATCGCCCCGTTAATGAAGCTTTTCGTCAAGACGGTTATTTCGCTTTTCTGTTTCAGTGGGGCATCTTGGCGAAGGTGTCGACGACCCGCAGCACGGCCGGCCCCAGGGTGACGATGAAGATGGCGGGAAAGATGAAGAAGACCATGGGAAAAAGCATCTTGATGGGGGCCTTGAGGGCGGCCTCCTGGGCCCGCTGACGGCGCTTGGTCCTCAAATGTTCGGACTGGATGCGCAGGGTCCCCCCTATCCCCACTCCCAGGGAATCCGCCTGGAGCAGGGCGGCGACGACCGCCTGAAGGTCCCCGACCCCGCAGCGCCAGCCCAGATCGGATAGGGCGTCCGACTTGGACGTTCCCAGCCGGGTATCCGTCAGATAGCGTTCGAACTCCGAAAAGAGAGCCTGGTGCGTCTTCAATTCTTGGCCGGAGATGCGCATGATGGCGGCATCCAGCCCGAGCCCCGCTTCGACCGCGGCGGTGATCAGGTCGAGCACGTCCGGCAGGGAGACGGTGATGTCCTCCTGACGCTTGACCACTTTCTGACTCAGCCAGAGGTCGGGGAGATAAAGGCTCATGATGGCGAAAACCCCGCCGATGGTCAACCCGAGACCGACGTTGCGCAGGGAAATGGCCCATCCGAGCAACAGACCGAGCAGCATGCCCAGGCCCTTCCCGGCCAGGAAGGCATTGGTGGCGAAGGAACTGTAGATGCCCGCCTGAACCAGGCGTTCCACCAGGCGATCTCTTTGCCCCGACGGCGTCATCTTGGCGAACCAGTCCATCATGAACGCCAGGGCGGGAAGAGCGACTCTTCGTGAGAAGGGCTCCTGCAAGAGGGCCTCCCTGGGCTTGTAGCCATCCGCGAGGTCGTCGATGCGGGATTCCACGCGGAGGCGCTTCGGATCGGTCCAGTGCAGGAAAAGCAGGATGAGCAGGGTGATGCCTGCGAAAAAGAAAGCCAAAATCATCGAAGGTCCCCCATTCATTAAAACTTGATGGTCACGATGCGACGGATGGCGAAGATCCCGACGATCTGGGAAAAGATGGCGACGCTCACGACCATCTGACCACGCGGATCGGTGAAGAGCAGGGAGATGTAGGCGGGGTTGAGGAGGTAGAAGAGCAGGCCGACTCCGCTCGGGAGGATACTCAGGACCCAGCCCGAAAGGCGGCCTTGGGCCGTGAGGGCCTGCACCTCACCCTGCATCCGGATGCGGTCGCGGATGGTGTCGTGGATGTTGGTGAGGATCTCGGCCAGGTTCCCGCCCGTTTCCCGCTGGATCAGGATGGCGGAGATCGCCAGCGNNCAGGCGCACCAGGGCCGCCTCGACGGTGAGCCCCCAGTTGATGTCCTGGATGGTGTGGGAGAACTGGATGGAGATCGGCGGCGGCATCTGGGTCGCGACGATCTGGAGGGCTTGCAGGAAGCCGTTTCCGGCCCGCAGGGCGTTGGTGATCAGCATGAGGGAATTGGGCAATTGCTCGTTGATGGCGGTCGCGAAGAGCCTGCGCTTCTTTTCCATCTGCATCCAGGGAAGGTAGGCGCCGACCCAGAAGGCCCCGGCGGCGAAAAGGAAGTTGCGGGTGAAGAGAAAGACCAAAGCGGAGGCGGACAAGCCGAAAACCAGACAGGTGGCGACGTACTCGCCCGGGGAGACCGGCATCCCCGACTGCACCAGCTTCTTTTCCAGGCGGGCGGCGAAGGCGAAGCGCGACAAGATGGGGTTGAGGGATTTTCCGAAGTCGGCGAAACCGCCTCCTCCCGGCTTCACCTGCACCACCTCGGGGGTGTAGAGGCGGTCGATGCGATCCCCGATGCGGTTGGTCCGCGGGGACAGGGCGGTCGCCAAAAAGAACAGGGATACCGTGAGCCCTCCGAAGAAGATAAAGAATAGCCAGAGCGGCACGTTGTTGATCACGTTCATCTGGGGCCTCCGGGAAGGAACAGATCGAGGGGCAATTCGATGCCCTTCATGATGATCCTTTCAAAGCATTTGGGGCGGATGCCGGTGGGACGGAAGACTCCCAGAACCTCGCCGTCCTCAGAGAGGCCCTTCTTGTTGAAGAGGTAGACGTCCTGGGTCTGAATGGTCTCCCCCTCCATCCCCACGATTTCCGTGAGGGCCGTGATGCGCCGGACTCCGTCCGAGTTGCGCTCGGTCTGGATTATCAGGTCCAGGGCCGAGTTGATTTGCTCGCGGATGGCGCGCAGCGGCA
>DOBT01000137.1:333-4176 GCA_003503675.1 Cyanobacteria bacterium UBA8530 | reverse complement strand
CAGGAAGCCGGGGACGTCGACCAGGGTGAGCAAGGGAATGTTGAAGGCGTCGCAGGTCCTCACGAAACGCGCCGCCTTGTCCGAGGAATCGATGTCGAGGCAGCCCGCGAAGACTTTGGGCTGGCTGGCGACGGTTCCGACCACCTTCCCGTTCAAGCGGCCGAACCCCACCACGATGTTCTGCGCCCACTCGGACTGAACTTCGCAGAACTCCCCGTTGTCCAAAAGGGCCTCGATGAGGTCATGGACGTCGTAGGCCTTGGCGGCGCTCTCGGGGACGAGGCTATTGAGCGATTCCTCTTTGCGGTTCGGGTCGTCGTCAGGATCGATGGAAGGAGGCAGCTCCACGTTGTTCTGGGGCAGGTAGGAAAGCAGTTCCTTTATTTTCTCCAGGCAAGCCCGGTCGTCGGCCACGCGGAAATGGGCGTTCCCGCTCTTCTGGGAGTGGACGAGTGCGCCCCCCAGTGCCTCGGAGGAGACGTCTTCGCCCGTGACGGACTTGATGACCTGAGGTCCGGTGATGAACATCCTGGCGCTGGTGTCGGCCATGAGGACGAAGTCGCAGAGGGCGGGGGAGTAGGCGGCTCCACCGGCGCAGGGGCCCAAGATGGCGGAGATCTGCGGGATGACCNNGCCGCCGAGCACGGTGAAGTCCTGGGCATAGACGTAGACCGTACGGCCATCGATCGTTCCGTAGCCCGTGACCACGCCTTCTCCGGGGGCCTCGGCGCTTTCGAGTCCGAAATCGGTGCAGCGGTGCTTGATGAAGGCCCCCAATTCGACGAAAGAGTTCTCGTCGAGAAGGAGGTCGAGGCGTTCGCGAGCCATCAAGCTGCCCTTGGCGTGTTGCTTTGCGACCTTGTCCTCGCCGCCGCCGGCCTTGATCTTCGACCAGCGTGCCTGCAAGGCTTCGAGCTTGTTTGTCTTGTTTGCGATCATCGTTCTTTCCCTGGACGGTTTCGCGACCAACGCGCCGACGGGTCGTCCATCCCGGCGGGAGGAAAAAGGATTTTCGATTGCTTCATTATAGCAATTCCGGCCGCTTCGAAACAGCGGAGCTGCGTTCGGCCCCCGGAATTGCTATAATGGAACGGTTTTCCAGTTGCCTAGCAGAGAAGGAGCGCTTCCCCTTTGTATTGGTTCGTCATCGACACCCAGAAAAAACTGTTTCCCGATGATCTGGGGTATTGCCTCTCTTGCCACGGCTCCGAAAGCGACGCCGAGGCGGCGGCGATCCCTCTGCGCTACGGACTGGCCGATCCCGACTTCATTTCGGTCGAGGAAGCCGATTACCATCGCCTGCGCAGCGGCTATCTGAAACAGGAAGGGGCGAAAACTCTCGCCCCGGAAAAGACTGTCGCGCCTTCTTCGGCCAAGAAGCGCAATTTCACCTATTTCACGGCCATCTCGAAAAATCGCTCTCGTTTAGCCCCGGTCGTCCACGCGGTTCTTCCGGACGGCTTCGTTTCCAGTCGCCTCATCCGTACCCCGAACGAGTATCTCTGCGGGGGAAAGATCTTCGATTCGAGCCGTTCTCTCCGCGTTCCGAACGAGCCCGTGAGCTGCCCCCGTTGCATCCTGAAGTTGCAGGCGCTTGCCGACGCCCTGCTGGAAAACTTGGAATGAGGCCCGATCGCCCTGCCCCCCTTGGGGGTTGCGGCCAAGGGCAAAATGGTGCATCATGAAGGCATCCTAAGCAGGATTCGGAAAATTTTCGGCATCACGTTCCGCAACGGTGGGGGGCAGATGAGCATACAAAATTCGAGCAAGCGCGAAGAGCGCATTTTTTGCACTTCCAACCCTTCATCAAACGTTACATCCTAGGAGGAAAAACATGAAAGTCCTGGTCTGCGATTCCGTCGCCGCTAGCGCCATCGAGGCCATGAAGGCGGCGGGCCTCGAGGTCGACGTCAAGGTCGGCCTGAAGCCCGAGGAGTTGATCGAAGCCATCCCCCCCTACCACTGCGCGATCGTCCGCTCGGCCTCCAAGATCACCCGCCCGGTGGTCGAGGCCGGCAAGAACCTCAAACTGGTCGTTCGCGGGGGCGTGGGCATCGACAACATCGACTCGGTCGCTTGCAAGGAGAAGGGAATCGAGGTCCGCAACACCCCGAAAGCCAGCTCCGTCTCCGTCGCCGAACTGGCCATCGGCTTGATGTTCGCCCTCGCCCGCATGATCCCCCACGCCGACCGGACCATGAAGGAAGGCAAGTGGGAGAAGAAGATCTTCATGGGAACCGAGCTGACCAACAAGACCCTGGGCATCGTCGGCTTCGGCAACATCGGGCGCGAAGTCGCGAAAAGAGCGCTCGGCCTCGAGATGAAGGTGATCGCCTTCGATCCCATGATGGACAAGATCAAGGAAACGAATGTCCTCGACCCCCGGATCGAGACGGTTTCCTTCGAGGAAATCCTCACGAAATCCGATTACCTCACCCTTCACGTCCCCTTCGACAAAGCCAAGGGAGCCCTGATCGGCAAGAATGAATTCGAAAAGATGAAGAAGGGCGCCCGTTTGATCAACTGCTCCCGCGGCGGCGTGGTGGACGAAGTGGCCCTCACCGAGACCCTGAAGTCCGGGAAGCTGAATGGAGCGGCAGTCGACGTCTTCGCCAAGGAGCCCCCCGAGTACCGCGACTTCGTCGCTTTCGACAACGTCATCGCCCTTCCCCACGTCGGAGCCTCGACCAAGGAAGGTCAGGACCGCGTGGGCAGCGAGATCGTCGAGATCGTCGCCGACTTCGCCAAGAACAAGATGCCCTCGCTCGTCTAGAAGGAGTTATCGATCGTGTCCATCGTCAAACCTTTCCGCGCCTTCCGCCCCCGCCTCGAACTCGTCACCGAGGTGGCCACTCCCCCCTACGACGTTCTCTCCTCCGAAGAAGCGAAAGAGATGGTCGGGGAAAACTCCAACTCTTTCCTGCACGTCACCAAGTCCGAAATCGATCTCCCTCCCGAGCTCGACCACTATGACCGCAAAATCTACGAAAAGGCCGCCGAGAGCTTCAAGAAATTGATCGAACGGGGCGTCCTCATCCAGGAAGCGAAGCCCTGCTTCTATATCTATCAGCAGAAGATGGGAGCTCACGTCCAGGCCGGCTTCGTGGCCGGGGCCTCGGTCGAGGAATACCAGAAGAACCTGATCAAGAAGCACGAGTTCACCCGCCGGGACAAGGAAGACGATCGCACCAACCACGTCGCCACCACCAATGCCAACACCGGCCCGGTCTTCCTCGCCTACCGCGACAACAAGATGCTCGATGGTCTCCTCAACCGGATTCGGACCGAAAAGCCGCTTTACGATTTCACCAGCGCCGACGGTTTCGTACACACCGTCTGGATCGTCGACAACGACGCCTTCATCCGGGAAATCGAAGAGGCCTTCAAGAAGGTCGATGCCCTCTACGTCGCCGACGGCCACCACCGCAGCGCCGCCGCTTCCAGAGTCCACGACGACCGCAAGGCCAAGAATCCCGGACACACCGGTGAGGAAGGCTACAATTTTTTCCAGGCCGTCATCTTCCCGGCGAACCAGCTCTACATCATGGATTACAACCGGGTCGTGAAGGACCTGAACGGTCATACCCCGGAAGAATTCATGGCCAAGGTTTCGGAAAAGTTCGAGGTTTCCCCCGCCGGCGATCCCAAGCCCTCGAAGGTCAAGACTTTCGGGATGTTCCTGGGTGGGAAGTGGTATAGCCTGGAAGCCAAGAGCAACAGCTATCCCACCGCTGATCCGGTCCGCTCCCTCGACGTGGCCATCCTGCAAGAGAACTTGCTGGCTCCTCTCCTCGGGATCGGCGATCCCCGCTCCGACAAGCGCATCGATTTCGTCGGCGGCAT
>DOBT01000137.1:0-121 GCA_003503675.1 Cyanobacteria bacterium UBA8530 | reverse complement strand
TGGACATTCCCGACAACTACAAGATCCTCTTCGTGCAGGGTGGGGCCAGCCTGCAATTCGGCATGCTCCCCATGAACTTCCTCGGGGAAGGCAAAACGGCCGACTACATCCTCACCGGCGG
>DOBT01000268.1 GCA_003503675.1 Cyanobacteria bacterium UBA8530 | reverse complement strand
TTCAAGACACCCTCCCCCACTCCCTTCAAGACACCCTCCCCCAGTCCGACCCCCACCAAAGTGCCGACGCCCGTCCCCACCGCGGCTCCGACCGTCGGGGTCGAACTCGACGTCGAACTCTAGGAGAGGAACATGAAAAAATATTTGGGTCTGCTCCTCTTCATGAGCCTGCTTTCCGGTTGCACCGCCCCGGTGAAGGGCATCCTTTCCGAGCAAAAGAAGAACAGCTCCGTTTCTTTCCGCGTCACCCTGCCTTCCACCGCGGAAAGAAAAACCCTCGCGACGGACTTCGGCCCCGTCAAGCGAATCGATTTCTGGATCATCGGCGAGAACAACACCGCCGGGGCCTACCAGTCGATCCCCGTCGACCCCGCTATCAAGTCCTACACGCTCAACTTCAACATCAACGCCGGCAGGAACCTTCTCGTCGACGTGAAGTTCCGCAACGAGAGGGAAAACAACGTCTTGTGGCTGAGGGGGGTCTTCACCTGCCAACCCGGAGAAAGCGTCAAGGTGCCCATCAACTGGTCCACCACCGACGCCGCCTGGACCATCGAGAAATTCAAGCTCCCCAACATGACCTACGTGGCGCTCAACGGCAATGCGATCCGGGAATACTTCGACCGGATCACCTCTCCCCTCTCGACTCCCGGTGGAAAGACCTACGGAGTCCACCCGGCCCTGGTTCGCATCGGCCCGGTGCAGGACGCGATCGACCGGTTGCTCAAATCGGGGCTCGCCCCCGGTGCCCTGACGGCCGATCTCATCGCGGGCCAGGTCGCCACCACCAGCGCCGACGCCCTGGCCCACCCCGAATTCACTTTCGGAGCCGTCATGCCGGGCGGGATCCCCATTTTAGTCCAGCTGGTCGACCCCGTCGCTACCTGGTCGGTCATTCCCGTCCCTCAGAACGGCGGCTTCAAGGTCGTCGGCACCGACACCAGCGGGGACGGCATCAACGACAGCTTCGTTTACAGCCCTCCGGCCGTGGGGCCGGGAAAAATCGCCGTCCGGGTCAACGACCCGGTCACGGCCATCCAGGACCTGACCGGCACCAACCTTCGAATCACCAACGTTCCGCCGGGGGTCTGGACGGTTTCCTGCGGCGACGGGATCGGCTATTCGCCGAAGCCCTGGTTCGAAGTGGGGGTCGCCACCGTGAGTTGCGACCTGATGCAGATCCTCGACAACCCCAACGCCAATGCCACCGCCAGCATCCCCTACCGGGACGTCTCGAGCCTGGTGGTCCTGTCGGGCAGCAACCCGATGACGGGAAACGCCGTCAGCGGCTACGACGGCTGTTGGTACAAATTCGAAGCGCCCTCCAAAGGGACCTATGATTTCTCCATCAAGTTCGGGGCAGTCACCGCCGGTAAGAACGTCCATGTCTTCAGCAAAGACCCGGCCCAACAACATGTCCATTCCAACGGGGAAACGAACAACACTTTATCCCTGTCCCAGGCCGACTCCTGCTGCTACGTCTACCTGCCCAACACCGGAGCCTGGGCCGAAGTATCGAAGTAACCTTCAAGCCTTTCTCGGATGCCGACGCCTTCGAGAAAGGCGCTATTTTTGAGATAGCGGAGATCGTTCCGATTTCTTTCTTCAGGTCCTCCGGATAGCAAAATTGGGTTAGCATGGAAAAAAAGGAGGCGCTGAAATTGAACGGATCGGATTTCGGAAAGTTCGAGAAGGGGAAGTACAAGAAACCCACCATCAAGGACCTGTTGGGGGAAGCCCCCGTCAAGAAGGTCCCTCAAAACGAGTTCGAGCTCATCGAGGCCGGTTTGAACATGCGCAAGAAGATGGCCGACATCTGCAAGTCGATCGCCGCCCGCCTCGGCAAGTCCGTCGACGCGGAGGGAATGGCCGTCCTCGAGAGGCAGATCGAAACGCTTTCAGCGCTTTTTCAGGAGTACAAGGAAATGGATGTTCCGCTCTAAGGGAAATAAAGCGAAAGAAGGATCGGCCCGCAGACCAGGCCGAAGTTCTTGAGAAAGGACAGGATGCCGAGCGAGATTCTCGAAAACTTTTCGCTGCGCGAGGCTTTTTCCAGGATCACCGCGACCATGCCCGTCAGGAAGACCCAGAGGGAACTCAGGATCAGGCAAGCCCCAAAGCAAAGGAAACCGGCCTTCAGGCCCTGCCTGAACCCGGCAATCAGGGATACCAATAGGATAACCACCGTACCCAAGCTCGCGATGGTAAAGCCGTAGGCCTGATAGCCCGTTTCATTTTTCTCCATCTCAAGATTCTACGATCTGTCCGAAGAAAAAGCGACCGAAAAGGGGGAAAGTTGGACCAAGCAGCGGAGAGACGCCGGGAGAGGGCGAGATTATTTTGGGAGCCGCCGGGCCCTTTTCCGCCCGGTCTGCCCGATCTCGTGCTTCCGGAAGCAGAGAGCCTCGACGCTCTCTGCGGCCACTGGCGGATCTTTCAACTGAAAAAAGGCCACCGCTACTCCACCGACGATCTCCTGGGCGCCTGGTTCACCTGCGACCTCCTCGAAAAAAGAATCGAAAAATTGAATTTCCTCGAAATGGGGTGCGGGACGGGGTCGATCGGGATGATGGTGGCCTGGCGCTTTCCCGCCGCCCATTGGACGGGGGTGGAGCTACAGAAGGTAAGCGTCGGCCTGGCTCGGAAATCATTGCTCTACAACGGCCTTTCCGAACGGGGAACCATCCTGGAGGGTGACCTCAAAGAGCTGGATCTGGGAACTTTCGAGCTGATCATCGGCAGTCCCCCCTACTGGGACACCCGCTCGGGAATATTGAGCAATTTTCCACAGAAGGCCCCCTGCCGCTTCGAGGAAACGGGCAGCATCGAGGACTACTGCGAGGCCGCGGAAAGGCATCTTGCTCCGCTCGGCATCCTGACGTTGGTCTTCGACGGAAGGCAGGTCGAAAGGGCTGAGAAAGCCGCTCACTCGGCGGGCTTGAAAGTCTTCCGAAAGAGAGAGGTCGTTTCCCGAGAGAAAGACCGACCGCTCATCGTTCTGCTCGGGCTCTCGCGCGCCGACGAGGCCGGCCCCCTCGTTGAGGCTCCTGCCCTGCTGCTGCGCGACGCCGCCGGCCTTCGCAGCGAGGAATTCCGGGCCATCCGCCGCGAAATGGGCTTTCCTCCGGGGATTCGCTGACTCCCTCTTTTAATATTTCTTTATGTTATAATAATACATGTTAGACCTCATGCCCAGGGAGGCCTCGTTATGTCTCTGAATAAGGCTGCACGTCGCTTGAAAAAGAAGGTCGCCCTCTTGAAGGGGGAAGTCCGGAAAGCCCGGAAGCAATACCTTCTCCAGGTGGACATCGCCGCGGCCCTGGAGCGGGAAAAAACCTTCAGCGAGACCCTCATTCGCCACATGCCGACGGCGATCGCCTTTCTCGATCAGGAATTCCGCGTGCGCATCGTCAACCCGGCCCACCTCCGCATCCTGGGCAAGGAAAAGGCGAGAGAAGTTCTCGAGAGGCCTTATTTCGAAGTGATCCCATCCCTGGAGCGTAGCCTGAAGCCCGCCTGCGAGGCCGTCTTCGCTTCGGGCTGTCCCCAGGTCATCGAGGATTTCAAGATAACTCTCGGCGAGGACCATACCTACTGGGACCTCACCCAGGTCCCGGTCTGCTACGAATCCGACGAGGTCGAAGGCGTGCTGCTTTTGGCCAACGAAGTGACCGACCGGATCCAGCGGGAACGCCTGCAGCAGCTCCAGGTGAAACAGCTCCAGGAGCAGGATCGAATGAAAGAGGAGATCCTCTCGATCATCTCCCACGAGTTGCGGACGCCGCTCAACTTCATCACCGGCTTCGCCTCCCTTCTCGAGGACGGCGTGGCGGGCAAGTTGAACGCTCATCAACGGGAGTACCTCGAGAACATCCTGAAGGGGGCGGACCGCATGACCCGCCTGATCGAAGACTTGCTGGTCATGTCCCAACTGGCGACCGGGAAGATCGAGTGCCTGGCCGTTCCGGTCTGTCTCGAGACCCTGCTGCTCGAAATCCAGGAGATCATGGCGGGACCTTTTTCCGACAAGGTCTGTCGGCTGAGCCTCGATTTCGAGAATCGCCTGCCTTCCATCACCGCCGACCCCCGCTACCTGCACCGCCTCCTCTACAACCTGGTCGACAACGCCCTCAAGTTCAGTCCCAAGGGCGGAAACGTCACCTTGAGGGCCTCGATGGTGGGGGACGGCCTGCAGGTCGAGGTGATCGACGAGGGGGACGGGATCCCTACCGAGCAGCACCAGCGCATCTTCGAACGGTTCTACCAGATCGACATGAGTTCGACCCGCACCAACGGCGGGATCGGGATGGGGCTGGCGATCGCCAAGAGCATGGTCGAAGTGCTGGGAGGTCAGATCGGGGTCGAAAGCAGTCCCGGCGAAGGGTCGCGCTTCTGGTTCGCGCTGCCTTCCAGGTTGACATTAAAGGGACAGGCCGCTACCATCGACTAGCCCCCTTGTTTACAAGTAAGCGGAATCAAAGATGTTTCAATCGATCCTGGAGCCCCTCGGAGAGGCTCTCGTCAGCGGCCTGCGCATGGCCCCGATCCTCTTCTTCATCCTGATCGGCGTCGAGTACTTCAATCACTACTATTCCGAGCAACTGAAGCATTTCGTCAAGCGGTCCCACTTTTTCATGCCCGGCATCGCCGCGAGCTTGAGTCTCATCCCCGGCTGCAGTTTCGGCATCTTCTTCGCCACCCTCTTCGCCACGGGGGTAGTGAGCATCGGAACCCTTCTCGCCGCCCTGATAGCCACTTCGGACGAGGCCCTCTACGTTTTCCTTCCCCTGGGCTACAACCCTCTGCCCATTCTGTTCATCAAATTCTTCCTCGCGGTGACGATCGGGTTCTTGACGGACCTCGCCTTCAAGAAGCACCGTAACTGGCTTTTCCCGATACGGGAAAACGGGGAAGAGTTCTGCTGCCGCCACCACCACCACTCGAAAAGCCTTGCCGAGATGGCCATCCATGCCCTGAAGCATACCTTCCGCATCGTGGCCATCGTGGTATTCATCCTGGCGCTGGTCAACATTTGGATCGACGGCGGCGGCGAAACCGCCATCAAGGGTTTCCTCGTCCATAGCCGGGCCTGGCAGCCTTTGCTCGCGGCCCTGGTCGGCGTCCTTCCCAGTTGCAGCACCTCGGTCATCATCGCCACTCTCCTCACCAAGGGCATGATCACTTTCGGAGCGGCGATATCCGGGCTTTCCGCGGCAAACGGCGAGGCCATCCTGGTCCTAGCGGCCAAGGGCGCCACCCGAAGACAGCTCGCGACCGTGCTCGGCCTACTGCTTTCGATCAGCGTCCTCGCAGGCTACCTCATCGATTTCGTCCTCCTCTTCAAGTAAAAAAAGAAGGGATCCTCCGAAAATGGAGGATCCCTTCTTTTATATTTTTTAGGCGTTGACCGGCATTTTCTGGGGGAAGCGGGTGCAGTAGGTTTTCAAGCCTTCCTTCATGATCCGCATCGCCTTGGCGCAGTCCTCGACCTTGAGGCAGTAGGAAATGCGCACTTCGTCCTTGCCGAGGCCGGGAGTGGCGTAGAAGCCCTCGGCCGGAGCCAAGAGAGTGGTTTCCTGGTCGATGTCGAAGTCGGAAATCAGGAAACGAACGAAGTCCTCGCCATCCTTCACGGGCAACTTGGCGATCACGTAGAAGGCGCCCTGGGGTTCCCGGCAAATGACCCCTTCCATCTCGGAAAGGGCAGAAAAGACGATGTCCCGCCTGGCGCGATACTCTTCCCTCACCTTTTCGAAATAGGAAGGCGGGGTATCTATCAGGGCGGCGGCCCCGATCTGCTCCAAAGTGGGAACGCAGAGCCTGCCCTGGCAGAGCTTGAGGACGGTTTCCATGAAGACCTTGTCCTTGGAGGCGATCAGGCCGATACGGGCGCCGCAGGCGCTATAGCGCTTGGAAATACTATCCACCATGACCACCCGGTCACGGATCCGATCGATCTGGAAGAAGGAGCGGCAGGCGGTATCGCCATAAACGAACTCCCGGTAAACCTCGTCGGCGATGATGACGAGATCGTGCTTGATGGCGAGATCCGCCAACATTTCCATTTCTTCGTCCGTGTAGACGACCCCGGTGGGGTTGCCCGGATTGGAAAGCAAGATGGCGCGGGTGCGGGGATTGATTTTTCTTTCGATGGCCTCGAAGGAGGGAAGGTGGAAACCGTCTTCCGCCCTGGTCGTCAGCGCGCAAATCTTCACGTCGGCCGCCGAGGCGAAGGAGTTGTAGTTGGTATAGAAGGGCTCCGGAACGATAATTTCGTCATCCGTGTCGCAGAGGGCCAAAAGGGCGAAGAGAATCGCTTCGCTGCCGCCGTTGGTGACGATGATCTCGTCCGTATCGAAGTCCATCCCGTGTTGTTGGTAGTACTTCGCGAAGGAACGGCGGGTCACCTCCAGCCCTTCGGAGGGGGCGTAGGCCAGCACCGGTTCTCGATGATGTTCGATGGCGTCGAAAAAGAGAGCGGGCGTCTCGATGTCGGGCTGCCCGATGTTCAGGTGGTATACGTGTTTCCCCTTTTTCTTGGCGGCGTTGGCGAGGGGAATGAGTTTGCGGATGGGGGAAGCCTGCATGGATTCTCCCCTTCGAGAAATCCTGGTCATCGAAATGTCTCCTCTTCAGGCAAAAGATCGAGCGTTATCGAGGATAATGTAGCATAAAAAAGGTTTTCAAACACGGCCGAAGTCGTCTTCCAACCTTTCGATATCGTCCTCTCCGAAGTAATCGCCCCGCTGCACCTCGATAAAGAACAAATTTCCCGGTCCCGGGTTCTCAACGCGGTGGATGGCGCCTTGGGGGATGTCCACCGATTCCCCGGCGGCAAAGAGGAGTCGGTCCCGATCGAGGGTGACGATGCCCGTCCCCTCGATCAGAAACCAGTGTTCGCTACGGTGGCGATGGCGCTGGAGGCTCAAGCGCTTTTCGGGATAGACGCAGATCCTCTTGACCTTGTGATCGAGCTCATCCGCCAGCACCGCATAGAATCCCCAGGGGCGATGCCCCTCTTCCAGCCCCATGTCTAGACATAAGCGAGGGACATGCAGCCCTCGACGGGACAAACCAGGGTGCACATGGCGCAGCCGAGGCACTTCTCCTCGTCGATCGCCACCTTGCGGTCCTCCCCGAAGCGGATGGCCATGTGGCCACCGTCGCGGCAGGAAAGGTAGCAGCGACCGCAGCCGACGCAGAGTTCTTGGTCGAGGCGGCTGACCACTTTGTGACCGCGGGGGAGCTTGTCGTGACCGACGATGTTGGGCAAGGCCAGGCCGTACATTTCGCTGACCCTCTTGAAGCCCTTCCGTTCCATGTAGTTGGCCAGTCCGGAGGTCAGGTCGTCGATGATGCGGTAACCGTACTGCATGACGGCGGTGCACATCTGGATGTTTCGGGCGCCGACGGCGAAGAACTCGACCGCATCCGACCAGGTGGTCGCTCCGCCCGTCCCGGTGATGGGCAGGTCGCAGTGACGGGCGATCTCCGCGATGGTGCGCAGGGTGATGGGCTTGATGGCGGGTCCGGAAAGCCCGGAATAGGTCGATTTGCCGTTGACGTTGGGATAGGGCACGAAGTTCTCGATGTCGATGCCGACCAGGGAAGGAATGGTGTTGGAGGCGCAGAGCCCGTCGACGCCGGCTTCCTTCAGTTTCTGGGCGATCTCGGTGATGTCGGCCACCTGGGGGGTGATCTTGATGACCACGGGGATCTTCTTGGCGGCGGCCTTGACCCAGCCGGCGACTTCCTTGGAGGCCTCGGGGTTCTGGCCGAGCATCATCCCCGGCTTGGAGCCGAGCGTGCCCTGGGGACAGGAGAAGGAGCATTCGATCATGTCGGAACCGGCCGCCTCCAGTCGCTGGACCAAAGATTGCCATTCCTCTTTGCGCGAGCCCATGATCGAGGTGATGACGATTTTATTGGGGAATTCCTTTTTCAACTCGCGCACGCGTCGCTCGATTTCGTCGACGTGGTGCTCGGAGATGAGGTCGATGTTTCCCATCCAGGCGAGGTTCTTGTCCTCGAGGTGGGTGGAGGACATCATGGGATAAACCAGGGGTACTTCTTCGCTCTCGACCGAAGTGGTCTTGAGAACGGCACCGGCCCAGCCCATACGGAAAGCAGTTTTGACCATCTCGAGTTCATCGGAGGGGGGAGCGGCGGCCAAAATGAAAGGGTTCTCGAAGTGGACTCCACAGTAGTCCACGGAAAGATCGACTGAATTACGCATCAAAAACTCCTCGTTGCCTCGTTAACCTTCGCTCAAAGCCCGGATTATCGCCGTCGCGGCGGTCTTGCCCTCAAAAACGGCCCTGGCCACGGTTTTTCCACCGTTGACCAGATCGCCCCCGGCGAAAACCCCGGGGTGGCTCGTTCTGAAGGATTCGTCCACCTTGACGAGGCGCTTGGAGGTCAACTCGATGCCCGGCAGCAGTTCGGAAAGATCGCCGGGGGTGCCTTGGCTGATGGCGTAGATGACCAGGGAACAGGGCATGGAGAAGTCCGAGCCGGCGATTTCGACGGGGCGTCTGCGTCCGGATTCATCCGGCTCGCCGAGCTCCATGCGCCTCACGATGGCCGCTTCGACGGATTTCTCGCCGACCAGGCCGGAGGGAGCGGCGAGAAAGAGGAAGTTGACGCCCATGGAGCGGGCGCGGGCAATCTCTTCCTTCCAGGCGGGCATTTCGGCTTCGGTACGGCGGTAAAGGATGGTGACCTGGGCGCCGAGGGCCTTGGCTGCGGTGGCGGCGTCGATGGCGGTGTTGCCCCCGCCCACCACCATGACCGTCCCCTTGGGACAAGTCAGCTTGCCGGCGTTGAAATCGGACAGGTAATCGACGGCGGCGGCCACCCCTTCGAGCTTCTTTCCTTCGGTCGGAGAGGGTTCGGAGGCGCCGAGGCCGAGGAAAACGGCGTCGTAGTCCTTGATGAGGTCTTTCAAGGAAAAGTCCTTGCCGAGGGTTTGCTTGGTCTTGATCGAGGCGCCACAGCCCTGGACAAAGGAGATCTCGCTATGGACGAGGTCCTTCGAGAGACGGAAATTCGGAATGCCGTAGGTCAGCATGCCGCCCGCCAGTTCGTTTCTTTCCAGGATGACGGCCTCGACGCCGGCCTTGCTCAACTCGTAGGCGCAAGCCAGGGAAGCGGGCCCGCCGCCGACGAGAGCGACTCTTTTACCGGTCCGCGCCACGGGAAGTTGCTGCGCTTTTTTCTCGTAGGAAGCGGCGAATTCCTGGAGCTTGCCGATTTTGATGGGCTTGGTCAAGCCGCTCTGGCTGCATTTTTCCTGGCACTGCTCGTTGACCGGGCAGACCTTGGCGCAGGTGCCGGAAAGCACGTTGGATTGCTTGATGGTACGGTTGGCTTCTTCGAAGTTGCGGGTCCTGATGTTGCGGATGAAGGCGGGAACGTCGACCTTGGCGGGGCAACCCTGCTGACAGGGGGCGTCGTGGCACATGAGGCAACGCGTCGCCTCGATGACCGCTTGTTGTTGATTGAAGCAGCTTTGCTCTTTCATAATCTCCCTCGATTTGGGCGTCAATGCGGTGGAAACCCTGTTTGCATCGTATCACACGATGATTGCCCCTTCAATCGAAGCGCGAGGAGTTGATTCTCGGAAAGAAAACCTTCCGCCCCTCCGCTGGCTCCTACTTTCCAAGAAGCGAAAAAGAGGGCATTTTCCAGGGCTTCTTGGGGATCCCTCGACTGCGAATAGAAGTGGATAAAGGAAGAGAAGAGGGCGTCGCCCGCGCCGATGGTGTTGAGCACCGGGCGAGTGATTCTTGCCGGGAAACGCCCGATGAAGCCGGTTTCCCTCACCGCGAGCAGCGCCCCCTTCGCGCCCAACCCGATCACGGCGACGGAAGTCCCGAAGGTGTCCAGGATTCGTTCGAGCCAGGCCTCGGGGGAGCCCGGAATCTTCTCGTCGCTCATGAAAAGGATGTCGGCGGCCTCGAGGAAATCGCGATTGTAGGGGTCCGCCAGGTCCGAAAGGACATGGACGTCGGTGGCGACGAGGAACCGCTTCTTCGCCTTTTGGAGCAGCTTCCTGGAAAAATTGATGTTGCAGAGGGCCAGAATCGAGCAGCCATCCGCCGCGACTTCGAAGGGTTCTTCGGGATAATCCTTTTCCTGAATATCTTTGAGATCGACGTGGATCTGGCGCCGACCGCTCTTTTCGAAGAGGATGACGGACTGCGGCGTCTTCTCCAGCCCGGAAAGAACGAAATCTTGCGCGATCCCCTCTCTTTCGAGGGCCTTCCTGACGACGTCTCCCAGGGGATCGACACCGATCAGGGACAAAAAATTCACTTCGTCGCCGAGAACCCTCAGGGCCCTGGCGTTGTTGTAGCCCACCCCCGAGACCGTGCCCCCGATTCCGAAGAAGGGATAACGGACGGGACAATATTCGATCGGGAAGCCCTCGACCAAGAGAGTCGTTTCCCAATTGATCAAACCCGAAACCAGGATCTTGGACATCGGCCTTCCTCCTTTCCCTCATCATAGCTTTTTCTCCTTTCGAGGCGGAGCAAGCAAGAGGATCGACAAAGATGCTATAAAGAAAGGAGAAACGGTTTCAGACCCCGAGCGGAAAAAAACAAGCAACCACAGGAAGGATGAGGGGATGGCGACGATCAAGATCAGCTCCGGCGACACCTTAAGCTCCATCGCCAAGCGCCATGGAACCACGGTGGAAGAACTGAAAAAGCTCAATGACCTGAAGGATGTCGACGACATCCAGGCGGGGAAGACTCTGAAGGTTCCGGGCGACCGCTTCGAGACGACTCCGGCAGTCCAGGGCGAAGCCAGTTCGACCGTCGAAATTCAAGCCGGTGAAACCCTGGGCACCATCGCCCAGCGCTACGGAACCTCGGTGGAAGAACTGGCCAAGCTCAACAAAATCCAGAACCCCGATCGCATCTTTGCCGGAAAGATTTTGAAGATCGGGGGAGCTCCTCACGAAAAAGTGGAGGCAGCCCCGTCGATGGAGGCCAATTTCCCGCTCCCCCCGAAGCCGATCCCCGTATCCGACGAAAAATCGACGTTCCCGGAAAGCCGAAAACCCAAGGCCTCCAGTCTGACCTACAGCGACTCCTTCAAGAAGGAAGTGGCCCTCACCTTCGACGACGGGCCCAACCCCAAATACACCCCCAAGGTGCTGAGCATCCTCAAGGAGCACGGCGTGAACGCCACCTTCTTCGTGACGGGAAAAAACGCCGAGGCCTATCCCGAGCTCATCCGGCAGATCGTCGCCGAGGGCAACACCCTGGGCAACCATACCTGGGACCATCCGGACTTGTCGAAGACCAGCAAGGCCGACATGCTGAAAGAAATGACCCGTACCCAGAACGCCGTCGACAAGGCACTCGGCTACCACTACGAGATGGATCAGATGCGGCCCCCCTACGGTGCCGTCGACTCCACCGTCAAGGAAACCCTCAAGAACGAGGGCGACTCCATGATCCTCTGGAACGTCGATTCCAACGACTGGCGCTACCCGAAGGACGACCAGAAGATCATGGACAACATCTTTGGAGGCGAAGCCAGCGTTTACGTGCGCGGAGGAGTGATCCTCTTCCACGACGTCCATCCCCAGTCCGGACGCGTGCTGGGCGACGTCATCGAGCGCCTTCAGGAAGAGGGCTTCAAGATCGAGAAGACGGATCAATTGCTCGAAGAGAAGTTTGCCCGCAACACCCCTCCCAAGGCGTGACCGTTCGAATTGTGAGGTAGCATATGGCGAAAGGCATTTATTCGAGTCTCTTTGGGGACAGCGCCCCGGTCAAGAAGCGTAAGCCACTGTTCGACAAATTGGCCGACGGACAGCCCACGCCGCCGCCCGCGCCCGTTCCCACCGCGGAAAAAAAGGACTCCCTCGAGATCAACGTCGCCGTCAAGAACCCCCGTTTCGACAACGAAGCGATCAAGGAGGTTCTCAAGGGGGGAAGCCTGGCTGCCGGTGCCAAGGGAGAGCAAGTCGTCGCGGTTCAACAAGCCTTGTTGGATCTCGGTTTCGCTCTTCCCTCGGGGGCTGACGGCGCTTTCGGCAACCAGACGAAATTGGCGATTTCCGGTTTCCAAACCAGCCAAGGGCTTCCCAGAACCGGCAGCATCGACGCCAAGACCATGCGAGCCCTCGACGAGGTCTCTCCCGCCCCCGGCCTCAAGGCCTGGGAAGACCCGAACATTTCATCCAAGGCCTATGCCGAGCCTCAAAAAATCAACGAAAAATTCGCCAGGGTCATCGTCGACAAGTCCGAGCACCGCCTCTTCCTTTACGATCAGGCCGGCAAACTCGAACACATCTACCCGGTGGCCACCGGAAAGGAAGGAACCGAAACCGATTCCGGGATCAAGGTCGTCAACGGCAAGCTGGACGATCCCAGCGACGTCGGAAGACGCCTTTGGAACAGCCCCAAGGCTTTCGGAACCAAGCTGATGGACCTCAACTTCTTCGATCCGAGGACCGGCAAGACCACTCATAGCGGGGAAGAACTGCATGGAACCTTCGACGACAACTCGATTGGGACCAACGCCTCCCACGGCTGCGTCAGGATGTTCAACAAGGACGTCGAGCAGATCTACACCAACATGAAAAAGGGCGACTTCGTGGTGATCAAGGACTGAAGAGGGGGGGAAATCCCCCCCTTATTCTTTGTCGACCGCTTCGTCGATCTTCAGCTTTTCGTCGACCGCGAGATCGAGTTCGACCCGGGTGAGTCCGCTGATCGAATCGAGCAGCGTTTCGATCTGACGTTTGACCTCTTTGCGGGGGATCCTGCCGGATACCTGGATGACCGAGTTGTTGGTGAGGATGCGAAGGCCGTTCAGGGGAACGTCTGCGTCCATCAGGAGATCGACCGCTTCGAGGGTCAATTCGTCGTCGGTCTTGTAGTCCGTGCGCTCTTTTCGATTGGACATCGGGTCGACGAAGCTCGAAACCGCGGTGTATTCCCCGGCCGTGGGGGAATGCCCGTGCTTGATCATGGCTTCCCTCCTTCCCTTTCTTCCATTTTAACAGAATCATCCACCTTCAAACCCTCTCTCCCCGTGCTATCATGGGGAAATGAAAAAGATAAACATTCGCCAAAAAATCGAAAAAGACCTGGTTTCCCTCAACCGTCCGGCGCGTTACCTCGGCAACGAGTGGGGCGCCAGCCACAAGGAATGGACGCCCGATTCCCTCGCGATCGCCCTGGCCTTCCCAGACCTCTACGAAGTGGGAATGTCGCACTTCGGCTCCCGAATCGCCTACGATCGCTTCAATCGCCTGGAAGGGGTCCTGGCGGAAAGGGTCTACGCCCCCGACGAGGACCTCGAAAAACTATTGCGGGAGCGCCAACTCCCTTTGTTCGCCCTCGAATCGGGACGCTCGCTCGCTGATTTCGACGCCATCGCCTTCTCCCTTTCCTACGAACTGACCTACACCAACCTCCTCAACATGCTCGACCTGGCGGGCATCCCCCTCTCGAGCGAAGAAAGAGAAGAAAAGAACCTTTCGACCCTGGTTTTTGCCGGGGGGCCTTCCTGCAACAATCCCGGCCCCCTTTCGGACTTCCTCGACTTCTTCGCCATCGGCGACGGCGAGGAAATGATCGAAGATATCTGCCGAATCCTGAAGAAGAAGCTGCCAAAAAGCGAGACCCTCGAAGCCCTCTCCAAGGTGGAAGGCATCTTCGTTCCCTCGCTCGCCCGGCAAACCCGCAAGAGGATCGTTTCGGAACTGAGGGCGGAGGATCACCCCGTTTGCGGCCCCATCCCCTACCTTCCCATCGTTCATGAACGGGTGACCGCCGAGGTGCGGCGCGGCTGCGATCGAGGCTGCCGCTTCTGCCAGGCCGGCTCGCTTTACTTGCCGGTGCGCGAGCGTTCGGCGGATTCGGCCGTCCAGCTCATCAATGATTCCCTGGAGCGCACGGGGTACGAGGAGTTCTCCCTTTTCAGCCTCTCGAGCAGCGACTATTCGGTCGCCGGCGAAGTGGCGTCGCGCGTGCTGGGGGACTGCTCCAAAAACGGAGTCAACATGAGCCTGCCCTCCATGCGGGTGGATTCTTTTTCCCAGGAATTGGTGAAGCATCAGGTCCGGCGCACCACCCTCACCTTCGCCCCCGAAGCCGGGAGCCAAAGGCTGCGCGACGTCATCAACAAGGGCGTCGACGAGGAAGAAATCTTGTCGAGCATCTCCGCGGCCTACCAGGCCGGCTGGAACGAGCTCAAGCTTTACTTCATGATCGGTTTGCCGACCGAAACGGAAGAGGACCTGAGCGCGATCGCCGGATTGGTCGCGACCATCAAGCGCCGCGCCCAGGAGATCCGCCGCTCGGATCGAAAGCCTCGTCCCGCCATCCGCCTCAACGTCACGGTCTCGACCTTCGTTCCCAAGCCGCATACCCCCTTCCAGTGGAGGCGGCAGGACACCCCCGACGAAATCAGAGCCAAGCAAAGATTCCTGGTGGACAAGCTGCGTGCCCAGGGAGTCTCGACCAGCTACCATGACCCCGTGGTCAGCGAGCTGGAGTGCGTGATCTCGCGGGGCGATCGCTCGGTTGGAAAGATGATCCAAAAGGCCTGGGAGCTGGGCTGCCGACAGGACGCCTGGAGCGAACACTTTCGGCCCGAACTCTGGGCCCAGGCCGCCCGCGAAACGAACATCGATTTCGAGAAATTCGCCCACCGTACCTGGTCCTACCAGGAAACCCTGCCCTGGGACTTCATCGAAAGCGGCTTGTCGAAAAAGTACCTGCAAGCGGAGGACGAGCGCGCGACCGAGGCGGCTCTTTCCGCCCCCTGCACCGAGAGTTGCCGCGGCTGCGGTCTTTGCCAGAGCTACAAAATCGACCACCAACTGGCCGAAAAAGACGAAAAAAGCGGAAAAAATGAAAAACCCCGGCAATTCTTGCCCAGGCTGACGGTGCGGAAGATCCGCGCCCGCTTCCGCAAGGAAGGCGACCTGCGCTTCATTTCCCATCTCGACCTCATGCGGGTCTTCGAGAGGGCGACCAAGCGCGCCGGATTGGCGCTGGCCTTCTCCCAGGGCTTCAACCCCCGACCCGGCATCGCCTTCGCCTCCGCCCTCGCTCTCGGAACCACCAGCGAGTCGGAATGGGTCGATCTTTCTTTGGCGGAGCTCCTGGAGCCGAACGAGGTGAAAAGGAGATTGAACGACCAGTTGCCGGAGGGAGTCGAACTTCTGGAGGCCATCGAAGTTCCCCTCAACGCCCCTTCCCTCATGTCCACGATCGATAGCGCGATCTACAAGGTGATGGCGGAAGGCCTGCCGGAGGACTGGGCGGAATTCCTGGCCCAGCAATCCCTGATGCTCGTCCGCAAAAGCGACAAGGGGGAGAAGTGCGTCGAGATTCGACCCTTCATCCATTCCTTGAAAGCCTTTCCCGGCGGGGTCGAGATGAAGATTTCGACCGGTTCCCGCGGCTCGGTCAAGGCCGAAGAGGTGATCCGGGCCTACTCCGAGTGGGCCGAAAAGAAGATCGAAATTTCTTCGATCCACCGCCAATCCCTGGGCTTCATGAAGGAGAAAGTTCCTTGCTGATCGGGCTTTCCCAGGGGGATCCGGCCGGGATCGGCCCCGAAATCATCATGAAGATGCTCGCGACGGCCGAAGACCTCGGGGCCACCCCCGTGGTCTTCGGGTCGCGGCGGGTTCTCGAAAAGGCCGATCGCTGGGGAGCGGCCTCCCGCTTGAAAGCGATCGACATCGAAAAAATTCGCCTCGAACCGGGCGAGATCGGGCTGGTCGAAGTTCCCCTCGACGAACTCCCCCCTCTCGGGGAAAACAGCGCGGAAGCGGGCCGCCACGCCTTCGCCGTGCTGGAAAAAGCCGCTCTGGCGCTGAAAAACAACCACATCTCCGCGCTGGTCACGGCGCCCCTCTCGAAGGAGGCGATCCAGAAAAGCCTTCCCGGCTTCATCGGCCACACCGAATACCTGGCCGAAGTCGCCGGAAACCCCTTCTTCGGGATGTTGCTATCGGTCGATCCCCTGCGGGTCCTCCACGTCACCACCCATCAATCCCTGCGCTCCGCCTGCGAAGCCATTTGCGAGCAGAACGTGCTGGACACCATCCGACTGATGAAGAAAAGCCTCGATTACCTGGGGGTCGAGGCGGGAAAGATCGCGGTCTGCGCCCTCAACCCCCACGCGGGGGAGGGGGGAGCCTTCGGGCGCGAGGAAATCGATTCGATCGCACCGGCGATCCTGGCGGCCTGCCGGGAAGGCATCGAAGCCGTCGGGCCTTTACCGCCCGATACCGTCTTCTACCGGGCGCTCAAGAGCGAATTCTCCGGGATCGTCGCGATGTACCATGACCAGGGGCACATCCCCCTCAAGATGTTGGGACTGGATCGAGGGATCAACGTGACGGTAGGCCTGCCCTTCATCCACACCTCGGTCGATCACGGTACCGCGCTCGNNATACCGCCTTCGACCTCGCCGGTAAGGGAACCGCCGATGAAGGCTCGCTTCTGGCCGCCTGGCGCCTGGCAGTCGATCTGGCCAACCGCCAGGCTTTCAAGGTATTCGCCTGAAGCCTGCACCTTTATCGATTTGCTTTCCCTTTTTCCATCAAGGTCTTGCTTAATATATTTAAATAAACTATTTTAGAGAGGGACGCATGGAAGGAGGCCGCCCATGGTCGATCTCAGTCAAGCGGTGGGATTTTCCGCACAGCTCGATCCCGACACTCTCACCCTCCGCTTCGGGGAAGGGATCACTTCCTTCGGGTCAGAAGAGATTCATTTCGACGATCTGACGCCGATGCTCCTGAATGCGGAATCGAACGGTCCCGATCTCATCACCCGCATCTACCCCGAGGTTCTGCAGAACTCGGACCGCGAGCTTTTGTCGACAAAGCGGCTCCGCTTCGAATTCGTCGTGATGGCTTCCGGAAGTCTAGGAAACGAAGAGATCAAGACCAGGGGACACTACCACAGCGANNGGGCCGCGTGATCGCGGCGAAGCAGGCCCCCAGCGGAGGACGGCGGATCAGCGTGTGGTGATCGAGGTCATCCACGGCCGCTGTTTCTTCTTGCTCCAAAAAGCCGCGCCCCCCTACGAAAGACTCGAGGACGCGGTTTTGATCATGGCCAATGCCCGCGAGAGAGTCGTGATCCCCCCCGGCTACGGGCATTTGGAGATAAACCCGACTGAAAGTCCGGTCGTCCTGATGGGCTGCGTTTCGAGCGAGATGATCCCCGTTCGAGGCCCTTACCTTCAACGCAAGGGTGCCTGCTATTACGCGACGAGGGCGGAAAAAACCACGCTCCTCGTCCCCAACGAGGCCTATCCCAACATTCCCACCCTGCGCGTCGGAAGCGCCCACGAGCTGCCGGATTTCGCGAAGACCGGCGAGGGACTCTACCTCTCGATGATCCATGAACCCTGGCGCCTGGACGTCCTGAGTCACCCGGAGCGCTACCACGAACTCTTCGCGGAGGCGCTCGATTCCGCCCATATCATGAGGGGACTGCTGCTTTAGGGGAATGGACGGAGAACAGTAAAAGCCTTTACTGTTCTCCGTTTTTTTCGAATCTTTTCAGTTCGGTCTTCACTTCCTGGTAGACCGAGCCCTGGCCCAGATCGACGTGCAGTCCCTCGATGGCCTTGATCATCCCCACCCCGGGCGCATACCAGTAGTGCAGCTTATCCTGGGTCTCATTGGCGTAGGTGATGTCGTGCTCGAGGTGGTAGCTCTCGAAGACCCCTGCCGGAACCTCGATCGATTCCGTCCCGACGAAAGAAATCATTTCCTTGGCCTGGGACCAGGTCCGCCCCGGCCAGGGTTGAGCGGAGCGCAGGGGGAACTTCAGGATCGTGATCGAGCCCTGCTCGGGATGGCCCTGACGAGACAATACGACGCTTTCGCCCGTGCGCAGGATCGCGGTGGCCGGGAAGGGGCGATCGCCGTACCAACGCTCCATGACCGCGGAAGTCCCCTCGGGACCACCGGCGCACTCCGAAATGCGGAAGCGGTGATCTTCGCCCGGCCGCTCGTTTCCGTCGCCGGTGCGCGAGACGGTCTGGTAACGCCACTCGATGCCTACCGAAAGGGGATAAAGGGATTCGGCGGTGCTGAGGGCCCGCAAGGAGGAGCTTGCGGCAGGGCGCTTCAAAACAAGGGTCGCGGGGGCACTGCACCCGGAAATCAGAAGGACCGTCAGGCCAAAGGCCAGTTTCCTACCGGTCATGGGATCAACTCCTCTATCCTTTGCATCAAGCCGAAGAAGCGCCCCTCGTCGAGCGGCGCGCCCGGATCGTTCCACCCCGCCGAAAGAAGGTACCAATCGCCCTTTCTGGAATGGAGGAGGTAGGTCATGTTGAGGACGCCGGGCTCCGAGCCTCCCTTGTAGCCGACGTAACTCCACTTGCTTTCATCGAACTTCAGGCCGGGATTGATGGCGAGAATTCCCCTGGTAGCCTGGGCAGGCCCTTTTTCGCTCTTCCGCCAGAGTGCTTCCATTGCCGAGCAAAGGTCATCGGCGGAGGCGAACCACTCGATATCCGCGATGTGAGTGGGTTTCTTGGGGAAATCGATGCGCGAGCGCTCCAACCCGGCCACCTCTTTGTCCAAAAAGCGGCGCCTTCCTTTTTCGTCCGTGGCGAGGAATTTTTCCGCCTCTCCGGGAATCCCCTTGAGCTTGAACATCTCGAGGGTGGAAAGGAAAGGGCTGTTCAAATTTGGAGCCGAATGCCCCATTTCCTTCAATTCCTTTTCGACCTGCTGCCGCCCCAACAGGGAGAGCAGGTGATCGGTGGCGGTGTTGTCGCTGATCGAGATCATCAATCCCGCCAGGGTGTAAAGGGTCAAGGGAGAGCCAGCCGGCCAGGCTTGAAGGATTCCCGAGGGCAGGGAAATCGACTTTTCCTGAAGGGGGACGATATCGGTCCACTTCCTCTTGCCCGAGGCGATCTGATCGGTGAGGGTGCCGAGCAAATAAAGCTTGAAGGCGGAGCCGATGGCGAGTTCTTCCCGAGGATTCAAAGAAATCATTTCTTTGCTTTCTTTGCTTTCGATATGCCTGAGGGAGAAGGAGACCTTGCCGGGCAGCTTTTTGAAATCCTCGACGACTCCCCCCAGGCTCTTCGAATTGGAAGTCGGGTTGCCGAGCCAAAAGCCTCCGACCAGTCCCGGCTCTTTCGAATCCAGGGTGATTTTCGCCGGAACCTTCGCCTCCTTGAAGAGGAAGTTGAAATTTTCCTGTTTTCCCTCTTCCATGCCGAGGCAGGGTCCCAGTCTTCGGAAGTAATCGGAGAAGACCTCGGCCAGCTTGGCGGGAGGGACCGCGGCCAGAAAACCGCCGGCGAAGACCTTCTCGAAGCCCTTGGGCTGAGCGGAGAAGAAGAAGGTGATTTCCTGGGCACGTTGCTGCAAGGGAGAAGTCGCCGCGAAGGCGAGAGAGTTCGAGGTAAAAAAGCAAAAGACCAGGGCCAATCGCAAGAAGATCTTTTCCATGAGCCTTCCTTTCTTTGGACGCCATCATTCTAGGGGATGGCCCTCAAGCAGGCAAGCAAAATAATGTTAACATGTCGAAACAATGGCTGGAGGAAAAATGGGCTCTTTCGAAATCCTCGAACACCCGGCGGACATCGGTTTTTCCTTTCAGGGGGAAACCCTCGAAGAAGCGTTCGTGCAGGCGGGCCGAGCCCTCCTTTTCCTGCAGGGAGGGGAGGAAGCCCTTCGTTCTTTGTCTTCGAACGAAAGAGTCTCGATCGAGGTCGAAGGGAATGATCTCCTCGAAGTGCTCTACGACTGGCTGTCCGAAATCCTTTTTTTCTTTGACTCCGAGCAGTTGCTTTTGGGGGAATTCCATTTCGAAAAGTTAGACGAGCACGGGGCGAAGGCGAGCGTCGGGGGGCAAAAGTTCGATCAAACGAAGTTCGAGACCCCCTACTACGTCAAGGCGATCACCTATCACGAGATGAAGCTCGAAAAAGGGGAGGGAGGGTGGCATGGCAGGGTCTTCGTCGACATCTAGGCTCGTTCGGATCGATCCCTATCTTTGGAGGATCCCGCGTTCCTACCGGGCCGACATGAGGGTGGATGCCGAGATCTTCATCAGCGAGGAAATGCTGAAGGATATCGAGAATGACCTTTCCCTGGAGCAATGCGTCAACGTGGCGACCCTGCCGGGCATTCTCAAGGCTTCGATAGCCATGCCGGACATCCATCAGGGCTACGGCTTTCCGATCGGGGGGGTGGCGGCCATGGACCTCGAAAAAGGCGTGGTGTCGCCCGGGGGCGTGGGCTTCGACATCAACTGCGGGGTGCGCCTGCTCCGAAGTGACCTCGAAGAAGAAAAAGTACGGCCCCATCTCGAAAGATTGGTAATCAATCTCGCCCGCGTCATTCCCTCGGGTGCCGGCAAGGAAGGGCCGCTGATGCTTTCCCTGGAGGAACTGGACCAGGTGTTGGGACAAGGTTTGCGCTGGGCCTTGAAGCGGGGCTACGCCCTATTGGAGGATCTCGAGCACTGCGAGGCGGGCGGCTTTCTTCCCGGCGCGGCGCCCGAAAAGGTGAGTGACCATGCCAAGAAGAGGGGACTTGCCCAGTTGGGAACCCTCGGTTCGGGCAACCACTTCGTCGAGATCCAGTGCGTCGAAAAGATCTACGACGAAAAAATAGCGGGGAAATTCTCTCTTTTCGAGGGGCAGGTCGTCATAATGATCCATTCCGGCTCGCGGGGGCTGGGTCATCAGGTCGGGACCGACTTCATCGGGCTCATGGGACCGGTGATGGCGCGCGAGGGGATCGTCTTGCCGGATCGGCAGCTCGCTTGCGCCCCCATCCATTCTTCCGAGGGAAAAGCTTATTTGGCGGCGATGAAGGCGGCCTGCAACTTCGCCTGGTGCAACCGTCAACTTTTGGCTTTCCGCACGCGCGAGGTCTTCGAAGAGGTCCTGGGGGCCAAGCTTCCGTTGGTTTACGACGTGGCCCACAACATCGCGAAGATCGAGCGGCACCGCATCGAAGGGCAGGAAAGAGAGGTACTGGTCCATCGCAAGGGGGCCACTCGGGCCTTTCCTCCGAATCATCCGGACATTCCTGCCGATTATCGGGAATCCGGCCAGCCGGTCTTGATTCCCGGAGACATGGGGCGGAATTCCTATATCCTGGCGGGGTTGCCGGGAGCGATGGAAAGGTCCTTCGGCAGCGTCTGCCACGGGGCGGGACGCTTGCTCAGTCGCACGAAGGCCCGGGAGCGGCAGAACTTCTACGAGGTCGAGGCCTTCCTCAAGTCGAGGGGGGTGATCGCCCGGGCGGCTTCCCGCTCCGGAATCACCGAAGAGGCACCCGATGCCTACAAGGACGTCAACGAAGTCGTCCAGGTGGTCGAAGGGGCGGGCCTGGCGAAAAGGATCGCCCGACTGCGCCCCCTCGGGGTCGTCAAGGGCTAACGACTCAGCTTGAAGCACTCCCGGCAAAGCACCGGCCGAACGCCGGAAGGCTTGAAGGGAACCTGAGTCGCGATGCCGCACTGGGCGCAGACCGCGGCGAACAGTTCGCCCTGGACTCGCCCGTCCCCGAGTTTCTTGGTCGCACGGCAGTCGGCACAACGCTTGGGATCGTGCAGGAACCCCTTCTCGGCATAGAACTCCTGTTCGCTGATCGAGAAGAGGAAGTTCCTCCCGCAATCCGAACAAACCAACGTGCGATCGCTCATGATCATGACCGGATCCCCCTTCCAGGAGGAGACCCCCTGGTCTCCCGACGGGGGAAATATAGCACTTCCCCCTTCCTCGGGGTTGCGCGCTTTGCCTGAAGAAGGCTGTCCGTTCGGAACATCAGACCGGGGTCTTCTTCTTCCCCGCCGTTCCCGTAGGCAAGGTGAGCAGAAGCTTGACCGATTTATCGTCGTCGTCGTAGTTGATCATCAGGCCCGGGTCCCCGTAAAACTCGATCAGCCGGCCTTCCTCGTCCCGGATGACCTCGTCCGGCTCCTTGAAGGCCTTGTGGATGTCCTCGCGCGAAAGGTACTGCGGGGGGGCGAAGGCGATCGCCAAGATGCGCTTGTCCTTGCGCTGGACGAAGACGTGCGCCTTCCCGTCACCGGAATTCTTGGTCTTGAAGGAGAACATGTCCACCTGATTGTCGACACGGTGCTGCTGATAGGGCTTGCCGAAGGCCTTCACCGCATCGTCGTAGTTCGAGCGAGCCGGCGTAAGACCTTGCCAGGTAATCGCCGCGGCAGGGGACGCGAAGGAAAAAGCAAAAGCCAGAACCAAAAAAATCGCTTTCCAACTTCCCAAAACAGGCCTCCTTGTGCCCTTGTTGTCGCCCCTTTGCGCAAGAGGATAAACCATGCCGATCGGATCAACAATCGCCCCTTCGCTGCTTGAAAAATCAAAGAAAGTCTTTTTTTTCGGCGACCCCGCACGATGCCCGCCGGAAAGGATGAGCCTAGCATCGAGAAAAAGGAGAGGAGGTCGTCCATGGAGATCGAATTGCGAAGCGACGAGGAAATTTCCTCGGGACTGATCCAGGCGGTCCTCGACGACACCCGCTTGATCGGCGCCGACGTCTCGATCGAGGTGAGGGGCAACCGAATCACCCTGCGGGGCAGCGTTCCCTACTACTGGCAAAAGCTCGTTTTGCTCGAACTGGCCAACCAATACCGCGGCATCCTCGAGATGGACGGAATGCTCGAGGTCAAACCCCCGCGCCCGGTGGAAGACAACCTGCTCGCCGACAAGGCCGACCGGATCCTCGCGGAGGACGCCTGGTTCGAAGCCGTGGGCATCAAGACCGAGGCCTTCGACGGGACCTTGAGCCTGAGCGGCACGGTCGATAGCCTCGGGGACCGGGCGAGGGCGGAACGGGCCCTCTGGGGTCTGCCGGGCCTGCTCGACATCCGCAACGAGCTGATCGTGCTTCCGCCCGTCGTGAAGGGCGACCTCGCCATCGCCGAGGAGATCCGCAAGGAACTGGAAGAAGAGGGGATTTCCCTGGAGAGGATTCAACTCAACGTCACCGACCGGGTGGCGGTCCTCACCGGAACCGTTCCCTCGCTCGCTCTCAAGGCGCGCATCGGCCAGCTCGCAAGGCGGAGTCGCGGCGCCAGAGAGGTCATCAACAAGCTCGCGACCTTCGAGGCCCTCACCTGATCCTCCATATCCTGTTAAAATGAAAGGAACGCTTGTTTAACGAAGAAAACAAAGGAGTCTTCATGCCTAGTTTTCAGGAGCAGTTGCTGACCGCCCATCCACTCCCCGCCGCCCAGATCGCCCTCGACCCCCGCATGATCCAGCGGGTCCTGGACGAGGCGCTCGGAAACGGGGCCGATTTCGCCGAAATCTTCGTCGAGGACCGCACCTCCTCGGTGATCCACTACCTGGGCCAGAGGGTCAAGGACATCCTCTCAGGCCAGGACCGCGGGGCTGGCCTGAGGGTCCACTACGGCCTCAAGGAGATCTTCGCTTCCACCAACGACCTCTCCGAGGAAGGCCTTTTGGCACTCGCCAGAACCGTGGCCCAGGCCGAAAAAGGGGAGGGCAAGCTTCACAGCGTCGCCTTCAAGGAAAGCAAGACCCCCTATCCCCATCTTTTCCAGGTCCACCCCCGGGCGGTCCCCAAGGAAGAGAAGATCGCCCTGCTGAAGAAGGCCGACGAGGCCGCGAGAGGCCTCGATCCTCTCGTCACCCAGGTCGACCTCTCCCTGTCCGAGAAGGTCCAGGAAATCCTCATCGCCAACTCCGAGGGGATCTGGATCAGGGACTTCCGTCCCTACGTGCGCATCGCCATCCAGGCGATCGCCTCGAACGGCAAGGAATCCCAGACGGGGACGGAATCCCCCGGCTGCCTCTCCGGCTTCGAGTTCATCCGAGGGCNNCAACGCGGCCCGCATCGCCGTCACCATGCTCAAGGCCGACTACGCCCCCTCGGGCAAGATGCCGGTCGTCATCGAATCCGGCTTCGGCGGCGTGATCTTCCACGAGGCCTGCGGACACCTCCTCGAAACCACCTCGGTCGCCAAGGAAGCCTCCATCTTCTGCGGCAAGCTCGGCCAAAAGATCGCATCCGACTGCGTCACGGCGATCGACGACGGCACCATGTGCAACGAATGGGGCTCTTCGGTCTTCGACGACGAGGGGCTCCCCACCGAGAGAACCGTCCTGATCGAGAAGGGCATCCTGAAATCCTACATGGTCGACCGCCTGGGCGGTAAAAAGACCGGTTTCGAATCCACCGGCAGCGGAAGGCGAGAATCCTATCGCTTCGCGCCCACCAGCCGGATGCGCAACACCTTCATCGCCCCGGGCCCCAACACCCTGGAGGAAATGACGAAAGACGTCAAATTGGGATTGTACGCCCGCAAGATGGGCGGAGGCTCCGTCGAGCCCGCCACCGGCGACTTCAACTTCGCCGTCCAGGAAGGCTACATGATTCGGAACGGCAAGATCGCCGAGCCGGTGCGAGGAGCCACCCTGATCGGCAATGGGGCGGACGTCCTCATGAAAATCGACATGGTCGGCAAAGAACTCGGCCATGCCCAGGGCATGTGCGGCTCCAAGTCCGGCAGCGTGCCCACCAATGTCGGCCAACCCCCCATTCGGGTGAGCGAGATCATCGTCGGCGGAAGGAACGCGCAGCAATGAAGAAAATGAACTCTTTCGATCGGGAAATCTCTTGGTTCCTCGAAAAAGCCAAAAAGCTCGGAGTCGAGGCCGAGGCCTACGCCAGCAGCGGCAAGTCCTTCAAGGTCCAGGCCTTCCAAAGTGAAATCGAGGACTTCCTGCTTTCCGAGTCCGCCGGCATCGGCATCCGGGTGGTGGACGGCAGCCGCAACGGCTACGCCTACACCGAGAACCTGTCACGGGAATCCGTCGAGGCCGCCGTCGAAGAAGCCGCCGAGAACGTGAAGCTGGTCACCCCCGACAAGGGGATCGCCCTCGACAATCCCCCCGCGCCTCCCGCACTGGACCTCTACACCCCGGCGCTCGCGGAAGTCGACGTCACCCGCAAGATCCAGCTGGCCAAGGACCTCGAAAAGAAGGCCCTGGCCGTCGATCCCCGGATCAAGAACATTCCCTACGCCGACTGCGGCGACTCCGAGGGCCTGGTGCGCATCGCCAACACCAAGGGGCTCGATCGCTCCTATTCCGCCAACCTGGCCTGGATCGCTTGCGGCGCCGTGGCCGAACTGGGGGGAGAAACCCAGTCCGCCTACAAGGTGAAGGCGAGCCGCCGCTTCGAAGACCTCGAAAAAGCCACGATCGCCGAGAAGGCCGCCCGCGAAGCGGTGGCCAAGCTCGGAGCGCTGGAAGTGAATTCCGGCGACTACCCGGTGGTCTTCGTCCCCGAAGCCTTCTGCGAAATCCTGGAAACCTTCGTCTCGATCTTCTCCGCCCGCATGGCCCAGGAAGGCAAATCGCCCTTGAAGGGAAGGCTGGGGGAAACCATCGGCAACCCGGTCGTTTCCCTGATCGACGATCCTCTCATGAACGACGGCTTCTCTTCCAGACCCTTCGACGACGAGGGAACCCCCTCCAAGAAATTGGCCGTGGTCGAAGCGGGCAAATTCCTGTCCTTCTTCCACAACAGCCAGTCCGCCCGGATCGACGGGGTGGAATCGACCGGACATGCCTCGCGCTCCTCCTACCGGTCCGCCATCGGCATCTCTCCCTCCAACCTGTATCTGGTCCCCGGCAAGACCGACCCCTGTGAACTCAAGAAGGATTGCCTGGTAGTGACCGAAGTGGCCGGAATGCACAGCGGAGCGAACCCCGTCTCCGGAGACTTCTCCCTCTCCGCCCAGGGCTTCCGCTACTCGGAAAACGAAGAAACGTACCCGATCAAGAACTTCACCGTCTCGGGCAACTTCCTTTCCCTGCTCGCCTCGATCGAGGCCCTCGGCAACGACCTGGAGTTCTTCCCCTCCGGAGTGGGTACCCCCACCGTTCGGATCAAGGAACTGGCGATCGCCGGCAAATAAAACAATCGAAAAGGCCGTCTCGAATGATGCGAGACGGCCTTTTCGATGCTCTCAGTGCGGAGAGGTCATCTCTTTTTATCCACCTTCGGTTCGGCGTCGAGGCTTTTCAGATCGATCAGTTTCTCGTTCCAGTGCCAGCAGGTCCAGAGGCGATCCCGCAGGTTGAGGTCGATGACGTTGCAGCCGGGCGGAAAGTCGAGGTACTTGAGGCCGATGGCGTTCAAAGAGCCGTCGGGGGCCCCGTAGCCGGAGTAACGTCCGTAATAAAGGAAGAGGTTGCGCGAGCCCAGGGACCACTGGTTTCTGAAGTGATTGAAGTGGTCGTGTCCGACGAAGCAGGCGACTACCGCGGCTTTCGCCAGGGAATCGAGGACTTTGGCGCTTTCGCCCTGACCGGAAATCTCTTCCCCCTTCCAACCATGCCAGTCGCTGTTATTCGTGGGGGAGCCGTATTGGGAGAGGGGGATGTGGAAGAAGGCGAAGGCGGGAACGTCCTGGTCACNNCCGGAGTCGGCGACTCCGCCCAGCCAGAGGCGTTCGTCCAGGCTGATGCTGGTTTTGAGGCCTTCCGCCGTATAAAGGGAATAGCATTCCCAGAGGGGGGTGCCATCGAATCGGTTTTTGAACTCGAGGGCGAAACGTCCCCATCTCAGGTCAGCGGGCTGGCTCTCCGACTCATAAAGCAATCGGCCGTTCGGACTATCGAGCCGGTACTGGGTCAGGAAGGCGGATATCTTGTCCTTGTCGGTGTAGTAGGCGTCATGGTTGCCCAGGACGTAGACCCAGTAGCAGTTGTTGGCGAGGCAGAGGTCGTTCATGAACTTGACCGAGTCCTGGAGGTAGCCCATGGTCCCGGCGAGGTTGTAGAGGGTCCAGACCAGATCCCCGGTCACCACCACGAGGTCCGGCCGGAAACGGCTGACCATGGTCGAGATCAAGTCTTTCGTCTTGTTGTTTACCTTGGTGTCGTTGTCGAAGTGAACGTCGGTGAGCTGCATGATTCGGATCGGCTGACTCGGGTCGACCCCGGCGGAGTAATTGCCGCCGAAGCGCTCGATTTTCAGTGACATCCCCAGGCGGTTGGAGAGCACCGGATGGGAGTTGGGGGCAGGCATCCCGAGATAGGCGGGAGTGGAGAGCACCGGACTGGAAGGACTCATGGTGGGCTTGATCTGGGTGCCGCTGGAATCCACGACGGACAGGCGGCAGGAGGCGAGGAAAAAAAGCGTGAGGATGGTCAACAAAAGACTTTTTCTCATTTGAGCCTCTTCAATAGCGCGGGGCGTGCTTATCGAGATCGAAGATCGCCAGCGGGGGAACGACGTCGATGGTCAAGTTGGAAAAAGCGGGGGGGTGTTCGGCGGATTCCGACAGTTTGAAGCCGGTCACCCCATCGGCGTCGAGGCATAATACCGGGCTCTTCCCGACCACGGTGGCGGCTCCTCCCGTGACGGTGAGGCTGTTGAAGGCATTGAGACCGAAGCCGGTCGCCCTTCCGGCTTCGAAAATCCCGGTAAAGAGGCGGTTCAGGGAATTGTGCCCCCAGACGTTGTTCTCGAAGACATAGCCGGGTAGAAGTTTCAGCCCCGAGGTCGCTCCGATGGCCAGGGGCTCGGGGATAAAGGCCTCGCCCAAGAGGCGTACGCCTTTGCCGGCGGCCGCGACGGGAAGGCGATCGGCGTATTCGTAAACATAGAGCCCGAAGCGGCCCTTCTGGGCGTTCAAGGCGTTCGCCAGGGTGCCGGAACCATCATCCAGCAGGAAGATCCCCGTCGCCTTCTGGAGGTTGACCGCCATGCCCTCGTCGCTGAAATCGGTGGCGCCCAGGACACTGACCTGACTCGCCCCGAGCAACAAAAGAAAGGACTGCCATTTCCTGGCTTTTTCCTGGGCCGCCTCTCCCGAAAGGATCAAGATGGAGGATTGGTTGCCGCCGCAAACCCGCAGAAAGTCGCGGATCGAAGGGAGATCGATCGGCAGGCTCNNGAGCCGATGGCGAGCAAATAAGGCTTCGCCTTTCCCTTAAAGGTACGTGGGGGGAGTTCGGAAGAAAAGTCGATTTTTTTCTTTTTTCGGTCGTAGACGTCACCGGAATGGATGACGCTCATTTTCATCCCGCTCAGGGCGAGCGGGGTTAGGCGATTCACCAGCTTGGCGTTGTTGATCTCGACGGAAGCGGTCTCGAAAAGGGCGACCGTCCCTTTGCCGAGGGCCTGGATGGATTCCACCCCGATCACGGCGGCCGTCTGGATATCGATGCCGATCCCGCTCGCATCGGGAGTCCGACCGAGCGCCAGCAGCATCCTTCCGATGCGATTCTCTTTGACGAAACTGGTATCGAACACCTGGTGCTCGAACAACTCGAGCCCCTTTTTGAGCTCGAATCCCGGTTGCCCGCCGTTGCCGGGGGTCTCGCCGCTCATGATGGCCAGATCGCTCTTTCCTTTGGTGATCATGCGGCTGCCCCAGATGACGGCGCCGGCGCCGGAGCCGGCGATGACCGCCCCCCGCTGCCAGGCGGCCTGGATTCCACCGTGGAGAGCGGTGTCGTTGAGGACGCTCCAGATGCCGTAAGGGTTCCCGCTGGGGAAGTAAAGGAGATCGGATTCGGCGATCGCCCTGACGACCCCCAGTTCGGAGGCATCCGCCCGTTCGGCAACCGCCACGGAATCAACCTGCTTGCAGTTCAAGTTGGAGAAGAAGCGCTGGTAAGCCGCCCCTACCGCAGCTCCCGTGGCCGGGGAACCGACGGGAAAGATGGCCACCTTGGCCTGGCTTCCCCCCGCCATTTCGACCAGGGCGCGAGCGATCTCGGGATCCTCCTCTCCGCCACCGATCAGGACGACCCTTCCCGTTTGAGGGAGGGGAGGTTTCGGGGAAGGGGCGAGGATTTTTTCGGCGAAAGCGGGCATGCCGAAAAGGAAAGAGAAAAGGGCGAAAGAGGAAAAAAATGACCCTCGCTTCAAAATCTTCTCACCCGTTGGCTTTGATGAGGCCGATGAGTTCCTTGAGGACCTCTTCGGCCTTCTCGTTGGGGATCTGGCAGGTTCCCGCGTTCTCGTGGCCGCCGCCGCCGTAGGCCAGGGCCAGGTCTCCGATGTCGATCTTGGAGCTCTTGTTGAAGATGGACTTGCCGATGGCGAAGACGGTGTTCTGCTTCTTCAGGCCCCAGAGGGTATGGATGGAGACGTTGCACTCGGGGAAGAGGGCGTAGATCATGAAGCGGTTGCCGGCGAAAATGGGGTCCTCTTCGCGAAGGTCGAGCACCACCACGTTCTTGTGTACCGTGGTGCAGAACATGAGCTGGGCCTTGAACTGCTCCTGGTGGGCGAAATAGAGGTCGGTGCGCTGCTTGACGTCGGGGAGCTGCATGATCTCTTCGATGGTGTGGTTCTTGCAGTAGGCGATGAGGTCCATCATCAGGGCGTAGTTGGCGATCCTGAACTCTCTGAAACGCCCCAGTCCGGTGCGGGGGTCCATGAGGAAGGAAAGCAGATCCCAGCCCTGGGGCTGAAGGATGTCCTCGCGGCTGAACTGGGCGGAGTCGGCCTTGTCGACGGCCAGCAGCATGTCCTCCCGGATATCGGGAAAGCGCGCCTTGCCGCCGAAGTAGTTGTAGACCACCCTGGCGGTGGAGGGGGCATGGGCCTCGATGACGTGGTTGGGGGCCTCGGCTTCCACGCGGGTGATTTCGCTGGAATGGTGATCGAAGGAAATGTGGACGTTCGGCACGTAAGGGAGGTTGGTGGTGATGTCGTCCGGGGTGAACTCGATTTTGCCGTCCTGAACGTCCTTGGGATGAACGAACTTGACCTCTCCGAGGATATCGAGCTCCCTCAACAGCACGGCGCAAACCAGCCCGTCCATATCGCTGCGGGTGACCAAACGGTATTTTTTCGACATGACTCCCCCATCTTTGAGCGAAAAAAAGATCGAAAAGGCACATTACGCCTCATGGAAACTATCGCAGAACCGGAGGGACCTTGTCAACGCGCAGAGCGGTTCCGGGTCATTGACAAAGTTCGAGGGCGCGCCGGAGATTCTTCTCCCGCTCCCGCAGTTTCCTCAGTTTTTCCTCCATTTCCTCGATGGAATAGAAGTCCCTCATTTCGTCGAGGCTGATCTCGACGTTGTAGCGGTTTTCCATGGCGATGATCCGGGCATCGTATTGAGCGAGTCTTTCTCTCGCTTTTTCTTCGAGATCTTGCCGCTTCTTTTTCAGAGCCGCCAACATCTCGATGGCGCTGCGCCGCTTCGGCTCGGAAGAATTCCCGCTCATCGCTTCCTCCTTCGCAACAACCCCCATCTTTTCCCCGATGATAGCCCCGAGACGGCGGCAGCTCAACAGCCAGGGATGGTATGCTGAAAGCGGCGAAGCGCTTGGGAAAGGGGATGTTCCTTCATGAAAAAGACCATGCGGCTCTGGGACCTGGTTCTCATGAACGTGACCGCGATCACCTACTTCATCCCCTATCGGGTTCCGGGCGGCCCGGTTTCCGCCTGGGCGATCTCCCTGCTCGGCCTTTTCTCGGTGGTTATGGCCATCGTGCTGCCCTTCTTCCCCTCCCCGGACCTCAAGTCGGGAACGGACATCCTCCTCTACGAGATCGAGGTCGGGGGCGGCCCCCTGTTGTTCGCCTGGTTGGGCTGGCTGTTATATTCTCGCAGGGAAAAGAGAGCATTTGAGCCAGCGATGAGGTAAAATGAAGTGAGGACAACGATGAAAGAAAAAGAAAGACGGATTATCCAATGATTTCAACCTTCGCGGAGATGGACCTCCGCCCCGAACTGGCCGAGACACTATCGAAGTGGGGCTTCACCACTCCTACCGAAGTTCAGGCCCAAACCTTTCCGCTGGTTTCGAGCGGCGTGGACATCATGGTCCAGTCCAGAACCGGCACCGGAAAAACTCTCGCCTTCGTTCTCCCCGTCCTGCAGAGGATGGAAGCCGACAACATGGGCGAAAAGGAAAACAAAAGAGTCAAAATCCTCGCCATCGCCCCCACTCGCGAGCTGGCCGTCCAGGTCGGCCTCGTCTTCGCCAAGGCGGGACGTTTGCAGGGGATCCACGTGGCGACCCTGACCGGCGGAGCCGCCTACGGGGATCAGCTGCGCGCCCTGCGCCTGGGCGCCCAGGTGGTGGTGGGAACGCCGGGACGCCTGGTCGACCACATCGATCGCGGCACCCTCGACCTCTCGAACTGCACCACCGTGGTCCTCGACGAGGCCGACGAGATCCTCGACATGGGCTTCCAGGAGGACCTCGAGAAAATCCTCGGCAAACTCCCCGCCGAAAAGCAATCCCTGCTTTTCTCGGCGACCCTCCCCGACGGCATCGAGACGATCGCCCGCCGCTACATGCGCAAGCCTTATCGCCTCAACCTCAGCGCCGGGATGGAGGCTTCGACTTCACTCAGCCATGCCTTCTACGAGATACACAAGGACTCGAAGATCGAGGCCCTGGTAAACCTGCTCCATCTCGAACAACCCGAACTCGCCATCCTCTTCTGCCACACCAAGGCGGAAACCGAGGAGATCGCCCGCAGGATGACCGCCGAGGGATTCCAGGCCGCCTACCTCAACGGTGACCTGCCCCAGGTCACGCGCACCAAGACTCTGGACGCCTTCCGCAAGCGCCAAATCTCCCTGCTGGTCGCCACCGACGTGGCGGCCCGCGGCATCGACGTACTCGGGATCACCCACATCGTCAACTTCGGGATCCCTCGCGGCGTCGAGACCTACATCCATCGCAGCGGCCGCGCCGGCCGCATGGGGCGCCCCGGCAAGGTCATCAACCTCGTCACCCCCCTCGATCGGGTGAAGATGCGGACCATCATCCGGGATGCCAAGTTGACCGCCGAGATCAAGCCCGTCCCACAGGGTGAAGAAGTCCGGAAAAAGATGCGCGAGCGCTTCTTCGAGGAATTGGTTTCCCGAGCCGATGCCAATAACTTCGGAGACTTGGCCGATTTCGCCGGAGAGCTGGCGAACAACATCGATCCCGCCG
The DNA here is from genome assembly GCA_003503675.1 of Cyanobacteria bacterium UBA8530. GTDB lineage: Bacteria > Cyanobacteriota > Sericytochromatia > S15B-MN24 > UBA8530 > UBA8530. The sequence goes on along the minus strand of DOBT01000268.1, from coordinate 21,473 downwards.
CGGTGATAGCCGCCCTCCTGCAGGACCTCCAGGCCACCACGGGCAAACTGGCCGTGGGCTACGACGTGCTCGTCCCCTCCAACAAGAGGGAGCCTCGCGATACCGCGACGCGGAGCAAGCTGCGCGAACGCCCCGAGCGTGGCGCCAAGCCCCTGCGCGAAGAAGGGATGACCCGATTGCGTCTCAACCTCGGACGCAACAGCCAGATTCAACCGGGTTACCTGGTGCGGATGATCTGCGAGAAAGCCGGCCTGACCTCGGCCGCCATCGGAGCGATCTCACTCTTCTCGGCCCACTCCCTGGTGGACATCAAGAGCGATTCCGCCGAGCAGGTCATCACGGCCATGAACGCGACTCCCGACGATCGGGGCCGCCGTTGGAACGTCACCCGCTTCTAAGAACAAAAAAAAGCCCTGCTTCGTTGCTGAAGCAGGGCTTTTTACTTCAGGAAAGTTGGTAGATCGAGGTGAAGCCCGAAAAGCGGGAGGCGGAGCCGCGGGAATCGTAGGTCACCGAAAGGCGGTTCGTCGCTTCGGATAAGAAGAGTTGGCTGCGGGTATGCTGATCGATCGAGGCCTGGTAGCGTGCCGCACTGGCCTCGAGGGCTTTCTTGATCCCGGGTTGGGCTTCGGCGATTTTATCCGAAGAGGTTTTGAAGGCGACGGCGGCCCAGTCCGTCGAAAGCTCGATGGAGGAATCGAATTCGAGGCCGCCATTCTTGACCTTCAGGCCGGTGTCCGCGGAAACCATGGCAAGCTGGTCGGAGATCTTCCTGAGAAGACGCAGGGTTTGTTGTCCCTCGGGCGAGCCCGCATCCTTCGCCAAACCCAGCACCCGGTTGAATTCGGCGGCCAATTTCTTCACGGCTTCGGAATAGGCGGCGCTGCTGCTGAAGTTCCCGGGATCCCGGAGCTCCTTCACGTCCTCTGCCAACTCGGCAAAGCTATTGTTCAAGCCCAGGGCGTCGGCGAGCGCCCTACGATCGTCAATAAGCTGGACAGCACCCTTCGATTGCTTGGAAGCAAGCTCCCAGGCATTGAATTGCTGTTCTTTCAGCCCAGAAACTCTCATAAAGCACCTCCCTTCCATGGATGATATACCCTACCGAACGAAAAGTTCGTAAGGATACCGTACGCATTCAGGGTTCCAGGAGTGAGATTTGCGAGAAGAAGGAAAAGAACGGCTAAAAAGCTTGCTTTCGGGCGGCGTTAGCTTGCAGATGGGCTAATCTAGTCGGTTCCGGCAGGCGATAACGGGTGCAGCAGGAAAGGACGATCGAAACGGCCGAACCTAAACTAACCTTGTGTCCGGGGGAGATGAAAAGAGGCGACACCTTGTTTTTGGTCCTCAGAACCCGGCCGATCTCCTCCCCCTTGTCGCTAAGAACCGAGCTATCCCCCCTGTTCAAACCGGGCTCTTGGTATTTTCCGATGAGCCTGCTCTTTCCGCAGCCGATGGTGGGGAGATCGAGGGTCACCCCGAGGTGAGAGGCGATGCCGAAGCGCCGCGGATGAGCGATGCCCTGTCCGTCGACCAGGACGAGATCGGGGCGGCGGGAAAGTTTGTCCCAGGCTTCCAACAGGATCGGAATCTCCCGGAAGGAAAGCAACCCGGGGATGTAGGGGAAGGGGGACTCGCCGAAAGCCGTCGCCACCTCGACGAGCTCCAACTCCGGATAGGAGAGGACCACGAAGGCGGCGAAAAAGTCGTCCCCGGAAGAGGAAACGTCGCTTCCGCCGATGAACTCGAGCTTTCCGAAGCCGTCCTCAAGGGAAACCTTGTGGCGGTCGCGCTGCTGGATGGCGATCGCCTCGGCAGGAGTGAGAGAAAAAAAAGGAAACCCCTTCTCACTTCTCACTTTTTTCACTCTCGATCCTGGGCCCTTCGGGCGAACTTGCGGGTGACTTCCCCCGCCAAGGGCAGATTGAGGTTCTTTTTCACCTTGAGGGTGTCCTCGAACTGCCCGAGCAGGAACATCATCTTCACGGCGGCGGCCTCGGTCGTCATGTCGCCGCAGGAGATGGCCCCCGCCTGGGCGGCCAGAGTCCCGCACTCGTATAACTCGAGGTCGACCGATCCCTCGAAGGATTGGCTGGACAAGGCCACGATCTTTTTTTTCTCGGTCGCCCTTTCGATGAAGGGGATCAGGGATTTTTCGAGGACCGGGACGTTGCCGGCCCCGAAGCCCTCGATCAGGAAAGCCTCGATGGAGCTGTCCAGCAAGGGCAGCAGGTATTCGGGGGACATTCCGGGGAAGAGGCGCAAGATGAGAACCTGGTCCGCGAATTCCTTCTGAACCCGAAAGAGGCCGGTCGGTCGGCGAATCGAGCCGTGATGGATCTGGATCTTGAGGCCGACCGAGGCGAGATGAGGGTAGTTCGGGGAAGCGAAGGCGTCGAATTGATCGATGGAAATCTTCTTCGCGCGATTGCCCCGGAAGAGCTGGTTGTTGAAATAAAGCCCGACCTCGGGAATGTCGTAGGTGGCCATCTCGATGGAGTTGACCAGGTTGCTCTTGGCGTCGGTCCTTATCTCGGCGATGGGGCGCTGCGCCCCGGTCAGGATCACCGGCTTGGGCAGGTTCATGAGGGCGAAGGAGAGGGCCGAGGCGGTGTATACCATGGTATCCGTGCCGTGGATGATCACGAAGCCGTCGTAGTTGTCCATCTCCTGCTCGATGGTGGACGCCAGAAGCTGCCAGTGGGAGATCTGGACGTTGGAGCTGTCGATGTTGTAGATCATGCGCACGTCGATTTCGGCCAACTGAAGGGCCTCGGGAATGTATTTGAAGACCTCGCCGGCCAAAGCGGCCGGCTTGAGTTGCTTGCCGGTCTTGAGGGGGACCATTCCCAGCGTCCCCCCGGTATGCAGCAGTAAAATTCTCTTCAATTACTTGGTTTCTTCCTCTGTTTCTTCCGGTTCCACGTCGCACAGTTCGTAGACCCGACCGCCGTTATCGTTCCAAGTGATCGCCATCCCGGTGCCATGGCATTCGGGGCAATCGGTCCAACCTTTCATTTTTCCTCCTCACCAAAAGTGATTTCCTCCATTATACCGATTTTTTCAATCGCCTTTTCACTGGTACACTGGATAAATGGCGATGGACGGGCGGAACAATCTGGAAAAAGCGAAAAAAGCCTACCGGGAAGGGCGCTATGGCGAGGCGGTGAGCCAGCTGGAGGCGCTCTTGCAGGAAGACCCGACCGAGGGGAACCTTTGGCTGATGCTGGCGCGCGCCTACGAAAGGAACGGACAGGAGGCCGATGCCGAACGTGCCTATCGCCTCATCATCGAGTCGGGCATCGAACCCCTGAGCGAACACGCCCGCCAAGGTCTGGCGAAACTGGCCGGCCCTTCCACTTTTCTCCCGCTCAGGGCGCTCCAGTCCTTTTGCCTGAAGAGGCCGGCCGCTCTTTTTTTCCGGATCGGCAAAGACCTCTACTGGCTCGACGGCAACCGGGTCAGGGTGGAATACGCCCAGGGGAAGGGATGGGCCTTCAATCCGAGGCTCTGTCTTCCTCTCCACGAGGGCTTGCCCGTCGTTCCGAAGGAAGCCTTGGTTCCGCTCGAAAACGACCGTTTCTTCCGCCTGGTCGAGGCCACGGGAAACCGGACCCTCTCTTTCGAAGAAACCCAGAAAATGCTGCAATGGAACGAGCCTTTCGAGGCCGATCTTTCTTCTTTTCTCCTGGAATCGGGCTTCCTCCCGAAGGAAACCCTGCTCCAGGCGGCCAAGCAGCGTCGGGAAGAGGAAACCCTCGGCACGACCCTCCTGCGCCTCGACCTCGAAACGCTCGAGCGGATGATCGAGGCGGTCATCGGGAGAGGGCGCCTTCCTCATGGGATTGCACGGCCTTTTTCCGAGCGGATCGGGTTCCTCGCCGCCGGACAAAAACAATCGATTCTGAAACAGGCGCTTTCTCGGCAAGCGCATGAGGCTCAGCCCCTGGGGGTCCTTCTCGAACGTTTCGGTCTCTCGCCCGCCTCCGTCAAGGAGGCGCTGGCGCGCCAAAAACCCGTGCGCCCGACCTTGCCCGAAGCCGACAGTTTGGGGGAAATCCTCGTTTGTTGGGGGATCGTCGACCGCACCGCCTTGGCCAGCCTCAGGGCAGCGGGCGGCGCTCCGCTCGAGGCCGCTCTTCTGAGTGGGAAACACTGTCCCCCCGAGGTCATCGAAAGGGCCAAGCGCTATGCCAGGGACCTCTCGCGCGAGTTGACAGGAGGAAAGCGCCGTCTCGGCACCATCCTGATCGCCAGGGGAACCCTCACCGGGGAACAACTCGAAAAGGCCCTCGCCTGGCAAGTCGATCAGCCGTATCCTTTGGGAGAACTGCTGGTCCAACATCGCCTCTGTTCTCCGGAAGAGGTGATCGCCGCCTTGAAAGAGCAGTTCCAGGGCTACCGCGAAGAGATTGAGGTCCTTTTGCCCCCCCTGCCCCACAAAGAATTCGAACTCGAGATCGAACGCAAGGAAGAGAAGAAGGATCGAAGGATGCTTCTCCTTTGGGGCGGAATGGCCCTCGTTTCGATCGTGGGGCTGGCCTTCACCCTCAAGCCCTTCATTCCCCTTCCCTGGCTCCGCTCCGGGAGCGTTGAAAACGAGGCCTATGCCATCCCGGAAGCCTTGATCGGGGACAAGGGGCGCCTCGGAGCGGGAACGAATCCTCTCGAGCACAAGCCGCTCGACCCCGGGGGGGCCGGTGCCGTCAGCCTTCCCGAAGCCCTTCAAAATACCGAAAGCGCTCCCTCCTATCGCCCCGGTGCCTTGAAGCCCAGCCCGACCGAGACCTTCCTCGGAGAAGAGAAACGGCTATCCCTGGATAGCGCGACCCTTTCCCTGTCCGCCCCCGGGCGGATGTCGCAAGACTTCAATGACTCGGGAGAGCCAGGAAAAGTGGGCGCTCTCGAGAAATCGAACAACCTTCCCCCCTTGGTCCCCTCGCCCCTCCTTTCCGGCCTCCCGGAAACCGGGAAGGCCAAAAATGAGAGCGGGACCTTCGACGGGAAGTACGAGCAAAAAGGCTCTTGGCAAGCCAAGCAGGAAGGGCGATTCAGCAGGCTGAACCCCGCTCAGATCCACGCCGAAGAGAAGAAAATGGGGGTGTCTTTCGAGGGAAAGGGGGCTCAACCAGGAATGAACGGAGCCATGGACCTGGACACCAAGGATGGCAAGAACATCAAGAGAAGCAGCGCCGTCTTCCGCTCCCGCCTGGGAGAAGCCCTTTTGAGAACCGGCGAGATCAATTCGGCGGCGATCGAGTTTTTGGCCGCGATCGCCCTGGACCCCACCGTCGCCCTTCCTTACTTCCACCTGGGAAGCATCCTGGAAAAGAAAAGGGATTTCGAAGGGGCGCGCGCCCATTACCAGCGCTATCTGGAGTTCGCCCCGAACAGCGAGTTTTCCGACGACGCCCGAGAAGGGCTCGAGCGAACGAAGCGCTGACACCTAACAAACGCTTCCTTTCCACCTCGCTCTGTGCTATCATTGCTTCCTGTCCATTCCATTGCGAGGAGGTGAAAACATGGCAAAGAGAATCAAATCGGGGATCAAGCGCGTCGAGATAGCCGAGCGCAACCGTCTTCGGAACGTGGCGGTGAAATCCGAGATGAAGACCCGCATCAAGCGCGTGCGCGACGCCAAAGTGGAACCCGAAGCCGTTTCTAAGTTGCTCTCCGTCGCGATGAGCACGATCGATAAAGCGGCCCGCAAGGGCATCATCCACCGCAACACCGCGGCCCGCCGCAAATCCAGGCTCGCCAAGGCGGTCGCGAAGAACGCCTAGATAGCCTCTCCCAATTGATCTGCCTTTTCGGCGGATCTTTTTTTTTCCCTTAAAGCAAGATTAACCCATTCCTTCCCTCATCATAAGTCAGTTTCCGCCGCTTTCTTCGATATCCTCTTATGGGTTTTGAGAAGGAGGAAATTATGAAAAAGAAGATTTCGATCACCTTGGCATTGTTGATGGCCCTCGCTATGACGCTCACCGGTTGCGGCTCGTCCACCCCGTTGACGACCACCGGGATCTCGACCAAATCGGCCTCGAGCGACCTCAGCGGCAACGAAGCCATGGCAATCCGCGCGATAAACGCCAACCCCGATCTGGAAGGAATCGACTTCGAAGAAGCCGACTTGGCCTTCGACGGCAACCTCGACGCCTATGCCGTCGCCGGTTTGTCCGATATCTGGAAACTGAAGACCCGCATCGGCATGGTCCGCTCCACCAGCGACGGAGAGTTCTACCTGGCCACCCACGAAGGCTTCATCTTCAAGAAGGACGTCGATCTTCCCCTTTTCACCGACGAAGCCAAGACCCTCAAGCTTTCCAAGTACCTCAACAAAAAAGCGCTCGTTCGTGGTGAACTATCCGGTGGAAAAATGACCGTCTCCCTGATTATGTGGGTCCCCGACCTTTCCGTCATCACCGACCTGCTTTCCAAGGGGCGTATCGCCGGCAAGGCCTACAACGACGTCACCAAGGCCGCCGTCGCCGACTCCGACGTCAAGTTGACCTCGATCGAAACCAAGAAAATCTACCGGGCCCGCTCCGACAAGTCCGGCAAGTACCACTTCAGCCGCCTCGCGGCCGGCAACTACGCCCTCGAAGCCTCCAAGGCCGGCTACGCCAGGTTCCAGGTCGCAAGCATCAGCGTCAAGGCCCGCAAGAAATCCGAACAGCACATCGCTCTCGCCGCCCCCGCAGCGATCATCCCCCCCACCCTCTAATCCCTCTCACACCCATCGAAAAAGGCCCGCCTAGGCGGGCTTTTTTCGTGGTTACCCCCTGTGAGGGGGCCTTTTTTTTATAAACAAACGAGCTTGATGATCAATTTCTCGAGAACGAACTGTTCGCTCTGGGAGGTTTGCTTGAGGGCGAGGTCGGCTTCCAGGACCAGTCGGACCGCCGCCTTCAACTGATCGGTTTTCCACCTGCGGCAGACCTCCAGGTCCTTTTTGACGCGGAAGTCCGATTTCAGTCCCAGGGACTGGGCGATCGCAAAGGGATTCTTCTGGGTGTTGGACAACAGCTTGACCATGAGCCAATTGCGAATGGTGGTGCCGAGCATGGCCAGGATGACGAGCCCCTTGCTGGAAAGCAATAATCGACGCAGGAGGACGACGGCCCGTGCGGGATCGCGGTTGGCTATCGCCCCGGCCAGCATGAAGACGTCTCCTCCGCCTCCACAGCCCAGGGCTTCCACCTCGGAGAGGGTGAGGGTGTTGGAGTAGGTGAGCAGTTTTTCGATTTCCTGGGTGGCCACCCCTTGGTCGGCGCCGACCGCCAGGGCGATCGCCTCCGCGGCTTCCCGTTCGACCCTTCCGCCTCTTTTGGTCACCTCGGACTCGACCCAGTCGGCGATCTCCTCGAAATTGGGGAACTTCGTTCTAGAGAACTCGCGGAATTTCCCCATTTCCTTCAAGGCCTTGGCGAGAGCGGTCCTTCCGTCGATTTTGGACGGTCCCGAAAAAAGCAGGTGCGTTTCATCCGGGATGCCCCTCTCCAGGAGGGCCATCAGGGGCGCTTCATCCTCACCCTTCGAGGAAAGGCCGGGATAGTCGCGCACCACCACCACCCGGGAACCGGGAGCGAAGGAAGGGGTGAGGACGGTCTGCGCGATGGATTCCGGCGTGGCTTCATAGAGAAGAACGAGGTTGAAGGACCGCCACTGCGGATCGATTATCTTCTCGATAAGGGCTTCTTCCGCCTTGCGAAGGGAAAAGGAATCTTCTCCCCAGTAGAGCGTCAGGCTCAAGGACGTCCCCCGAAGCGGCGGTTTCGTCCCTGATAGTCGAGGAGGGCCTTGAGGAAGTCTTCCTCGCGAAAGTCCGGCCACAGGGTGGGGGTGACGAAGATCTCGGTATAAGCGAGTTGCCAGAGCAGATAGTTGCTCAGGCGCATTTCTCCGCTCGTCCGGATCAGGAAATCGGGATCGGGCTGCCCGTTCGTATAAAGAAAAGAAGCGAAGGTCTTCTCATCGATTTTTTCGATCCCGGCCTCGACGACCTTTTGGACCGCCTGAAGGATCTCCTGACGTCCGCCGTAGTTGAGGGCGATGTTGAGGGACAGCTTGTCGTTGTTTTTCGTTTGCTCTTCGCCTCGGGCGACGATGGCCTTGAGCTCCGGCGACAACTCCTCGATGTTTCCGATAAAGCGCAGGCGAACTTGGTTCTCGTCCAGGCCGTCGATTTCGCGGGAAAGGACCTCGGCGAAGAGTTTCCAAAGAAAGCCGACTTCCTCGGAAGAGCGGGACCAGTTTTCCGTCGAAAAGGCGTAGGCGGTGAGAAAGGGAATCTCCAGGCTGCGGCAACTCTTGACCAGCGTCTTGAGGGATTCCACTCCGGCGATGTGGCCGGCGTTTTTGGGAAGCAATCTTTTTTTGGCCCACCGGCGGTTGCCGTCCATGATCACCGCCACGNNAGTTCTTTATCGATTCCCGGCCACCGATCGATGGTGGTCTTTGCTTGTTTCATTTAGCTTCTCTTTCGCTTCTGAAGAACGACCATGACCCGCGAGGGCTCGATCCCCACGAGCTTGATCCCCGGTGGGGAATGAACGTTCAGTTCGAAGGAAGCGTGCTCTTCCTGCCAGCGGCGTGCGAGATCGACGGAAACGGCGAAGTCGTCCACCGCCAGGCGATCCAGGGCCCGGACCGGTCCTTCGAGCACCAGGTCCGCGTAGGCGGGAACCGTCTTCAGGCTCAGGGATTCCGGCGGTCGCTTCAGTTCGATGGGAACGGTGATCTTGCGCTTGCCGATCTCGAAGCGGGAGCCGACTCCCACGAAGACCCAGAGCGCGATGGCCAGCAGCACGGCGATGATGCGGTAGCCCAGGTTCTGATTCATAGCGAAAGCTTCTTGCTCAGCCACTGCCCGATGGGAAGGCTGCCCCTGTTAGGGTTTTTCGCGGGAATATAGGCCAGGGCGAGCACTTCTTTCAGCTCCCGCTCGCTGATGTGGCGTTGAAGAGCCCCTCGAAGCGCGATGGAAATGGCGCCCGTTTCTTCGGAGACCACGATGGCGATGGCATCGGAGGTTTCGGTGAGGCCGATGGCGGCGCGGTNNGGATGACCGCCCCGTCGTGAAGCGGAGAGTTGGGGAAGAAAATGGTCACCAGGAGCTCGGCCGTGATGACGGCCCCGATGGGGGTACCGGTCTCGGCGAACTCGTTGAGACCGGTCTGCCGCTCGATGACGATCAAGGCCCCGATCTTGAGGGCGGCGAGTTGGCGGATGGTGACGAGGAGCTCCTCGCAGAGGTGAGCGGGATCCTGCCCCTTCTCGAATTTGTCCAAAAGGTCGTTGCGAAACAACTCCCCCTGCCCGAGCAGGGAAAGGGCGCGCCTCATCTCGGGTTGGAAGACCACCGGGATGGCGACGATGATCATGGTCGCCATGGAGGAAACCAACCAGGTGATGGTGTTGAGGCCGATGGCGCGGCTGAGCATGTAGGCGACGAAGAGCAGTAGCAGGCCCCGCAGGAGCTGCACGGCGCGGGTTCCCTTGATGAGGATGAAGAGGCGATAGATNNAAGGAAACCAGCAGGATGTCGGCGAGATCCTGCCAGCGCAGGTTTTCGATGAACATCCGCAGGACTTCGACCCAGTAGCTCATATTCCCACCTCGGCGCGGACCAGGTCGTCGTAGGTCTCCCGGCGGCGGATCAGTTCGGCCCGGCCGTTTTCCAGCAAAACCATGGCGGGACGGGGCAAGCGGTTATAGTTGCTCGACATGGCGAAGCAATAGGCGCCGGTCGCCCAGACGATCAAGAGGTCGTCCTTGCAGGCCTCGAGACCGGCGTCCTCGATGAGGATATCGCCCGACTCGCAGCACTTGCCCGCGATGGTCACCCTTTCGGTATCGAGACCTCTCTCCCGCGGCGAAACGAGATCGGCGAGGTACTGGGCCCCGTAGGTGATGGGGCGCGGGTTGTCCGGCATGCCCCCATCCACCATGAGGTAGCGTCGGATTCCCGGCACCTTCTTTTCGTTTCCGACCCGATAGAGGGTGAAACCCGCCGTGCCCACGATCGAGCGACCGGGCTCCAAAACGAGACGAGGCAAGGGCAAGGCGCGATTTTTCGCTTCTTCCACGACGAAAGAGGCTATTTTTCGGACAAAGGCTTGAATGGGAGGAGGATTGTCCTCGCAAAGATAAGAGATGCCGAGACCACCGCCCAGGTTGAGTTCTTCGGTTTCGAGGCCGAAGCCCGCGGCGGCTTGAAGCTTGTCGAAGAGGAAAGCGGCCAGCAAACGGAAGGGCTCGACCTCGAAGATCTGCGAGCCGATATGGCCCTGTAGACCGCGATAATCGAGCGGACAGTCCTTATTGGCCAAAAAGCCGAAGGCTTCTTCGAGCTGGTCGTCCGAAAAGCCGAACTTCGAATCGACCTGCCCCGTGCGGATGAAATCGTGGGTGTGGGCATCGATGCCCGGATTGACCCTCAGCGTCACGGACGGCTTGAAAGAATAGCTTTTCGAAAGCTCGGAGAGGGCCGTCAATTCCCCCATGCCATCGACGAGGAAGCGACCGACCCCATGATCGAGAGCCTCCTTCAATTCCTGGAGGCTCTTGTTGTTGCCGTTGAACTGGATGCGCGAACCGGGAACGCCCGCGGTGATGGCGACGAAGAGCTCGCCTCCGCTGGAAGCCTCGATACCCAGGTCCATTTCATGGAGAAGCCGGTCGATCGCGACGACGGGCAAGGCCTTGGAAGCGAAAAAGACTTCCTTCGGGCCGGGATAATCGGAGAGGCCGGCCAGGTAGTCCTGGCAGGCCCTTTCGAGTGAAGAACGATCGAGAACGTAGAGGGGGGTTCCGAAGCGCTCCGCAAGCTGCTCGAGGTCACAGCCACCAACTTGCCACTGGCCACTCGCGTTTTTCGAAGCGCTGAGCGGCCGGGGGGTGGTATTGCTGGCTTGGGACAAAAGCGGTCCTCCATACGGAAATTGCCCTTGCAATCCAGGGCACGACGCAAAAAGAATGGAAAATCGATTGGTCCGGAAACGTGACGTCCACTAGGAAGTATACCATAGAATCAGGAACAGAAGGGCTCTACTGGCGGTACTCATGGACAATCGACTTGAAAATACGCTAGCATGCGAAGCTCAAGAAGAGAGGAAAAGCCTATTTTGAAGATCGCGATAGTCGGCGCCGGAATCACCGGCCTTTCGGCCGCCCTGCAGCTCCTTAGAATTCCTTTCCTTCCGCTATCGTTTGGCGAAAAGCATCGGAGCCACGCGCATCTATGCGCTTATTCACCTGGACAGGGGCGAATCGCCTGTGATACCTTAATTACATGTATAAGCAAGAGATCTACGACTTCCTGCAGTCCGTATCGCCGGATCGCTTCGCCGCCCCCTGGGACAACGGCGGTCTTCAAGTCGGCCGACTGGATGAAGCCCTGACGGGAATCATGGTTTCGCTCAATCCTTCTTCGAAGGCCATCGCGGAAGCGAAAAAAAACCACTGCAACCTGCTCGTTTGCCATCACCCCCTCTTTTTCAAGCTCCCCAACAAACTCGATACCGCTCGAGAGCCCGGCAAAACGATTTCTGCCGCCCTGTGCTCCGACGTGACGATCGTTTCCTTTCACACCTCGCTGGATTCGGTCGCTTTGAACCGCTATCTGGCCGAACGACTCGACTTGCCCCTCGACAAACTGCTGCTCCAAACCGGTAAAAGCGTTTTTTTCAAGCTCGTCGTTTTCGTGCCCTCGGATAGCGCGAAGAAGGTGGCCGAGGCCCTCTGGGCGGCGGGCGCCGGGAAAATCGGCTTTTACGAGGAAGCCAGTTTCCTTTCGAGCGGAGTCGGCACCTTCAAGCCCCTCGAGGGTGCCCATCCCTTTATCGGGGAAATCGGCAAGCGCGAGGAAGTGAAGGAAGAGCGCCTGGAAGTCGTCGTTCCCCAGGATCGTTCGAAGGAAGTTCTCGCAGCCCTGCGCGCCAGCCACCCTTACGAGGCGATCGCCTACGACCTGATCGAACTCGAAGGCGGCGAACCCTACGGCTTCGGCCTCTGGGGAGAAGTCGAAGAAACGACGGTGCTCGAGATAGCAAGGAGAATCCAGAAAATTCTAAAACCGAGTAGCCTCCGCCTGGTGGGGAGTTTCGAGAACAAGGTCGAGAAGATCGGGTTCTGCGGGGGAGGGGGCTCGGACCTCTTCGATTCCGCGCTCGAGAAGAAACTCGACCTCTTCGTGACGGGGGAATGCAAGTATCACACCGCACTGGACGCCAGGGCGGCAGGTTTGAACGTGCTCGAGGTCGGCCATCAGGCGACCGAACAACCGGTGGTGGACTTCTTGATCCAAACCCTCAAGGAAAAAACCGATCGGCCAGTATTGGGATATTGGGAGGAAGAACCCTTCCAGTCGTTTACGGAAGGTTCTTTATGACCGCAATCATCAAGGGGTTACCCATCGTCGCCGTCGTGGGAAGGCCGAACGTCGGCAAGTCCACCCTCATCAACCGCATCGTGGGCGGCCGGGAAGCCATCGTCCACGGCGAGCCCGGGGTAACACGCGATCGCCTCTACCTGCGCTCCGACTGGAACGGCCGCGAATTCCTCCTCATCGACACCGGCGGAATCCTCCCCGGCTCCACCGATGAGATGCTCCAATCGATCCAATTGCAAGCCGAAGTGGGCGTCGCCGAAGCCGACCTCATCGTTTTGGTGGTGGACGCCCAGGACGGCCCCAATCCCTCCGAGGGCGACATCGCCCATATCCTGCGCCGCTCGGGAAAACCGATCGTTCTCGCCGTCAACAAGGCGGATAACCCCCAGGTGGAATCCACCGTGACGATGGAGTTCTATGGCCTCGGCATCGGCGAGCCCCTCCCCATTTCCGCCCAACACGGCTACGGCATCGGCGACCTCCTCGACGTGATCGTGGAGAAGCTGCCGGATCCGCAGGAAATCGAGGAGCTCGAGGACCTGAAAATCGCCATCGTCGGCCGGCCCAACGTCGGGAAATCCTCGCTCACCAACGCCCTGCTCGGGATCGACCGGATGATCGTCTCCTCGGTTTCCGGCACCACCCGCGACGCCATCGACACCCTTCTGATCAAGGACGAGGAAAGATTCCTGCTGATCGACACCGCCGGCATCCGCCGCAAGAGCAAGGTGGACTACGGGGTGGAGCAATTCGCCGTGGTCCGCTCCTTCAAGGCCATCGAGAGGGCGGACGCGGTCATCCTCATCATCGACGCCGTCGACGGAGTGACCGATCAAGACAAGAAGATCGCCAACGCCGCCGAAGAAGAGGGCAAGCCCATCGTCATCGCCGTCAACAAGTGGGACCTCATCGAGAAGGACGCCTACACCATGAATACCTTCCGCGAAGAAGTCGAAAGGGAGCTGCAGTTCATCAAGTACGCCCCCATCGTCTTCATCTCGGCCCTGACCAAACAAAGGATTTTCAAGATCCTCGAACTGGCCAAGGAAGTTCATGCCTCGGCCAGCCAACACATCAAAACCGGCCTGCTGAACTCGGTGATCATCGAGGCCATGGCCATGAGCGGTCCGCCCCCGGTCCATGGCAAGCGCCTCAGGATCTACTACTCCGCCCAGACGGGAACCAAGCCGCCGGCGTTCAACTTCTCCGTCAACGGCACCAAGTACCTGGTCAATTCCTACGAACGCTACCTCGAAAACAAGCTGCGCGAGGCCTTCGGTTTCAAGGGAACCCCGATCCGCCTCTTCTTCAAGGGCCGCTAAAAAATGAAAATCGGCCTCCTGCTCCTTCTCGCCTACTTCTTGGGCTCCATCCCCTTCGGCTACTTGATCTGCAAGTACTTCTACAAGGTGGACATCCGGGAATTGGGCTCGGGCAACATCGGAGCCACCAACGTCGTTCGCTCGGTCGGAAAGATTCCCGGCGCCCTGGTGCTCGCACTGGACGTCGCGAAAGGGTTCTTGCCGGTTTTCCTGGCCGTTCCCCTGGGGCCCCGCGTCGCCATCATCTGCGCCGCGGCGGCCATCCTCGGCCACAGCCGCTCGATCTTCCTGAAGTTCAAGGGCGGCAAGTCCGTCGCCACCGGCTTGGGCACGCTCCTGGGGCTGGCCCCGATGGTCGGCGGAGTCCTCTTCTTCTTTTGGCTTCTGGTCCTGCTCATCGGGCGCTTCGTCTCGCTCGCCTCGGTCACGGCCGCCATCCTGCTGCCTTGCCTGATGTTCCTTTTCCGCCAACCCTGGGAATTCATCCTCTTCGGCGCGATGGCAGGACTCTACGTGGTCTTCCGCCATCGCGCCAACCTGGTTCGCCTCTTCGAGGGAAAAGAACCCAAGATCGGAAGTCATGCGTCCTAAGCACCACCTCGGCCAAAATTTCCTCACCGATCCCCTCATCGCCCGCCGCATCGTCGAAGCCGCCCAGATCCTTCCCGAGGACCAGATCGTGGAGATCGGGCCCGGCAAAGGAGTTCTGACCTGGCAACTGGCCGATGCGGCTCGCAAGGTCGTGGCCGTCGAACTCGACGAAAGAATGCAAGAATTCCTGTTCCCCCTGCAGAAAAAACACTCCAACCTCGAGGTGGTCTGGGGAGACTTCCTCAAAGTGCCCTGGGAAGACCTGCCGCTCGATGCCGGTCCCGTCAAGGTGGTCGCGAACATCCCCTACTACATCACCAGCCCCATCATCCAAAAACTTCTCCAGGCCGACCGCATCGAAAAAGAGCCGCTCGAACAAGTCCAGCCTCTCACCGAATCCATCGTGATCATGGTGCAGAAAGAAGTAGCCGACCGCATGGCCGCTGCTCCGGGCTGCAAGGACTACGGGACTCTCTCGATCTTTTGCCAGTACGCCGCCCGGATCGAAAAGGTGCTGAAAGTATCGGCCGGCTCCTTTTATCCCGTTCCCAAGGTGGACTCCACCGTGATCAGGTTGACCCCCCGCCGCAAAGCGGAAATAGACGTTTCTTCGCCGGCTGAATATTTCAAGGTCGTCCATGCCGCTTTCTCCCAGCGCCGGAAAACCCTTTCGAACTGCCTCCTGGCCAACGGCTACGAAAAAAAGAGGATCGAGGAAGCCTCGCTCGAGAGCGGGATCGACCTCAGGCGCCGGGGTGAAACCCTGTCCTNNCCCGAATTCGCGAAATTGGCGAATCTTTTGGGCTCGATAGCCGTTTCCTAGGGCGCTCATGGCCTCGAACGAAGTCCTCCACGTAAAGGCACCCGCCAAAATCAACCTGTTCCTGGCCATCGGCGCTCGCCGCCCCGACGGCTTCCACGACCTCGAAACCATCTTTCACGCCATCGAACTCTGCGACGAATTGAGCTTCAGAAAAACAAAGGAATCCTTCCGGATCACCTGCCTCGCTCCCGATGTGCCGACCGATTCGAGCAACCTCATCTGGAAAGCGGCGGAACTCCTGAAAAAAGAGAAGGGATGCTCTTTCGGTTGCGAGGTCGAACTGAAAAAAAAGGTCCCCATGGGAGCCGGCCTGGGAGGGGGATCCTCCGATGCGGCCGCTACCCTCAGGGCACTCGACCGCTTGTGGGAAACCCATTCGACCCGAGGGGAACTTGAAAGGATGGCCGCCAAGCTCGGCAGCGACGTTCCCTTCTTTCTAGGAAAGGGAACGGCCCTGGGAAAAGGAAGAGGAGAGATTCTCGAATCCTTGCCTTCCTTGCCTGAGTTGTTTCTGGTGGTCGCCCTGCCCCAAGTCCGCATCTCCACCCCCTGGGCCTACGCCCGCCTGGACGAGATGCCGGCTCGCCGCCACTTTTCGATTGCCCCCATGCTCGAGGCCTTGAAAAAAGGCAGCCTCTCGGAGATCGCCCAAAGTCTCGGCAACAGCTTCGAAGAGGCGCTGTTCCCTTCCCTGCCCATCCTGGCGGACCTGAAAAAGAAGTTGCTTTCTTCGGGCGCGCTAGGCGCCTCTCTTTCCGGTTCGGGCTCGGCGATGTTCGGGCTCTACGAAAACGAGGAAAAAGCGAAAAGGGCCGCGGATGGTTTGCGAGCGGAGGGATTCACGGCGTACCCCCTCACCCCTTCGCTATCTCCCCGATGCGCCTCAACCGATGGTTGATCGCGGATTTGGACATGGGGGGATCGTGCAGGGCCGCCAGTTCCTGAAGACTTGCGTAGGGATGTTCGATTCTCAATAAAGCGGTCTCGACCAGTTCGGTCGCCAAGTCCCCCAGGATTCCCCCTTCCTGAAGAAACTTGATTTCCTCCAGTTGGCGGGCGGCGGTCGTCACCGTCCTCTCGAGGTTGGCCGTTTCGCAGTTCACCACCCGCTGCACGTTGTTGCGAAGCTCCTTGGACATCAGGACGTCTTCGAGCTGCAAAAGGGCCCGGTGGGCTCCGACGACGCCCAAAAACCTCGAGATTTCCTCGCTGCTCTTGATGTAGAGGGTGAGGTTGGACTGTCCCGACCGCTGATAGCAGCCCGGAAAGATCTGCTCCTTTTCGAGCAGATCGCTGATCCATTCGGCCATCTCTTCGGGAGCGGAAAACTCCAGGTGGTAGGCACGCTCCGGATCGACCATGTAACCGCAACCGAGGAAAGCCCCCTTCAAAAAGGAGCGCCTGCAGCAGGAGCGCCGGCGAATCCGTTTCTTTAGGGTTTCCAAAGAAGCGAGCCGCTCGAAATCGACGGAGTCGAGCCTCAACCAGATTCGAAAAAGCCTTTTTCTCCGGAGCTTGGGACTGAACTGACGCTCGATGCGGGGGCGATCGGAAAAGATCTTCCTGACCAGTTTGAAAAGCGAACGGGCCACCGCGGGATTCGCCACCGAGAAGACGAGGAAGTTCTCGCCGTCCAAAAACTTGGACTCACCGCCGCAAGTGCTGCTCAGGGCGAGGAGCGCGGCCTGGGCGCAGCAATCATCCAGCCTTATGGCCGAGGCGACCTGATTCCTCACCTCGCTCGAAAAGGAAAAAGAACTCCTTTGCGGCTTGAACCCCGGATTACCGCGGATCAAGGTTTCTCTCCGAAAAGGCAGGTGAGGGAGCCCAAGGCGGTCTCCCCCTTCGAAAAGGCCAGCCAATCCATGATCGAACGGGCCAGCGCCGTGTGATCGTGACGGACGAGGTCGGTTTCGTCCAGGAGATCCGAGACGAAGACCCTCACCCCGAATTTTTGCAAATCCTCGTCGATTTCGACGGGGAACTGCTCATTTTTCTGGTAATTGGCGAGCAATCGAGAGGGGAGCTGGCGGTTGGCCATCACGGCATCGAAAAGATCGGCGCCATAGGCCCTCAGGACCCTGACGTGGTCGGAGGCACGGAAGCCATCGGTTTCACCGGGCTGGGTCATGACGTTGCAGATGTAGATCTTGTGGGCGCGACTGGCCTGGAGGGCCTGTCTTATCTCCGGAATGAGGAGGTTGGGGACGATCGAGGTGTAGAGGCTTCCGGGCCCCAGGATGATGGCATCGGCTTCCCTGATGGCATTCACCGCCTCGGGAAGCGCCCGGGGCTCCTGGGGTTCCAGCCATACCTGGGCGATGGGGTCGGGCAGCTTCGAAATGGTCGACTCCCCGCGCACGATGCGGCCGTCACGGAGGCGGGCGACCAGGATGAGGGAATCCAGCGTGGCGGGCAGGACTTGTCCCTGAACCGCCAGGACCTTGCTCGATTGGCGGATGGCCGAAGGCAGGTCGCCCGTGATGGCGCTCATGGCCGCCAGAAAAAGGTTGCCGAAGGAATGGCCGCTCAGTTCGCCCTTGTCGAAGCGATACTGGAAAAGCCGCGTGAGGAAGTCTTCCTCCTCGGCCAGAGCCGTGAGACAACTGCGGATATCGCCCGGTGGCAACATCCCGAGGTCGGCTCTGAGGCGCCCGGAACTGCCCCCGTCATCGGCCATGGCCACCACGGCGGTGATGTTCTCGGAATAGTGCTTGAGGCCTCGCAGCACGGTGGAAAGGCCCGTCCCCCCCCCGATGACGACGATCTTGGGGCCACGGCTCTTGGTTCGATTCTCGTAGAATGCGTCCAGGAGTCCGATGCGCCGCATGGGAGCGATGGCCTGGACCACCGAACGAATGGTTCGGCGGGCGCCCCGGAAGGTAAGGACCGCCCCCACTGCGAGCAGCAGCGCGCCCAGCCAAAAAAGCTGGGTTTCGTGGCGTCCGCGGTAAAGGTGAACGTAAATGGCGAGGGTGAGGGAAGCGACGCCGATGTTGGCCAAGAGCATCCCCGCCAGGGTCAAGAAGACCCAGCGCTTGATTTTCAATCCGGGGACCAGCCACTTGAACAGGCGCCTCATTGGAGGTTTTTTGCAGCTCCGTAGTAGTCGGGCTGCCGCTCGATGTCCCGGTGTTGCTCGACCGTGGGGTAGCCCATTTCCTGGAGGTATTTGGCGAGGTACTGGGCGATCGCCACCGATCGATGGCGTCCGCCGGTGCATCCGATGGCGATCGCCAGATGAGTCTTCCCCTCGCGACGGTAGTGAGGCACCAGGAAATTGATCAGATCCGTGAAGCGCTCCAAAAATTCTTCGGTGACCGGATGCCCCAACACGAACTCCTGGATCTCCTTGTCCAAACCGGTAAAGGGCCGCAGCGAGGGATCATAGTGGGGGTTGGGCAAAAAGCGCACGTCGAAGACCAGATCCGCGTCCATGGGGGTCCCGAACTTGTAGCCGAAGCTCTTGATCGTCACCTGCAGGGAACGAGTCACCTGCTCCGGCAGGATGAAGTTCGAGATGATTTTTTCCCTGAATTCCTTGGGGCTCAGGCTGGAGGTATCGAGGATGACATCGGCCTGAATCCGAATATCGGCCAACTTGTCCCGTTCCTGACCGATGTTCTCGAGCAGGGAAGCGTTCCCGAAGAGGGGATGGCGCCGGCGGGTCTCGTTGAAGCGCTTGAGCAAGACGTCGTCGGAGGCCTCGAGAAAGAGGATCTGGAAAGGATAGCCCAGTGGCCTCAGATCGTCCAGGCAAGAGACGGCCTCGTCGAAGAAGCTTTCGCCGCGGGTGTCCATGACCACCGCAACCTGATTGAAGCGCGGAAAGGTCAGCTTGACGAAAGCGGGTAAAAGCGGGGGAATGATGTTGTCGACGCAAAAGAAGCCGAGGTCCTCCAAGCAGCGAACGGCCATGGATTTGCCCGCGCCCGAGAGACCCGTGATGATCAGGAAAGAGTGCTCGCTCACCGGCAAGCCTCGACCCTGGCTTTCTTCCCTTTGAGATGGGCCCGGATGGACTCGATCGAGGTGTTGATCACGTCGGACACTTCCAACCCGGCGATGCGCGCGACCTCGAGGGACTTGTCGAAGGTGCCGATCTGACAAGCGATGTGGGCATCGGAGTTGATGACCAGGGGAGCGCCGTGGCGCTTGGCGATCTTGGCGACCTCGCAGCAGACTTCGAAGGAGCCCTTCCGGAAACCGGTGAAACTGGAGTTGTTGATCTCGATGGCCGTTCCGTAGGCCTTGGCCGCGGGAATGACTCGCTCGTAATCGACCGGGTAATAAGGGTTGCCCGGATGGGTCAGGATCTGGACCCGGGGATGACGGACGGCGGCTATGAAGGCGCGGGTGTTGTCCTCGATCCCGCGGTTGTCATAGCCGGCTTCGGGGTGGAACCCCGCCAGGACGATATCCAAAAGGTCGAGGTATTGCTCGGGTACGTCGAGGTTGCCCTCGACGTCGACGATGTTCGCCTCCACGCCCCACAGGAGTTCGAGACCCGGGTATTGGCGAGGGATGATGTGGCCGTTCGAAAAATGATAGAGATGGGGGCCGCCGGGCAAATTGGGCCCGTGGTCCGTGATGGCGAGCATCTTGAGGCCCTTTTGTTGGGCGCCCGTCACCATTTCGGCCACCGTGCTGAAGGCATGGCCACTGGCGATGGTATGGGTATGAAGGTCGGCGACGATATCTTTATGTTCCATTGAATTGCTTCTCACTTCTTGTTTTTCCACAAGAAAATTATACCATGCCCTCGACACGCGATCGCCCGCTGGCTTTTTTTCAACTCTTGGGATAAGCTGAAACGTCTCAGGGATGAGAAATCAGGGATGGGGTGTCAGTGAAACGCAGTTATCGTCTCGTCGCCACGGATCTGGACGGGACCCTCTTCGACCATACCCTCGTCATTCCCCCCCGCACTCGGCAGGCTTTCGAGCTAGCCAAATCGAGGGGGGCGAAAATCGTGCTGGCCACCGGACGCATGCTCCCCGCCACCCTGCCCTTCGCCACCTCCCTCGGAATCGACACCCCCCTCATCACTTACCAGGGCGCCGTGATCCACGACCCGAAGAGCGGCAGGGATATCTGGCACCACCGCATGCCCTTGGCTGAAACCCTCGAGGCCATCAATGCCCTTCGCACCTCCGGCATGCACCTCAACCTCTATGTCGACCATCACCTGATCATCGAGGAAATGACCCCCGCCGCGGCGGCCTACCTCGAACTCACCGGCGTCACCCCCCTCATCGTTCCCCGCTTCGAAAATTTCTTGTTTTCTTCGACCGCCCCGACCAAGCTACTCGCCATCGGAACGGTGGAAGAAGCGGACCGCTGGCATAAGATTCTCTTCGAACGCTTCGAAGAAGCCCTCTACGTGACCAAATCCCAAGCCCAATTCCTCGAACTCGCTCCCTTCGGGGTCACCAAAGGCACGGCCCTCGCCCACGTGGCGGCCAAGCTTAATATCCAGCCCGCCGAAATCATCGCTTTCGGGGACGGGATGAACGACGCCGAAATGCTGGCCTTCGCGGGCCTCGGCGTCGCCATGGGCAACGCCCCTGAAGAATTGAAAAAAATTGCCGACAAAGTGGCGCCCTCCATCGAAGAGCAGGGAATCGCCCAGGTTTTGGAAGAAATTTTCGGATAAACGCAGAAAGGAATCCCATGCGGCTTGGAATCATCGGCCTGCCCTACGTCGGCAAGACCACCGTCTTCAACGCTCTCACCCGTTCAACGGCCAAGACCGGCGGCTTCGGCGCCTCCAACCAACCCAACCTCGCGGTCGTCCGCGTGCCCGATCCCCGGATCGACCTTTTGACCGAGATGTACCACCCCAAGAAAACCATCTACGCCACCGTCGAATACCTCGACATCGCCGGCTTCGAACAGGGCTCTGCCAGCAAGGGCAGCGAAAGCTTCCTCGATCCCGCCCGCAAGGTGGATGCCCTCATCCACGTCGTCCGTGCCTTCGAGGATCCCGACGTTCTGTCCGTCGGCGAAACCATCGATCCCAAAAGAGATTTCAACATCCTGGAGACCGAGCTGATCTTGACCGACCTGATCGCCGTCGAAGGCCGCCTGGAAAAGATCGAGGCCGGACTCAAGCGCAATCGCAAACCCGAACACCCCGCCGAGGAAGAAACCCTGCGCCTCTGCAAGGAAACCCTCGAGGCCGAGAAGCCCTTGCGCACCCTCACCCTCACCGAAGACCAGTCCTCCTCCATCCGCGGCTTCGGTTTCCTTTCCCAGAAACCCATGCTGCTCGTGGTCAACATCGGAGAAGACCAAATCGGAAACTCCTACGCCGATTTGGCGCCGGATCTTCAGGTGTTGGAAG
>DOBT01000241.1 GCA_003503675.1 Cyanobacteria bacterium UBA8530 | reverse complement strand
CGGACGACTTCGTCATCGCGACCGGTAAAAGCGTTTGCCTGGAGCGCTTCATCGAATTGGCGTTTGCCGCCTTCGGTCTGGACTGGACCGCGCACACCGAGTCGAGGTCGGAGTTGTTTCGACCGACCGACCTGGCGGAAAGTTTCGCGGCTCCGGGGAAAGCGGCGGAAAAACTCGGGTGGCGGGCTCGTTTCGGGGTCGATGACGTGGTGCGGTTCATGGCGGATGATATAATCTGAGATCGGGAAGTTCGCCCGAACTGCCAGGCGATTTTTGGGTGCCGCGAGAATTGAAAAGCTACTTGAAAGCATCGACTGATTTTGACCGCTAAAGTTGAAGAAATCCTTTGTCCCATCTGTGAAAACCGGATGTCGAGCGCTTTCGAAGGAAGGCTCCTTTCTCGCCACTCGGTTTCTTACTTCCGATGCGAAANNCCGGGTGCTTTCCCCTTTGCTTTTCTTCCTTTTCGGTTCCGAAGGGAAATACCTCGACGTCGCCGGCGGTTACGGCCTCTTCACCCGATTGATGCGCGACGTCGGCTTCGATTTTTTTTGGACCGACAAGTACTGCGCCAATTTGCTTTCCCGCGGCTTCGAGTTCGTCCCCGGCGATTCCTTTTCGGCCATCACGGCTTTCGAGGTGCTGGAGCACCTCGAAGATCCCCTCGGGTTCTTGCTCGAATCCCTGTCGACCGCCCGAACCAAGACGATCCTTTTTTCCACGGAATTGTTCGAGGGTTCGCCGCCCCCTCCTTCCTGGTGGTATTACGCCTTCGAAACCGGGCAGCACATCTCCTTCTTCCAGCCCAGAACCCTGCGCCTCATCGCCGAAAAGCTCGGATTGAATTTTTTTTCCCATGGCTCGATCCACATGTTCACGGACAAGAAAATGTCGCCCCTTGCCTTCAAGGTCTTGACGGACCGCCGCCTTTATCGCCTATTCTCCTGGATCCCGCGGCTTTCCTTGACCTCCAGGGTGATCCCGGACCACTTCTCGTTGAAAGAACCGAACGATGGAAATTAAGACCTTCTCGGTGGTCACTCCCTGCTACAACGCCGAAAATACCATCCTCGAAACGGTCGATTCGATCCTCCGGCAAACGGCCGTTCTCTCCGGAAGGGCGAAGCTGGAATACCTGATTTGCGACGGCGGCTCGACGGATCGCACGGTCGAACTCGTGACCGGACTGAGGCATCCCGACATCCGGATCCTCTCCGAGAAGGACGAAGGCATGTACCAGGCCCTGGTCAAGGGAATCCGCCTGGCGACGGGCGAGGTCTTTTCCTACCTCAACGCCGGCGATACCTATTCCCCCTTTGCCTTCGAGGTGGTCCAGGAACTCTTAAAGAAAGATATCCGCTGGCTAACCGGCCTCCAGGTGGTCTACAATGAGTCCTCTCACTTCACTTCGGTCCGATTGCCCTTTCGTTATCGCCGACGCTTCCTGGAACTCGGCTGGTACGGGGAAAGATTGCCCGCCTTGCAGCAAGAATCGACTTTCTGGGATCGTTCGCTGATGGACGGCCTCGACCTCGAGCGGCTTGCGAGCCTACGCTATGCGGGTGATTACCATCTCTGGATGGAGTTCGCGAAGAAAACGGATTTGAGGGTGGTCGGGACCTGGCTCGGCGGGTTCAAGCGCCAGCGAGGACAGTTGAGCGAGAACCGGGAAGCCTACCGGACGGAGCAACTCTCGCTCGTCGAGAAGAGAAGTCATTCGCTCGACGCGATGGCAGCCCTCTTGGAGCGAGCGATATGGCTTGCGCCCGATTTCGTCAAGGAACGGATGGGGAAGATTTTTCGCTTCGATCACGGGAAGCAGGAATGGGAATGAGTTTTATTCGCCGCCGACTCGCCTCCTGGCTGGGGACGGATCTTTCTCTGGAACAGGCGCTCGAACGGGTCAAGAAGCGAGGAACTATCCTCGCCGGGGTGATCGATGTCGGTGCCTCCGACGGGCGTTGGTCGAAAAGGGTCATGAGGCACTATCCCCGAGCCTCCTATCTTTTGATCGAGGCGCAGAAGGCCCATGAGCCCGAGTTGAAGCGGTTCAAGTCCCGGCGGCCTTCCGTGGACTACGTCCTCGCGGCGGCCAGCGATCGCGAGGGGGAGGTCTTCTTCGACGACCAGGACCTCTTTGGCGGTCTCGCTTCCCACGAACCGCTGGAGAAGGCCACGCGCCTTCCCGCGGTGACGGTCGACGGCTGCGTCGCGAAAAAAGCCCTGAAGGGCCCCTTTCTCCTGAAATTGGATACCCACGGCTTCGAAATCCCCATCTTCGAGGGAGCCGAGAAGACTTTGGCCGAGACCGCCCTCATCGTGGTGGAGACCTACAACTTCCAGGTGGCCCGGGGAAGCCGACGGTTTCCTGAGATCTGCTTTTATTTGGAGCAGAAAGGCTTTCGGTGCGTCGATCTCTGTGACCCGATGCATCGCCTCGACGGCGCCTTCTGGCAGGTCGATCTCTTCTTCGCGCCAAAGAACAGCCCCTTCTTTTCCAGCAATGCCTACGATGGGAAATGATCCGTTTTCCAGCGCCTTCGCGCCGGACACCGAAGCGATGACTGGTTTTTTGCGTGAGTTCACTTCTTCTTTCCGCCCCGAGGTGCTTGGCGACCGTACCTACCCCCGCGTCACCATCGTCACCCCCTCGCTCAACCAGGCGGCTTTCCTGGAAAGAACCATCCTCTCCGTCCTCAACCAGGGCTACCCGAACCTCGAATACCTCGTGATCGACGGGGGCTCCACGGATGGCTCGCGAGAAATCATCAAGAAGTACGAGAAGCACCTTTCCTACTGGGTCTCCGAGCCGGACGAGGGGCAGTCCCAGGCCATCAACAAGGGGTTGCGCCGCGCCACCGGGGAATGGGTCGCCTTCCAGAACTCCGACGACGTTTTTCTCCCGGGCGCTTTCAAGGCCTTTGCCGAAGCGTTCGAGAAGAATCCCGACGCCGAAGCGCTCTACGGAGATATTCTCCTGATCGATTCAGAGGACCAAGTAGAGGAGGTTTGGCTCACCGCGCCCACCCGCTTCTGGCTACAGGTGGCTTTTCCGGGACAGGTACACAACCAGGCCTTGTTTTGGCGGCGTTCCCTGCTAGACCGGATCGGTTTCCTGCGGGAAGACCTGCATTTTTGCTTCGACTACGAGTATTTCCTGCGCATCCTGGCGTTCACATCGAAGGTTCGCCACATCGATCGCTATCTGGGCGCTTTCCGCCGCCATGCCGCGGCGAAGACGTCCACCATCCCCCAGGTAGCGAGGGAGGAGACGGCGAAAGTCATCAAGGAGTACGGCGGTCCGGCTCATGTCCTTCAACGCCTGGCAGCCCGAATCATTAAAGCGCACTGGTATCTTCTGAACGGCAAGGGGTGGTATGTCTTCCGCAAAAAATGAAAAAGTGAAAGAAAGGTCCATCGATCTTTCCTTGATCATCGTTTCCTACGACGTCAAGGAATACGTGCTGAATTGCCTCTCTTCGATCTACAAGAATGCCGTCGACCTCGAGATCGAAGTCCTTCTCGTCGACAACGCCTCGAAGGACGAGACGCTGGAAGCCGTCGTAAAAGATTTTCCCCAGGTCAAGGCGATCGATGCGGGGGGAAACCTCGGTTTCGCCCGAGCCAACAACCTGGCGTTGAAAGAGGCCCGTGGCCGCCATGTCCTTTTCCTGAATCCCGATACCGTCCTCCATCCGGGTTGCCTTCAGGGAATGGTCGCCTTCCTCGACAAGAACGAAGAAGCCGGTGCGGCGGGCTGCAAGGTCTTCTACGGCGACGGCAGGCTCCAGTACACCTGCAAGGATTTCCCCAGCTTTCCCCGTGAAGTCTATTCCTTTTACGGCCTCAAGAAGTTCTTGCCGATGAACGGATTTACCAAATTCCTGCTCGGCGGAAAACTGGAGAGGTCGCGCTCCTACGACGAACCCCGAAAGGTCGATTGGCTTTTGGGCGCCTTTCTGATGGTCCGCCGCTCTTTCCTCGAGGAAGTCGGCTTTTTCGACGAAAACTTCTTTCTCTACTACGAAGAGATCGATCTCTGCTTGCGCCTGAAGGAGGCCGGGTATTCCACCCATTTCATCCCCTTCTTCACGCTCACCCATTTCACGGGCAAGAGCAGTGAAAACGCCTCGGTCCTCTCTTATGTCGAGAGGCACCGCTCTCTCCTCCACTTCTTCCGCAAGCACCACCCCTATCAGCTGCCCTTTCTTCGCTTTTCGCTCTTGCCGGGCCTTCTCTTCTTCATGTTGCTGAACCTGCCTTTCCTCTGGAAGAAGGCGGCGAGAAACCGCTTGATCGCCTATGGCAAGACTTTGCCGCTTTTTTTGGGGATATCCGCGTGAAGATGCGAATGGTCCGGGCGATCGCCCGCCTGACCCCCTTCCAGATCCTCCACAAAGTCCGCAAGGAAGTCTTCTTTCGCTCGATGAAAAGATTTCCCCGCCCCTTCGCCTTGCCCGGGGAAAAAAACATCTCCGCTCTTCCCATCGGGAAATTGATTTGCGCCCTGGATGGCAGTCCCTTCTATCCCGGCTGGCAGGACAAAGAAATAGGCAATACCTATCGCGATTTCCTTCCGAACCAACGCGCCCTTCTCTTGAAGGAGGCCAACGAGGTTCTCGAGAGACAATTCGAGATCCTGGGCTTCCCCCCCTTTCGCTTCGAGGGGGAAATCGATTGGAAGGCCGATCCCTTCGAGGACCCGCAGTGGACCATCGCCCTGAACTGGTGCAAACACTTCGTCCTATTGGGGAAAGCCTACAAAGTCCTCGGAGAGCCGCGCTACGCCGAGGAATTTTGCGCCCAGTTCGAGAGCTGGATCAGAAACAACCCTTACGGCTCTCCCCTGGCCTGGACGGCCCAGCTGGTTTCCTTGCGGATCCAAGCCTGGCTCTGGGCCTACTTCTGCTTCAAGGATGCGCCAGTTTTCGATCTCAAGAGAAAATCCCGCTTCTTGAGGGCCCTCTGGGCTCAGATCGACTATCTGTCACGCCACCTGGAGTTCGACGTCAGCGCCAATCACCTCCTGTCCGGGGCGGCCATGCTGGTGCAATGCGGGATCCTCTTCCCCGAATTCAGGAAGGCCGATTACTGGCTTCGCCTCGGCAGGAAGGTCTTGAACCAAGAGCTTCCGAAACAGGTTTATCCCGATGGGGTCAGCGCCGAGCAATCCACCTACTACCACGTTCTGGTCGGCCAGCTGCTCCTCGAGACGATCGAAATCGCGAAGGTCCGGGGCTTCGAAGTGCCGCCCGCCTGGCGGGAGACCCTCTCGAAGATGGCCGACTTCACCCTCTTTTCCACGAAACCGAACGGAATGATCCCGCTTCTGAGCGATTCCATGGCGCTGAACGACATCAAGTTCACTCCGAGCGATTTTTTGGCGGCCGTTTCCCATTGCCTCGATCGCTCCGATCTTCCGGTGGAAGAGTCGGAGAAAATCCTCTGGATGGCCGGCAGCGAGAAGTGGAAAAAAATGGGAAGGTCCCGGCAGCCTTCCTCGCCTCACCGGGTATTTCCCTCGGGCGGCTACGCCGTCGCGCGCAGCGGCTGGGAGAAAGACGACGATTACTTGATCTTCGACTGCGGCCCTTTCGGGCTCAGGAGCAATCCGGGCCACGGCCATGCGGACGCCCTCGCCGTCGAAATCCAACTCGGCGGGAAAGACGTGGTGATCGACGCCGGTCCCGGCTCCTATCAAGGGGATGTTTTTCGGCGTTTTTTCCGGGGGACGGCAGGCCATAACACCGTCACCGTCGATGGCGAGGACCAGTCGGAAATCTGGGGCGCCTTCCGGGTGGGGCGTACGGCGAAATCGAGATTCCTCAGGACTTTCTTCGACGATTCCCTGGCCTTCTTCTCCGGAGAGCACGACGGCTACAAGCCCCTGAAGCATCGTCGCTACGTCCTCTTTCGGGACGGCAATATTTTGATCGCCGACCACCTCCGGGACGCGGTTCCCCATGAATGCGTTCTGCGCTGGCATTTCGCCCCCGGCGAGCTGCAACGAGAAGATGAGAAAGCCTTCCTTTTCGATAAGAATGTTTTCTTGCGGATCGAGGGAGCCAACTCCTTGCGCTCGGCCTTCGGAGAGTCCGAGCCTCANNCGGCCACAGGGTGGCGGCCCCCGAAGTCGTCGCCACGGCGAAGGGTTCGGATATCTGGTTCGCCTCGCTCTTCACGACGGATCCCGAGCTTTCCCTGGTGGAGAGCTCGCCGGGTCGCTACCACATCGGGGGCGAAGTCATCGATTTCGAAGCGGATGGCAACTTCGAAATCAACGGCCGTCCTTGCGGCACCCAGGGAGAAAACTTCTGATGCCGGAAAAAATCCCGATGCTCGATTTGGCCGTCGTGATCGTCACANNTCCCGATCTGCTCGAAAAGACCCTGTCGAGCCTGGCTTTCCCCGAGGGGCTCTCTTTCGAGATCGTTTTGATCGACAACGGAAACGAAGCAGCGACGAAGGGGATCCTCGAGGCCTCGGGCTTTCCGGGCAGGCTGATCTCGCCGGGAGAAAACCTCGGTTTCGCCACGGCCAACAACCAGGGAATCGCAGCCGTCGAAGCCAAATTNNCCAAATTCTTCCTTTTGCTCAACGACGACGTGGAGATGGGGGAGGGGGGGATCGCCAAAATGCTCGCGCGCATCGAAAAAGACCAGGCGATCGGTGCCCTCGGTTGCCGGCTGCTCAACCCGGATGGCAGCCTCCAGCCCTCCTGCTACGGTTACCCCAATTTCCCGAAGGAGTTCATGAAGGCCACGGGAATGAAAAGGTTTTTTCCCAAGAACAACAAGGCGCTGCGAAAAATCCTTTCCTTTTTGCCTTTGAAGAGTTTGGCGGGTTACTGGGAGCACGATGCCGAACGCGAGGTCGAATCTCTCAAGGGGGCCTGCCTGCTCGTGCGCCGAAGTGCCATCGACCAGGTCGGGGCACTCGACGAAAACTGGTTCATGTACGGCGAGGAGATGGAGTGGTGCTTTCGCATCCGTCGGGCCGGCTTCAAGGTCCTTTTCTCGCCCGAGGCGCAGGCGCTCCATCACGGAGGCTGGGATCGCCATGGCCGCGATCACGCCGCGCGCATGCTCGCCGAGGAGTACCGCGGCAACCTTCTCTTCTTCCGCAAGCATTTCAAGATGAAGGCGCCGCTTTACGAGATCATGCTGCTCGTTTTGATGCCTCTGAGGGCGTTGCTCCTCGGGGGAGTTACCGAGGGAGCGCGTAGCGCCCGCAAGGTCTTCGGCTATGCCCTTCGTTCTTTCCTCGGAGGCCGCCCATGAAAAAAGATCGAAAACTTTCTTTTTCGGTCGTCCTTCCCTGTCGCAACGAAGAGCTTTTTCTGTCGCGCTGTCTCGATTCGATCTACGCACAATCCGTTCTTCCCATTGAGGTCATTCTGGCGGACGGCATGTCCACGGATCGCACCCGGGAGATCGCCCGAGTCTACGCGGAGAAGCATGGCAACCTGAAGATCATCGACAACCCCGAGAAGATCGCGCCGACGGCTTTGAATCGGGCCATCGAGGCTTCGAGCGGAGAGCTGATCGCGCGGGTCGACGCTCACTGTTTCCTCGAGGCCGACTACCTCGAGCAGTGCCTGGCGGCCTTGGAGCGCTCGGGCGCGGACAACGTGGGCGGGCCGATGCGGGCCGAGGGAGAGGGCTTGATCGCTAAAATGATTTCCCTGGCCACCTCTTCCCCCTTCGGGGTCGGCAACGCCCTCTTTCACTACGCCAAGGAAGACTGTTTCGTCGACACCGTCTATCTCGGCTGCTATCGCAGAGAGGTCTTCGAAAGGATCGGGCTTTTCGATCCCGAGCTGGTGCGCAACCAGGACGACGAGCTCAATTACCGTTTGACCCTGGCCGGGGGCAAGATCTTCTGTTCTCCCAAGATCCGCTCGACTTATTTCAATCGGGCCACCCTGGGAAAGCTCTTCTCCCAGTACTTCCAGTATGGATTCTGGAAGGTGAGGGTGATCCGGAAACACCATCGCCCCGCTTCCTTGCGTCATCTGGTCCCCGCCCTCTTCGTCCTTTCCCTGAGCGCATCGCTCTGCGAGGCGCTCGTGAATGTCCTTCCCCTGCTATTATTGGGGGGGCTTTATCTCGGGGCCGGGGCGATCGCCGCCGCCAGGATATCCTGGCGAAAGCCGCATTTGATTCCCCTTCTGTTGATCATCTTTTTCATCCTCCATTTCAGCTACGGCCTGGGTTTTCTGGGAGGCCTTTTTAGGAGTTCGAGTGGACGAAAAAGCGAGAATTGATGCCGTCTACCAGGAAAGGAAAAACTCGAAGAAGCCTGATTTCTATTCCCTGCTCAAGCCGGGCAACCTCTTCATGGCCCAGAGCAAGGAAAGATCAGTCGCCGAGGCTTTCAATCATTTTTCCAGCCTTTCGGAGTGCCGGGTCCTCGACGTCGGCTGCGGCTTCGGGCAGGAGCTGCGCAATCTGCTGCGATTCGGCGCCCTTCCCGAAAACCTCTGCGGCATCGACCTCATTTCCGAACGCGTCGAAGAAGCGAAGAAGTTGTCACCCAACCTCGATTTGCGCGAAGGAGACGCCTCGAACTTGCCCTGGCCGGATGATTTCTTTCACGTAATAACGCAATCCACCGTTTTTTCCTCCATTCTCGATCGCGGGGTGCAGGAAGCGGTCGCCCGAGAGATGTTGAGGGTGCTCAAACCGGGTGGAATCGTTCTGTGGTACGATATGCGGATAACGGACCCCCGTAACCCCAATCTGGTTCCGATGGGAAACCGGAGGGTGCGAGAGCTTTTCGAAGGCTGCGGAATCGACTTGAAATCGCATACCCTCAACCCCTGGTTAGCAAGGCCCCTGGCCAGACGTTTTCGTTGGGCCTGCGAGTTGCTCGAGGCCTTTCCTTTCTTGCGAAGCCACCTTTTCGGGCTTATCGAGAAAAAAGAAAAGATCGAGAGATGAAAAAAAACAAGAAGCTCTTCGTTATTTTGTTGGTGGCCTTTCTCCTCAGGCTGGCCTGGGCTTTCCTGCAACCGAACGTGCCGCTGTCGACGGATGCCCAGTGGTACCAGACGACGGCCGAAGGGATCGCCCGAGGATTGGGCTACAACGATCCTCGGTCCCATCTCCCCACCGCCTTTTATTCCCCCGGCTACAGCTATTTTTTGGGCTTCTTCTACTTTCTCTTCGGGCCGCACACCTGGATAGCGCGCCTTCTCAACGTTCTTTTGACCACGGCCATGGTCGCCCTGGTTTATCGCCTCGGCCGTCGCTTCCTTTCCTCCCAAGCGGGCCTGATCGGGGCGTTGATCATGGCCTTGTTCCCCAGCCAGATTTTTTGGGCCGGTTCAATCATGTCCGAGCCGCTTTTCGGTTTTTTGGGATTGCTGGCCCTCGACGTCGCCTTCGGCGAGAAGGCCTGGCGGGGCATTCCCACCGGCGTTTTCTTCGCCCTCTTGATATTAGTGCGTTCTCAGGGAGGCCTTCTCGGTCCTTTCCTTCTTTTGGGCTTGATGGAGGTCGACGACCTGAAAAGATCGCTGATCTCGCTCGGCCTCTTCGCGGTGGTTGCCACCGCCTTCCTGGCCCCCTGGCTGTGGCGCAACGAAAAAACCTTCGGGCACCCCGTCCTCACCAACAACGTCGGCGTCAACCTCTTGATGGGGGTCTTCCCCGGCGCGGACGGTTCCTACATGCGCACGGAAAACTTCGACGCCCTGGTGTCCTTTCCCGAGCACGCCGACGAATACCAGGTCGACCAAGCTTATCTTCAGGCTGCGAGACGTCTGGTTCGGGAAAACCCTTTGCGCCTCTTCGAAATGGTCCCCAAAAAAATCTTCGTTTTCCTGCGCTCGGACTTGTCGAGCCTGGAGGTCGGCAACGTCTTGTCGGCCGAGCAGTTGTGGGCGCTCTTCAAGTGGGGAACGGGACAGGGAGCGATGCCCCCGGTCCCGGCCTGGAAGGTGTTCTTCGTTTTTTTCGCCCAGGTCTTTTATTCGTTGGTCCTGCTTTTCGCGCTGCTGGGGCTGGGAAGAAAAGGAGGAAGGCTGCTGGTCTTCGGGGGAATCGTCCTCGTTTTCACCGGTTTCCATGCCCTTTACGTCGCCCCTGAGCGTTACCACTTCTTCTTGATCCCCTTCTTCGCCCTGATGGCGGCCCAGTTCTTCGCCAAAACAAAGGGACTTTCGGAGGCATTGGAGGCATGACGATTCGACGGCTCATTCCGGTCATCGATCTGGGGCTTCTCGTCATCGCCTATGTTTTCGCCTTCCTGCTGCGCTTCGACGGCTCCATTCACGCCCAGCATCTTCCTCAGTTCTGGCAGTTCTTTTTATTGGTGCCCCTCATCCGGCTCACCTGCAATTCCCTCTGGGGCATCTATCGGCAGGCCTGGCGTTACGTCGGGATGCGCGAGGTGAAGAATTTCGCCTTCTCTTTCCTGACGGGTTCCTTCATCTTTTCCTTCGCGCTCTACTTTTCGAGCAACTCCACTTTCCCCCGTTCGATCGTCGGGATCGAGTTCATCCTGAGTCTGGGAATGGTCCTGGTCTTCCGCTATGCCCTGCGTTATTCCCATGAACTGGACCTTTCGGCCGTCAAGGGGACTTCCACGTTGATCGTGGGGGCGGGCGACGCCGGCGAGATGCTGGCCAGGGACATGCTGCGCCACCCCGAGAACGGCCTCAAGCCGGTGGCCTTCGTGGACGACGATCCGGCCAAGAGAAAAACGAGGATCCACGGCATCGAGGTCAAGGGCGGCCGGTCGAGCATCGCGGGGGTCGTCGAGGAGCTCGGAATCGGGCAGATCGTGCTGGCCATGCCTTCGGTTCCCCGTCCCGTCCAGCGGGAAATCCTCGAGATTTGCACCAAGACGCCGGTTCAGGTCCGCATCATCCCCGGCCTGCATGAGATCATCAACGGGACGGTGAGCGTCAGCCATTTGAGGGAAGTCGAGATCGAAGACCTCTTGGGGCGCGACCCCGTCATCCTCGACGATTCGAGGCTGCATGCCCTCCTGTGCGGAAAGACCATCCTGGTTTCGGGGGCGGGCGGGTCCATCGGTTCCGAGCTCTGCCGCCAGATTTCCGCTTATCATCCGAAGAAACTGGTCCTTTTGGGCCATGGCGAGAACTCCATCCACGCCATCGAGCAGGAGCTAATGGAATTTCCGGTCTTTCCCGTGATCGCCGACATCCGGGATCGAGAGCGCATCGAGAAGGTCTTCGCCACGCATCTTCCTCAACTGGTCTTCCATGCCGCCGCTCACAAGCACGTGCCCCTCATGGAGCACAACCCCATCGAGGCCGCCTCCAACAACGTCCTGGGAACGCGCATCCTGGCCGAAGCCGCCAAAAAGTTCCAGGCCGAGAGCTTCGTCCTGATCTCCACCGACAAGGCGGTCAATCCCGCCTCCTCCATGGGGATGAGCAAGAGATTGGCCGAGCTCTCCATCCTCGACCTGGCCAGATCGAGCGAAGAAACCAAATTCACCGCCGTTCGTTTCGGTAACGTCCTGGGGAGCCGGGGGAGCGTCGTCCCGATTTTCCGGGCGCAGATCGCCAGGGGCGGTCCCCTCACCGTCACCCATCCCGAGATGACCCGCTACTTCATGACCATCCCCGAAGCCGCCTCCCTGGTCCTTCAGAGCGCCTCTCTGGGGTACCAGGGCGAGGTTTTCCTTCTGGAAATGGGGCAACCCGTCAAGATCCTCGACCTGGCGAAAAACATGATCCGTCTTTCGGGGCTGGTCGAGGAAGAAATGAAGATCGTTTTCACGGGGATGCGGCCGGGGGAGAAGCTTTTCGAAGAGCTGAGGACGGACGGGGAGGGAGTGCGCGCCACCGAGCACCCTCAAATTTTTGCCGTACACTCGGACAATCCTTATTCCGGGGAAGAATGGGAGAATTGCCTGGTGCGTGTCGGGAAGGCTGTTCACTCCCAGGAAGAAACGGTCGTCCAGGACTTACTCGCCGAGATCGTCGCCGGAGGTGAAAAAAAAGATGAAAAATAGCTCCGAAAAACTTGAAAATTCTTTCATTCCCTATGCTTTGCCATTTATCGAGGAAGAGGACATTCAGGCGGTCGGGGAGGCCCTGCGTTCGAACTGGTTGACCACCGGTCCCCGGACCAAGGCTTTCGAGAGAGAATTTTCTTCCTTTATCGGAACAAACCATGCGATCGCCCTGAACTCCTGCACGGCGGGCCTCCATCTTCTGCTCAAGGCGGCGGGGGTCGGTCCCGGAGACGAGGTCGTCCTGCCCGACATGACCTTCTGCGCCACGGCCAACACCGTGATCCAGGTCGGCGCCAGGCCGGTCTTCGCCGACATCGACGAAGTCTCGCTGGACTTGACGAAAAAAACGATCGAATCCTGCCTGAGCGAGAGGACCAAAGTCGTCATGCCCGTCCACTACGCCGGCAACCCCTGCCAGATGGATGAAATCAGGGATTTGGCAAAAAAGAAGGGCTTGGTCCTGATCGAGGACGCGGCGCATGCGGTGGGGACTTATTACCGGGGCAAGCACGTGGGTGCCGAAAACGCCTCCTTCTCTTTTTACGCGACCAAGAATCTGACCACCGGCGAGGGCGGTCTGGTTTCCTGTCTTCCCGAGTGGGAGGACCGGATCCGGACGCTGGCTTTGCACGGCCTCAGCCGGGATGCCTACAACCGCTACGAGAAGGGCGGGAAGTGGTTCTACGAGGTGGCCGAGCCCGGCTTCAAGTACAACATGACCGATATGCAGGCGGCTCTCGGCCTGGTGCAGCTGGGAAAACTCGAGCGGATGCAAAAGAAGAGGGAAGGAATAGCCGAGCGATACAACCTGGCTTTCGGAGAGATCGAGGGATTGATCTTGCCGCCGGTTTCCGGGGGGGAGGGCGATCGCCATGCCTGGCACCTTTATTTGCTGCGGGTAAACGAAGAAGTCTTCCCGACGGGTCGGGACGGCTTCATCCAGGGGCTGACCGAAGCCGGGATCGGCATCTCGGTTCACTTCATCCCCCTGCACCGTCACCCGGCCTACGATTTTTTGGGCTATCGAAATGCCGATTTCCCGGTCTGCGAAAAAACTTTTTCCAGAATCTTCAGTCTTCCCCTTTATCCGGGAATGAAGGAAGAAGATATCGAGCGGGTGATCGAAGCGGTAAAAAAGTTGGCGCGCAGATGAAAAGGTATTTTTCCAAGCGCTTCTTCGATGTTTTTTTCGCCCTTTTCTTTCTCTTTTTTCTTTCGCCCCTTTTTCTGGTCATCGCCCTGTTAGTGAGGTCGAATTCCCCCGGAAAGGCTTTATTTTTTCAGGAGCGCGTCGGCAAGGGGAGAAAAATTTTCACCATCTACAAGTTCCGGACGATGGGGCAGGGGACCGGGGGGCCGGTGTTGACCGAGAAAAACGATCCCCGGGTCACTTCGGTGGGGAGAATCCTCCGGCGCACCAGTCTGGACGAGTTGCCCCAGTTGCTCAACATCCTGAAGGGGGAGATGAGTTTCATCGGACCGCGTCCCGAGGTGCCCTCCATCGTCGAGACCTACAGCGCGGAGCAATACGGGGTTCTCGAGGTATTGCCCGGTCTGACGGGCTGGTCTCAGGTCCACGGCCGAGACGACCTGGATATTTCGACGAAGTTGGGTTATGACCTGGAATACGCTCGCCGGGTTTCGCTCCTGCTCGACCTCGAGATCCTGCTCAGGACGCCATCTCTGCTAATTTCCGGGCGGGGGATCAAGTGAACCCTTGAACATTCCGACGTTTTCACGTAAATTTATGAGAGTAGAACTCCTTAGACTCCTCTTCTAATCTAGTTAGGCGGTTCCCATGCAGGAGTATCCCCCCATCCCCTATGGCTTCGGTGACTCACTGAACGATTACCTGGTCCGCGTAAGCCAGTTGCGGCCCATCATGAAGAAAGGTTCTTCAGGCTGCTTCCACATCTTTCAGGCGAGCAACGCGACCGGTCAACTGCGGGCGGTCATCTGGGCGGACACCGTCGATTTCCGCAACGGCGATTTCCTCAAGATAACCGGCAAGATTCAGAACCACCGCGAGGAAGCGCAGATCGTGGTGAACAAGTGGGAAGTGGTTCGCAAGGGAGATATCGATCCCTCCTATTTCCTGCCGACTTGCTCCCAGCCCATCGAGCGCATGCTGGACGAAATGATCGATTACATCAGCCAGGTGCAATCCAGCGACATGCAAATGCTTTTGACCACGATGCTGCTGGACGATCCGACGATAGCGATTCCCTTCCAGCAGGCTCCCGCCGCGAAGTTCCACCACCACGCCTATCTGGGCGGGTTGCTGGAGCATTCCCTGGCGGTCGCCAAGCGGGCGCTGGGAATGGCCCTCGAAGGGCATCTCAACCGGGACCTCATTCTGGCGGGGGCGCTGCTGCATGACATCGGCAAGATCGAGGAGTATTCCTTCATCGATTCGATCGAAATCGTCGAAATCGGTAACCTGGCGGGTCACATCGCCCTGGGCTATTACATGGTGCGCCGAGCCATCAGCAGGATACCCGACTTCCCTTCGGAGCTCGCGACCCAGTTGCTCCACCTCATCCTGAGCCATCACGGCCGCAACGAGTGGGGTTCGCCGGTCGAGCCCGCCACTTCGGAAGCCTTGATAGTCAGTGCCGCCGACCTCATCGACGCCCAACTCTTCCAGTTGTCGAGAGCCGGCGAGGATTTCCCGGGCGAGCGCGTCACCTACTCCAAGAGCCTCAACCGTTGGGTGCTGGGCAACCCCCATCTTCCCAGCCAGGAAAGTTATTCCTACAATTGAGCGGAAAAAAACAGTAAAATAAGAACAGGATTCGGGGCATCGGAATAATCCGGTGCCCTTCTCGCAGAAAGGCACTCGAAATGGAGAAGTCGGTCATCGTCATCGGCGGCGGCGTCGCCGGGCTCGCAGCAGGCGTCTACTCCCAAATGAACGGCTTCGAGACGAGGGTCTTCGAGATGCACACCCTGCCGGGCGGCCTTTGCACCTCCTGGAAGCGGAAGGGCTACACCGTCGACGGCTGCATCCACTGGCTGGTCGGCTCCGCCCCGAATAACTCCTTCCACCGGATCTGGGAAGAGTTGGGCGCCATCCAGGGCAGGAAGATCGTCGATCACGAGGAATTCACCCGGATCTACGGAAAAGACGAAAAGGTGCTCATCGTTTACACCGATATCGACCGCTTCGAGGCCCATCTGAAAGAGCTATCCCCGCAGGACGGGAAGCGCATCGGGGAGTTCGCTTCCGCCGTGCGTCGAATGAGCCGCATCGAGATGCCTCTCGGGAAGCCGGGCGAAACCATGACTTTTCTCGAACGCCTGGGAGCGATTGGAAAAATCCTGCCCATGGTGAGGGAATGGAAATACGTTCGCCTTTCCCTGCAGGATTTCTCGAAGGATTTCACCGATCCCTTCTTGAGGGAGGCCTTTCCTCGCATTTTCGAAGGCATGGAGGACTTTCCCATGATCGCGGTGGCCATGACCCTGGCCTGGATGAACTCGCGCACGGCGGGCTATCCGATCGGGGGCTCCCTGGAATTCGCCCGCGCCATCGAGCAGCGTTTCCTAGGCCTCGGCGGCCAGATGGAATACGGCAAGAAGATCGAGAAGGTCCTCGTCGAGAACGATCGGGCGGTCGGGGTGATGCTTTCCGACGGGACGGAGCATCGGGCCGACTTCGTGATCTCGGCGGCGGACGGCCATGCCACCCTTTTCGAGATGCTCGAGGAAAAGTATTTGACCCCGAAGCTCAGGGAATACTATCGAGATTTGCCGCTTTTCCCGCCTTTGGTGAACATCGCCCTGGGCCTGGACCGGGATATGTCCAACGAGCCTCATTCCATGTCCTTCCCGCTGGATGAGCCCCTCGTGATAGCCGGCCAGGAGCACGTGAATTTGGCAATGAGGCACTACGGTTACGATCCCGCCATGGCTCCTCCGGGGAAGTCCGTCGTCGAGAGCTTCTTCCCCACCGACTACGAGGCCTGGAAAACCCTTTACAAGGATCGGGAAGCCTACCGGGCGGAGAAGGCCCGCCTTGCCGACGATTACATCCGAAGGCTGGAAAAGCGCTTTCCCGGGATAAAGGACCAGNNCAAGACCTTGCCCGGGCTGAAGAACTTCTACATGGCCGGACAGTGGGTGATGCCGGGCGGCGGTCTTCCCACCGCGGCCCTCACCGCCAAGCAGGTCGTCCAGCTCCTCTGCCACCAGGAAAAGAGGAGCTTCAAGGCGACGGTTTGAATTTTTCGTTTTTTTTCGATCGAGAAGGAGGAGTTCATGGCGGGTTTTCCCGTGAAGTCCTACGCCAGGGGCGAGGTGATTTGCAAAGAGGGGGACCAGGCCGATGCCGCCTACTTCATCAAGGAGGGCTCGGTCGACATCGTGATCACCAGGGACAACAAGCAAATCAAGCTGGCCAACTTGGTTGCCGGCGCCTACTTCGGTGAGATGGAGCTGATCCTGAAGGACAAGAAGCGCCTGGCTACCGTGGTCGCCGCGGAGAACCTGAAGGTAGCGGTGATCGACGAGAAGCATTTCAGCGATTGCATCGGGAGATCGCCCGCCATCATCATCAGCCTTTTGAACGCGCTTTCCGACCGCCTCTGGAACACCACCAGCATGCTGGCCTCGGACCGCGAGATCTTCATGGACGTCTGCGAGATGCTGAACCTCCTGGCCTACCACAGCGGCGGCGACGTCGCGGCCGAAGCCACCCTGCCGGTCCTCTCGAAGGCCTTCCGGGTCGACCCGAAGAACATCGAGGACGTCCTGGAGGTCCTCGAAACCATGAACTTCGTCGAGCGGTTGGTGAGGACCGACGGATTGAAGGTCATCCGCCTTTTGGGGAGGCCGGAGGATTTCATTCCCAAGGTCATGAAGATCACCACTCTCTTCAGGAAGGAACAGAAGTAGGGGGAGGATATGAAAACATTGGTTCTTTATTATTCTTTCGGTGGAACGACGCGTCGTTTGGCGGAGGCGATCGCCCGCTCCGTGGGGGCCGATCTCGCCGAGATCCGCAGCGCCGTTCCCCTCGAAACCCGCGAGGACGTCAGTCGCCTCATCGAAGCCCGGAAAAAATTCGAGATTCTGCCTCTCGAGAAGGACCCGGCCGATTACGACCTGATTTTCCTGGGTTCTCCCGTCTGGGCCTTTCAACTCGCCGCGCCCTTGAAGAGCTTTTTGATCCAAAAAAAGATCGAGAAGAAAAAGGTCGCCCTTTTCTGTACCTATCGCTTGTTTCCCGGCTTGGCCCTCTGGAACCTGAGCCGGGCCTTGCGCGGCAACAAAATCCTGGCCAAGACCGCTTTCAAAAGCGATTCCACCGAGCAAGCTGCCGAGATCTGGGCCAAGGAAACCTTTTCGAAGGCTTAGAGCAATTTTCCGATGGGCGTCATTCTCATGCAGGCGGGAATCCAGGGATAACTCGGAAGTCAGGGGATGAGCCTTCGGATCTCGGAAAATAGAAGATCCCGATGGATGGGCTTCGAAACATAGCCGTCCATCCCGGCCTCCAGGCAGCGTTCGCGGTCCCCCACCAGGGCATTGGCGGTCATGGCGAGGATGGCTATCCTCATCCCGAGCTGTTTTTCCTTCTCTCTGATCCTGGCAGTCGCCTCCAAGCCGTCCATGACGGGCATNNGGCATCTGCACGTCCATGAGGATCAGGTCGAAGCCCCCTTCTTCCCAGCGGCGAAGGGCTTCCTGCCCGTCTCGGGCGATCACCACTCGGTGATCATGCTTTTCGAGCAATCGGCAGGCCATCTTCTGGTTGACGAGGTTGTCCTCCGCCAGGAGGATGCGCAGGGGAGGAATGGCCGGCAGGTCCGGCGACGGCAAAACATCGCTTTCTGCCGGGCCGACGAGCACCTTTATGAGGGCATCCCGCAGTTCTTTCTGGCGGATCGGTTTCACGATGTGGGCCGGTATTCCCAGGGCCCGGCAGCGGGCGATGCTGCCCAAGCGGTCATCCGAAGTCAACATCATGAGGGTTTTTTCCCCGTATCCCGGCAAAGCCCCGAGCCTCTCGCGCAGTTCGAAACCGTCCATCCCCGGCATCCGGGCGTCGATCAACAGCAAGGAGAAGCGCTCATCAGCCAGCTTCTCGAGGGCGGATTTGCCGTTTGAGACCAGGCAAGGCTTCATCCCCCATTGCCCGAGCATTTGTTGGAGAATGCCCCGATTGGTGTCGTTGTCGTCGACGACCAGCACGGGTAGTCCTTGCAACCGGGAAAGTTCGGGCGGAAGGGCGGAAGTCGGGGAATCGGGAAGCAGTTTGAAGCGCGCCGTGAAGTGGAAAGTACTGCCTTTCCCTTCCTGGCTTTCCGCCCAGATCCTTCCATCCATCAACTCGGCCAACTGCTTCGAGATGGACAATCCCAGGCCCGTTCCGCCGAGGGAACGGCGCATGCTCCCGTCGATCTGGTAGAAGGGAGCGAAGATCTTCGAGAGCATATCCTCGGAGATCCCGCAGCCGGTATCCTGCACCGAGAAGTGAAGCAGCAGCGATTGCTCGGTCCGTTCCCTCTCTTCCAGGATGAGGTTTATTTCCCCGCGATCGGTGAACTTGAGGGCATTCCCAATCAGGTTGAGGAGGATCTGGCGCAGTCGATTGGCATCCCCTTCCAATTCCTCGGGAAGTTCGGGCGGGATAGAGACGGAAAGCTCGAGCTTCTTCTGGTGGGCGCGAATCGAGAGGATGTTGAGCACTCCGTGCAGGGTTTCCTGCAGGGAGAAGCGATGGGGATTGAGTTCCAACTTCTTGGCCTCGATCTTGGAGAAATCGAGGATGTCGTTGATGATCTCTAGCAAGGCCTCGGCCGACTCCTTGGCGACTTTCAGGCAATCCAGCTGATCGGGCAGCATTTGGGTGTCCAGCAGCAGATCGATCATTCCGATGACCCCGTTCATCGGGGTGCNNTGTTGGCCAGGAACTGGCTCTTGGCTCGGTTGGCGGCCTCGGCCTCCTCCTTGGCCTTGATCAGGGCCTCTTCCAGCTCCACCTGGGAAGTGATGTCGGCGGCGAGCGCCACGAAACACGCCTTGTCATGGCCCCGGATCGGGCTCAAGGTCACGAACCGGGTGCTCAAGGAGCCATCCGGCCGGATGAAGCGGGGGGAATAGGTCGAGATCTCGCCCCGCAAGACTTGCTTGATGGCTCGCTCGCAACCTGCTCGGGCGCACTCCGGATAGATCAGGGGCAAACGCTGGCCGATAATGGCTTTCTCGGTACGGCCCAGGGCCCGCTCGCCGCCAGGATTGAGGGAGAGAAAGCGGCCATCCCTGTCGAACAAGCTAACCGTGTTCGGTGTGCCTTCGATGATGCTGCGATAGAGGCTCTGCACGGCCAGCAAGCGCTCGGCGGAATCCAGGCGGGCTTCGAGGGTGAAGAAGAGGAAAGTGAGCAGGAGCGCCAGGATGAGGACGAAACTGATGACCAGCAGGCGCTGTCGGGAAATCGAGGCGAAATGATCTCCGGCATCCGTCTCCAGGGCGAGGAAGGCGTTCCCCGTGAGCGGGGTGAAGAGAGAGAGGCGCCAGCCCCGCGTGAAGGGATAGGGCCCGACCACGAGGTCTTTGTGCTTTCGAAATTGCGCGGGTGAAAGCCGCCAGCTCGGATCGGGCGCCTCCAAGCGGCCGATCCGAATAATGCGGTTGGCGTAGGGAATACCTCGCAGTCGCGCCGACAATTTCTCGTTGACTCCAGGTCCCCACTTGAGTTGGCCCGAATCGATCAGGGCCGCCATGAACCTGGCATGGGCAAGGTTATCCTCCCGTTGCGCTTTTTCGTTCACCTGGGCGACCTCCCCGGCCAGGAACCAACCGAGGATGAGGAGGACCGAGAGAACGACGCCCAGGATCGGAAGATAGCGAGAGGAGTGGGATTGCCGTTCTTTCTGGCGCAGGAGCCAGAGATGCCGATAAAGCGAGAGCATCAAGAGGAGGGCGAGGCCGGCTCGCAAGAGGTGGAGGAAGTTGCCAAGGGTACGGAAGAATGGAGTGGGATCAGGGAGAGGCAAGAGCCAGAAGAGGAGGATGAAGGAGCCGAGCGTAAGCGCATAGAGCATCATCAGAATGGCCGGGAACCGCAAGCGATCCTTGAAAAGGGCGGCGGCGGCCCAAAGGCTGCCGACGAGGCCTACGGCACAGATGGAAATCGGCAAGCCGTTGGCTCCATGGAAGCCCCCGAGCGCGATGGGGAAGAGCAGGGGGAGCACGGCTTTCCTACTCAAGATCGGCCATTTGCTGCGGCCGAATTCGAGTAGGCAAAGGAAGGAGAGCGCCAGGCTCAGGAAACGCAGCCCGATCAGGAGGGTCGGCTCTCCGATGGGGGGGCCGCAGAGTTCGAACCAGCCATAAAGCCCGTGGAAAAGGCCGAAGAACCCCAGCCAATACCAGGAACGACCTTGATTGCGGGCAAGGGCCCAACTGATGCCGGCCAGCAGGATGAGGGAAAAACCATAAACGAAGAAGAGATAATCGAGATGTCCGAACAGTTCCATTTCGCTCACTTGCTCAAAGCGTTGAGGGCACTCGGTTCCAGCCCGAACAGTCTATCAGCAATCCCGTCGAATTGCACATCGATGATCCTCCAGGGCGATCAACGATCGCATTCGTTCGGGGTATAGCGCTCTCGCTTGACGAGTGAATTGGAATGTAATATATTGCCTATTATGCGAATAAAGGAACGTCTCGAAGCCCAGGCCGAAATCTTCGGTTCCGTCTTTCTGTTGAGCCTACACCTGGCCCATCGTACCGACGTCGCGATGTCCACCCTGGATGTGACGACCAAGCAATGGCTCTTGCTCGTGATCCTGGTGAAGAAGTTTTCGGGACAGGATCCCACTCTGAGCGAAGCGGCCCGTTGGTACGGAGCCTCGCGCCAAAACGTCAAACAGATCGCTCGGCAACTCGAGGACCGGGGTTACCTTCGTCTGGTGCCGGATCCGAAAGACCGCCGGGCCTTGCTCCTTCAGCTCACCGAGAAGGTTCGGGTGTTCGACGAGCCGGACGAGCGAATACGGCAGGCCTCGTTGATGAACGAGCTCTTCTTCGGATTCACGGAGAATGACCTGCAGTGTCTGCGGACTTTGATGAGCCGATGGCTCACCGCCTTGACTCCGGCGGAGCCCGATCGGGAAGGGATGGAAGAATGAAGCAATCGAAGGGTAAAAAGTTCCTCGGGATGGTTGGATTGGCGATCCTTCTTCCCCTTTCGCTCTCCGCCTGCGCCTCGATGCACGACCGTTTCTCCCGGGAAGTCTCGGGAATCGGTCTCCCGCAGGGGCCCGCCGTCGGGAAGCCGATCACCGAAGACTCTCTCGCTCCCCTTCCCAAACCGGTGCAACGTTATCTTCGTTTCATGGGAGTCCTCGAAAAGCCGCGGGACTGGTCTTTTCGGGCCAATCTCACGGGCCGCTTTCGCACGGGGTTGAATTCCGGGTGGATGGATATCGAGGCCTGGCAGTACAACACCCGGCTCGATCTCGCCAGAATCTTCCATATGCGGGGAACGATGAAGGGGCTGCCCGTCTTGGCCCGGGACACCTACGTGCATGGCAAGGGCCGGATGTTGGCGAAGGTTCTGGATCTCTTCACGGTCGCGGACGGCCAGGGGACGGAGTACGACATCGGGGAACTCGTGACCTACCTCAACGACGCGATCCTCATGGCGCCCTCGATGATCCTCGGCACCGAGACCACCTGGGCTTTCGTAGACGAGAACAGCTTTGACGTTTCCCTGAAAAGCGGTGAGAGGAGCGTCAAGGCCCGGGTCTTTCTCAACGAGGAGGGGGCCCCCATGAACTTCAGCACCACCGATCGCTTCTGCGAAGACCCCTACGATCCGAAACACCCTTTGATCCGTGGCCAATGGACCACCCCGATGGAGGGTTGGCAAAAAGTGGGTGGGCGCTCCCTTCCCACCAGGGGCAAGGCCGTCTGGCAATTCCCTCAGGGGCCGTACACCTATGCCGATTTCGACATCGCTTCCGGCAGCCTTCAGTTCAATCTGCCCCCCGGTCAATAGCCGACGGTTTTTCGCCTTCTACTTCCAGATGGCGGCGAAACCGCGCGGGTTGACGGAGTATCCGGTGGCGAAGTGCTGTAATTCGCCGTCGTTCCAGCGAGTGATTTCCGGGCGGTAGGGATCGCAGACGATGAACCTTCCGTCGCTGGCGATGCCGGCGACGTAGATGAAGTGACCGCCGCTTCCGGAAACCGAGCCGTTGAGGACCACACCCTTGCCTTGTTTGAGGGATTCACGGACGCTTGCCGCGGAGGCGTCTGCGTGGAACTCGGCCTTCATGCCGGCCGCTTTGGCCGCCGAGGCGATGAGGGAAGCGTTGCCGGGGAGTCCCACATCCGAGGTGGTGCCGGTCTTACTGACCATTTCGTTGACGGTGTTCACGTTGGCCGGGCGCGCCCCGAAGGCGNNGTGTTGGGGCCCGAGGAAGATTGCGTCGGGCGAACCTGGCCTGCGCCAGGCAGCCTGAGATTCATCCCTTGACTGATCACGTCGGGGTTGCTGATCCTGTCCTTGTTCAGGTCGTAGATTTCCGGCCAACGATCGCCGTTGCCGAGGACTTTTTGGGCGATCCCCGAGAGGGTGTCCCCCGAAGCGACGGTGTATTCATGAGAGGCAGCTGGTGCTGCCGGGGCAGTTGTTTGCTGCAGCCTTATTTTCATCCCTGGCACGATCACGTTGGGGTTGCTGATCCTATCTTTGTTCAGGTCATAGATTTCCGGCCAGCGCTCGCCGTTGCCCAAAACTTTTTTGGCGATCCCGTAGAGGGTATCGCCCGAAGCGACGGTGTATTCCTGTGCCTGGGCAGCGGCCGGAGCCGGTTTTGCCGGGACGGCGGGCGCCGCGGGTTGGGAGAGAACCATGGTATCCTTCGGAATGACCCGATTCTCTGCGGGTTTGTCGATAAACTTCTTCAGGTCGTTGAAAGAGCCGAGGCGATGGACAGCGCTCTTGTTGGTTGCGGCGACGAGGTTTGTTTGTTTATTCGATTGAACTTGCATGGCAATGCCCCCCTGTAATTCTCTATCGGCGATCGTC
Organism: Cyanobacteria bacterium UBA8530; assembly: GCA_003503675.1. Classification (GTDB taxonomy): domain Bacteria; phylum Cyanobacteriota; class Sericytochromatia; order S15B-MN24; family UBA8530; genus UBA8530. The sequence continues at coordinate 13,451 of DOBT01000241.1, read as the reverse complement.
CCATAAAACCGGTTAAGAACAGTTTAATTTCACGCTAAGAAAGCGAAGGCGACCGGGGCAGGGTGGATCAAAACGTGCCTCTTTCTCGCTTCTCACTCCGATATCGCCGCCTTACGTCAGCTCAAGATCGTTGATGTTAGTCGTTTTCGCCCTTCTCAAGAAAAGAATCAGGGGACGATATCGCCGTCCCCTGATTCTGAATTTCGCCCTCTACGGCTGGATGGATGCGCTCGGCTGAGGGTGACCGTCGAATCCCCTGTGGCGAGCGCCGGGCCTTTTGCGGCCACCCTCTTTTTCGGGGGGCATCTGGCAGCCCATGTTTCCTTCTCTTTTGGGGGGCTGAATCTCTTCTAAGGCTATCGCCCCGTCGGAGTTTCGGTCCAGGAGGTCGAACATCGCCTTGAGCTGCTCTTCGGTCAAGGTGGCTTTACGCGCCGCGAGAGCCCCCGAGAATTCTTCCGGGGTGATGCTTCCGTCTCCGTCGGTATCCAAGAGCGTGAAAAGCAAATTGCCGCGGTCCACCCCGACGCTGCCGGACGCCGGATCGGCGATCGTGCTTCCTTCGAGACCCATGAGGCTCATCAGCGCCGACTGGGTCGCGGTCGAATTCGAGGTGGTGAGGTCGGTCCCCGTGGTGGCTACTAGACCGCAACCGGTCATGAGAATCGCGATCAGGGAAGCTGCGGCGATCTTTTTCTTCATAGAATCGGTCTCCCTTCTTATCTTGAGTGAATCGATGGGGGCATCGGCCGATGCTCGAACCCGATTGAATTGTAGAAAATTCGCTTCTTTTCCGAATCCGCGATATTGCGGCAATTTGAATAGGCCATTTCGCCTAGATTGAGAAATCAAATCTTTTCGAGCGGCAAGGTGAACCAGAAATTACTTCCCTTTCCCACTTCGCTGTCCACCCCGATCCTCCCCCCATGGGCTTCCACGATGGCCTTGGCGATGCTCAGTCCCAGTCCCGTTCCTCCCTTCTCGCGCGTGGTGGTCATGTCCACCTGGGTGAAGGGAGCGAAAAGCTTGGGGATGTCCGAGGCGGAAATGCCGCCTCCGTCGTCATGCACCTCACAGCGCAAAGAGTTTTTCTCGACGAAGGCCTTGAGCCAAATCCTGCCGCCTTCCGGGGTGAACTTGATGGCGTTGTTGANNTGTTGACCAGGTTGAGCAGGACCTGTTCGATGCGTTGCCCATCTGCGGTCAAGAGCGGCAGCTCGGGGGAAACTTCGTTGAGCAGGAGTTGGTGTTTTTGCTTGGCCAGGGGGCCGAGATTGCCGAGGACATGCCCCACGATTTCTGGAAAGTGGATGGGACGGGGGTTGAGGGAAAACTTCCCCGCCTGCATCCTGGACATGTCGAGCAGGTCGTTCACGAGCGAGAGGAGGGTGTCCGAGGCCCCCAGCAATTTCTTGAGGCATTGGTGCTGCTGCTCGGAAAGGGGCCCGGCCACCTCGTCGTCGAGGATGCTCCCGAANNATCTTCGGCTTTTTTCCTTTCGGTGATGTCGCGGGCGATCGCCAGGATGCATTCTTTGCCCCCTATCACGGCGCGCTTCAAGTTGACTTCCACCCAAAACAGCTGTCCGGCCTTGTTCTTGGCCATCCATTCGAAGAGCTGCGGCCCCTCGTGCTCCGCCTTGGCCAGCCACCTCCTGGCGTCCTCGAAGGTATAGGGAGGGATTCCCGGGCTGACCTTCTCCAAAGAGCCGGGGATGAGTTCTTCCAGGGAAAAACCGTACAGTTCGCTGGCCTTTCGGTTGGCGTCGGTGGTTCCGCCGGTCTCGGCGTCGTGGATGAAGACCGCGTCGTTGGCGTTGTCGAAGATGGCCCGGTAGTTTTCCTCGGATTCCCGCAAGGCTTTTTGAGCTTCCAACAGACGCTTCTGCTTGAGTCCCGCAGCCGCCAGCATCTCCGCAAACTGCGCCAGGAAGTTCAGCTCCTTTTCAACCTTCTCGCGGGGCAGGACCGGCACCCTGGCCAGGGCATCCAGGTATTCCTTCTCGTCGAAGCCGAAGGCTTTCGCTTGTTTCCGGAAGAACTCGACATCCGGCTTCTCCAAAAAAAGCTGACCGGTGAATACGTTTCCCAGGTGCTTGCCATCCACCACGATCGGGGAGGCGCCGTCGACGAGGCCGCTGCCGCACTGATAAAGAACGAATCGTTCCCCTTCTTTCAGGTGGCTGGTGATGTAGGCGTCGCTCTCGTGGCAGGCGAGCCGGGTCTTCAGGTTGCAGCGGTGGAAGTTGACGCAGATGTCCTGCCAGCCCGACGCGGTCAGGATCGAGCCGTCGATATCCAGGATGGCGGATATGATTCCGCTCGCGTCGAACAAACTGTCCAGGATCACCTGGAGCTTCGGGATATCGATCAGTTGGGCCAGCTTATACTCCACGAAGGCTTTTCCTTTCAGGCGGCTGCCGCCAGCCAGAGCCGCAAACCCGAAAATAGCAGGTCGTCGGGGAAATCATAGGCGGGGCTGTGGAGCCCCGGTTGATTCTCCCCGGCGCCCAGGCCGACCAGCGCAGCGGGCCATTTCCTCGCGGCGTAGCCGAAATCCTCCGACCAGGGAAAAGGGGAAAAGGTCTTTTGCAAGGGCAAGCCGGCCTCGACGACGGCCTTTTCCATGGCTTCCGTGGCCAAGACGTGGTTGATCGTGGCGGGGAAGAAATCGACGAGTTCCATCTTTGCCAGCAAGCCAGCCAAGTGCGCGCGTCTTTCCACCTGTTCGCGGATGAAGCCAATCAGCGTTTCCAGGTCTTCCTGGCTTTCGGTACGGAGCGTCAAGCCCAGGGAACCGGAACTCGGGGTGCTGCCGTAGTTCTCCTTCCCGGCCTCCAGGTAGGTATGGGTGATCAGGGCTCTATGTCCGTAGGCAAGGCAGGCGGTAGCTGCCCCCTGGGCGGCATGAACCAGGTCGACTAGGGTGAAGATTGGGTTCTTCCCTTGATAGGGCTCGCTCGCATGGCTGCTCGAACCCCGCAAGGTGATTCTCATCCCGGTGCTGGCCACCGCGGCGGGACCTATCGGCAAAACCACCGTTCCGAGGGGATATCCCNNCAAAACCACCGTTCCGAGGGGATAACCCGGCAGGTTGTGGATGGCGGTGGCCCGATCGATTTTCAAATCGAGAAGGGCGGGGTGGGCGAGCGCCGCCGACATCCCCTGCCCGGTCTCTTCGCCCGGCTGAAAGAGAAAAAAGATCGTGCTTTCGATTGCACGGTTCTTCAAGAGGAGGAGCGCCCCCGCCAGCATCGACAGGTGGCCGTCATGCCCGCAGGCGTGATGCCTTCCCGGATTCAGCGAAGCGTACTCTTTTCCGCTTTCTTCATCGAGAAGGTTGGCATCCATATCCGCGCGAAAAAGAAGAGCGGGGCCTTTCGAAGAACCATCCAAACGGTAGAGGAGGCCGTGACCCGCGATTCCCTCGAAGACGGGGAAGATACCCCTCTTTTCCAAAAAATCCCTGATTCTTCTTTTCGTTTCCTTTTCTTCGCCCGCGCCCTCCGGACGAAGGTGCAATTGATGGCGCAGTTCNNAAGAAGTATTTTCGTTTCCCCGCCTGACCTCATTTTTTCCTCCTAGTAGTAGGGGTAGGGGGTGATGCGCGGGGTGGCCGTGGGCTTGGGAATGGCCGTCTTGATGGGGGTCGGCGAAAGCGAATTGCTGAAGCCGGGGTTCGGCGCGGAAGGAACCTCGGCTCCGCCGTTGCATCCGGAGAACCAGGCGAGGCAGAGCGAAAGAAAAGCGAGGGAGAGGGAAGTCTTCTTTTTCAAGGGCGGCACCTCAAATCCTATATAAGGTCAAAACTCGTTGCGCGGGTCTCCGGCGCCGTCCATGATCCCCTGGTCGATCAGGATGGCGTTGACGTCGCCCATGGGACTCCGGACCACCACCTCGTGGCCCCGCTCTTTCAGGAGCTCGAGGGTGTCCCTCGAGAGTCCCCTCTTCTCGATCCTCAGTTCGTCGGGGAGCCACTGGTGGTGGATCCGCGGGGCGTCGACGGCTTCCTGGATGTTCATCCCGTGGTCGATGACGTTGAGAACGACCTGCAGGACGGTGGTGATGATGCGCGCCCCCCCGGGGCTCCCGACCACCATGAACAACTTCTTGTTTTTCAGGACGATGGAGGGGGACATGGAACTCAGGGGACGCTTGTAAGGGGCGATGGCATTGGCATCCCCGCCGACCAGACCGTAATTGTTCGGGACCCCCGGCTTGACGGAGAAATCGTCCATCTCGTCGTTCAGGAAGAAGCCCGCGCCGTCCACGGCGGCCTTGGCCCCGTAGTAATCGTTGAGGGTGGTGGTGATCGAAACGGCATTGCCCTCATGATCGGCGACCGAGAAGTGGGTGGTGTTGTTCCCTTCATGAAGGACGTTGCCGGGGAGGTTTTTGCTCGAGGTCGCCTTCTCGGCTTCGATCCCGCAGCGTAGCCTGGCGGCGTATTCTTTCGAGAGCAGGTTTTTCAGGGGGATTTTCACGAAGTCGGGATCGCCCATGTACTCCGAGCGATCGGCGTAGGCGCGCCGCATGGCTTCCGTCAGGAAATGCACGGACTGCGCGGAGTTGTGGCCATAGCTCGCCAGAGGATAGCCTTCCAGGATGTTCAACATCTCGATGAGGTGGGTTCCCCCCGAACTGGGAGGCCCCATGGAAACGATTTCGTAGCCTCGATAGCTTCCCTTGACCGGCGATCGCCAGAGGGGGCGGTATTTCTTCAAGTCTTCCCGGGTGATGATGCCGCCGTTCTTGGCCATGTCGCGCTCGATCAAGTCGGCGATCTTTCCCTGGTAGAAGGCATCCGGTCCTTGCTGGGAAATCAGACGCAGGGTCTTGGCCAGATCCTTTTGAACCAGCTTTTCGCCTTCCCGGTAGGGGGTCCCGTCTTTCTTGAAGAAGTACTTGCGGGTGGCAGGGAATTTTTTCAGGCGCGGGGCGTATTCCTGGAAGGTCTCGGCTTGGCGGACGTTGATCGAATAGCCTTTTTCGGCGAATTCGATCGAGGGTTCGATCAGCTCTGAAAGGGGCAATTCGCCGTAGCGGTCGAGCATAGCCGAGAGGCCCGCGACGGTTCCAGGCACTCCTGCGGCGAGATGGCCGTCGACGCTCTTGTCCTTTACGACCTCCCCCTTCTCGTCGAGGAACATGTCGCGCCTGGCCTTGCCGGGGGCCGTCTCCCTGAAATCGAGGGTGGCGTCGGTACCGTCCTTGAGATGGATGACCGCGAAGCCGCCTCCTCCGAGGTTGCCGGCCACGGGATGGACGACGGCGAGGGCGTAGCCGACCGCCACCGCCGCATCGATCGCGTTGCCGCNNGGCATCTCGGAATCGCCTCCCCATGAGTGTCGTGCAAGCCTTTTCATTATACAGGGAAAAAAAATTTGGCCAAAATACCTCGATTGACGCTTTTCTCCATTCTCTCGTATGATGGCTCCACTCTTTCGAGAAAGGAAAAGATCTTGAGGATCCTTCGGCTCGACGAGGTCCAGCCCGGAATGCAACTCGGCCGTGACCTTTTCAACGGTTCCAACGGCATCCTTCTTCGGCAGGGCGTGACCCTGACCGAAGCGATGATCCAATCGATCGTTCGGCGCGGCTTCCATTCGGTCTACGTCGAGGACGGATTCGGAGACTCCGCGGCCGTCTCGGAAGCCGAGGTCATCCCCGAAACGNNCCCTGGTCTACAACGCGGCCCGGGACATCGTTCAGATGATCAGCGAAAACCCCGAGGTCTCGATTCGCCTGGTCGATTTGAAATCCTTCGACGACCGGATCTTCCAACACTCGGTCAGCGTTTGCATCCTGGCGGTGGTTCTGGGGAAATCCCTGAAGCAGCCCCTGAAGAACCTCGAGGACCTGGCCCTGGGAGCGCTGCTCCATGACCTGGGAATGATGCTGCTCCCCCCCCCGATTCGGAAGAACCAGGGCAAGCTGACCCTGGCCGAGATGAACCTCTTCAAGACCCACCCCCGCGAGGGCTTCAATCTTCTCGGCCGCTTCGCCAACATTTCCGCCCAGGCCAAGGCCTTCGTGCTTCAGCACCACGAGCGCTACAACGGCTCCGGTTATCCCAAGGAACTTTCCGGCATCGATATCCATCTCGGCGCCCGCATCGGTGGGTTGGTGGACGCCTACGACGACCTGGTCTCCGATCACCCCCACCGTTCCCGCCTCCTTCCCCATCAGGCGCTCGCCGTCATCAAAGAGGGTACCGGAAGGCTCTTCGACCCCGACGTGGCGGCGCATTTCCTTCGAATCGTCAGTCCCTATCCCATCGGAAGCCGTTTGCTGCTTTCCAGCGGCGAGGAGGTTTCGGTGATCAGGGTCGCTGCCGGGTTCTTGGCTTCGCCCATCGTTCAGGTCGTTTCCGACGCCAAGGGACTGAAGCCCGACCGAACGGTCCTCATCGACCTCGCCTCGGACCCGCGTTTCCGCATCGAGAAGGTACTGGGCTGAAAAAACTCAGTTCGACTTGAGCCTGACCAGCTCCCTCGCCATCGCCCGATCCTCTTCGTCCAGGCCCTTGAGCAGATAGAGGAATGAAAAGTAGAGGGGGGGGCCGATCAGCAGGNNAGGAAGCGAGGATGGAGGGCAAAGGCGCCAACTGGTTGGTCAGGAGAGCGATCGGCAGGGACATGGCGCTCGAGGCCAGAGCGGTCTTGGGAAGGATCAGGAAGGGGGGGCGCTCCCCGATGAGGGCATCCACCGCCTTCAAGCCGAGCGGAACGCTCAGAAGTTGCGAGAGGGCGTTGGCCAGGGCCGCCCCCAGGGCCCCGAGAGGGGGAATGAAGACAAGGGCGAGCAGGAGGTTGGCTATCGCCACCCTCAAACCGATCCAGAGCATCTTTTTTTCCCCGTCGGCCGAGTAGAGCACGCTGGAACTCGGGAAGCCGTAGATCATCACGATGCACCCGGAGGTCAGCAGGACCACCAAGGACAAGCTGGCGGGCAGATATTCCTTGCCGTAGAGCAGTTCGATCACCTTGGGGGCGAGGATGGCCCCGGCGAAGGCGACGGGCATCGCCAGGATGGCCATCCACTGGCAGCTCTTGCGGAAGATCTTCCGCATCCCTTCCAGGTCCCCCGCCCCATGGGAGCGGGACATGTTCGGGATGAGCATTCCGATCAGGGTGCCCGGCACCAGCCGCATGGCCATGGTGGCGAGGCCGAAGGCGAGGCTGTAGAAGGCGATATCCCGCGCCGGCGAGAAAGCCCCCAGAAAGAAGACCCCCGAGCGTTGCCAGACCACGGCGTCCAGCAGGAGCATGCCGAAGAGGGGAAGGGAATAGGCCCACATGCGTTTGCGGACCTCTTCGGAGGGCTTCAGGAAAATCCAGGAAGGCCGCCAGCGGTGGAAAAAACACAGGTAAAGGGCGGTGCCGCAGAAGAAAGCCAGGGCGTTGACGGACAAAAGCCCGGAGATCCCCCAGCCGGCGTGCAGGACCAGGATCGAGCCGATCAGGTTGATGGGGGCGCAGAGGGTGGTGTTGAGGGCCACCTGGTCATATCTCTGTATCCCCTGACAGGCGGCCGTCAAGAGCAGGACCATCGCGGAGGGGATCAGGGTGAGCCCGGAGATCCACAGGGGGACGAGCAATGCTTCGTCATGGTAGAAGACGCTGAGCAGGGGCGCGAAAAAGGCCCAGGTGAGGGAAACGATGATGCCGTTGAGGAAAACCAGTCGGACGGCCTCGGCCAGGACGGCCGCGGCTTCCTCTTTTTTTCCCGTGGCTTCGGCCATGAAGCGCATGGCCGTCGTGACGAAGCCCAGATTGATGACCAAGCCGCAAAGCGAGCTCAGGTAAACGACCAGGGTATATTTGCCCATCAGGGAAGGCGCCAGGCTGCGGGCGACCACGGCCGAGATCAGGATCCCCAGGATCGAGCTCACCAGGATGTTGGCGAAATTATAGAAGGTGTGGGCGAAGAGCCTACGGGCCTTTTTCATTGCTTTCCACCAGCTCCTCTATCTTCCCGATCAGGCGGGCGGGTACCCCGGCGACGACCGAGCCGGGCGGGAAGGAACGGGTCACCACGGCGTTGGCTCCCACCACCGTGTGGTGGCCGATACTGACCCCCTTGCAGATCACCACCCCGGCTCCCAGCCAGACGTTGTTCCCGATCTTGACGGGCGCGGCCACGTAGCCCTGCTCGCGGATGAGGAGATCGGGGGACTTGTAGTAGTGGTCGTGATCCCGGATGCTGACCCTTTCCCCGATGAGGCAGTCCGCTCCGATGCTCACCTCCTCGAGGGAAGAAATGACGCACCAGGTGCCCACCAGGGTGTCGTTTCCGATCGAGACCCTGCCGTCCGACTTGATTTCGGTCCCATGGCGGATGAAGACCCGCTCACCGAGGTCGACCCGGCAGGCATCGCCCAGGCGCCAGATGGTGTCGATATCGATCCGGCAGCCTTTCCCGCGGGTGAGGCGCTCGCCGCTTTCGATGAAAATCAGGATCTGGCGGGCATGTCTCCGCCAGTTTTCGGCCTTGCGATCCAGGCGGGCGAGCCAGGAGACGGGGAATTCAAGCAGCCTCAACATACGCTTCCCTCTTTCTCAGGCGCCAGTTCTCGCGCGCGCGCAGATAGAAAGCGAGAGTGCGTTGGGCGATGCGCCCGGATTCGAAGTGTTGCAAGACGTGCTCGCGCGCCTGGCGTCCCATCTCGGCGCGTAACCGGTCGTTCGAGAGGAGAAAGGCCAGGGCCTCCGCCATCTCGCCCGGTTCGCGAGGTTTCACGAGGATTCCGGTCTTGCCGGGAACCACCACTTCCGGGGCTCCCCCGCTGTTGCATCCGACCACCGGCTTCCCCGAGGCCATGGCCTCGAGGTAAACCATTCCGAAGGCCTCGAAAGGGGAAGGAGCGGCCAAAATATCGCAGCCGGCGCAGAGTTCCGGGATATCCCCGTAGGGAACCCCCCCCAAAAACACCATTCGTCCTTTTCGGACCAGCTCCGCATGGGTTTCGAGAAGTTCTTCCTTGAAATCCCGCTGACCGGTCGCCGTTTGGGTGCTCGTTCCGGCCAAAACCAGGGTCGACGAGGGAAATTGCTCGGCTATCAGGGCGAAAGCCTCCGCCAGGACGTCGACCCCCTTCCTTCGCTCCAGCCTCCCCAAATAGAGGATCACGGGTTTTTTTGGTTGCGCTTCCCTGGGGAAGAAGACCTTGGTGTCGATCCCGAGCGGCAAAACCTCGATGATGCCGTGGGGAAGGTCGAGATCGCGGGCGCATTCCCAGGCCAGGGCGCTGGAGTTCGACAGCACCAGGCTGGAATGGAGAATGAGCGAACGCTCGAGAAAAGAAAAGAAACGGGCGTCGAGATCGATGGGGAGCCCGTTCAACCTTCGGACCAGCCGGAGGTGGGTATGCAACCGGGTGATCACCGGGACTCGGCCCTCGAGCGCCAACAGCAATCCCCCCGCCATCCATTCCGGACTCTCGACCACGTCGAGCCCCGCGTCGATCAATTCGTTCACTTCCCTCCGGCAAGCCAGGATGAAGGGGATGGCGGCCAGGGTGTTGCCGAAGTAGCGGTTTCCCATCGGGATATGCAGCCTCGGCGGCAAGGGGATTTCCCGGTAGGAAATCCCTTTTTGGCGGTAGCGCCCTCCTTTGCCGGGCAGGACGACGGTGACTTCGTTGTTCTCGTCTCCTTCCACCAGGGCCCTGGCCAGGTTGTCGGTATAGGTGGCGATGCCGCCGGCCCCCCCCCTGCAAGATTCCGGGGAAAGCAAACAAATCCTCATCGGGAACGGATTCCCTTCTTCTTCGCTTCCTGGAAGCGCCAGGAGTGGGGGAGGTGCAGGAGGGAAAAAGCGAACAAGCCGAGGTTCCCGCGGAAAAGGGACCAGCCCTTCTTGTTTTCGAGGGCCTTGCGACGGTTGGCGATCTTCAACTCTTCCTCGGCCCACCGATAAGCGAGCGAGAGTTCCTTTCCCGAGAGATGGCGGCTGCTGATCAAGCAGCCCTTTCCACCGTATTGATGGTAATCCCCCTGGAAGGAGAACCGCCCCGACTTGACGCTCTCTTCTCCGGAACGCGTTCCCGGATAGGGGGTCATGAGGGAGGTCGCGGTGAGGATGGGGAGTTCCCTGGTCAGGGCGACCGTCCTTTCCACGCTCTCGAAACTCTCCGAGGGGTTGCCGAAAAGCAGGAAGCCCACGACTTCGATCCCCAGCTCCCGGCAGATCGAGGCGTTTTCGATCGAGCGTTCCAGAGCCCGCTTGTCCTGTTCGATGTCCCGCAGGCAATCCGGATCCCCTGATTCGATGCCGGTGAGGATGCGGCCGAAGCCCGCCCTGGCCAGCTTCTCCAGGAGGGGGCGATCCAGGCTCTCGAGATCGGTCTCGGCGGCGAGGTGGAGTCGGTAGGAACGCTGGGAGAGCTTCTCCGCAATCGCGTCCAGGCGCTTGCGACTGAGCCCGAGGTTGGGGTCCCGGGTTTGCAGCCTTCTCATCCCCAACTGGTAAAGCCAGTCGATCTCGTTCATCACCCTTTCCGGGCTCTGGAAGCGCCAGTGGCTTCCCTGGGTATGGAAGTAGGGGCACATGGGGCAGCCCTTGGGACAGCCGCGGCTGGTGGAGAGGTTGAAGACCCCCTGGGAGATCCGTCCCTTCGGGGCGTAGTCCTGAAGGGCGACCAGGTGCCAGGCCGGGAAGGGCAAGGAGTCGAGGTCCTCGACCAACTGCCATTCCTTCGGCATTCTCTCGTTTCTCAGGTAAGAAGCGATGAGCGCCTCGGCCTCTCCCCGCAATACGTCGATCCCCTCGGGCAGGAGGGGCCAGTCCTTCTCGGTGGCCTTGACGGCGTTGCCGAACAGGAAGACCTTGGCTTCGAATTTTTTTCGAATCATCATGGCGAGCCCCAGGTCCTCGCTCAGGGAAGGCAGCGAGACCCTGATGCCGATGAAATCGGGGGGGGGAGGCTCGGAAAGCCGCCTGAGCACCCCCTCTCCGTTCAGCTTCTCGCCCAGCGCCTCGACGATCTCGACCCGGACCCCCTCCCGCTCGGCGATGGCCGCCGAGTAAAGCAGATCCAGCGGCGGCAGGTTGGGCAGCCTTCCTCTTTCCAACTTCCCGACGGGGACCATGGTCCCCAGGCCCCCCGCCTTGTCCCTGTCGCTCGAAAAACCCCTGACTTCCGGGGGATTCACCAACTTCAGGATCATCGCCCGATCCCCACGTGGAGCCAGCCCGCCTTGGCCAGGTCCTCGCTGCGGTAGAGGTTGCGCCCGTCGATCAGGAGGGGATTCCGGACCTTCTCCCTCAAGGCGGCGAAATCGAGGAAACGGAAGGCTTCCCATTCCGTGGCTAGCACCACCGCGTCGCAACCGCTGACGGCCTCCTCGGCGCTAGGGCAACAGCAGAGGTGGGGCAAGGCCTTTTGGGCGTTTTCCATGGCGACCGGATCGTAGCCCTTGACCTTGGCTCCCAGTTTAAGCAGCTGCTCCGCCAGGTAGAGAGCGGGGGAATCGCGGATGTCGTCGGTTTCCGGCTTGAAAGCCAGACCGAGCAGACCGATGGTCTTTCCCTTGAGGACCTTGAGGTGGTTCATGAGCTTGGCCAGGATCGCCTGGCGCTGCTTGAGGTTGACCGCCCGGACGCAATTGAGGAGCAGGGGTTGGTAGCCGTAGTCCTCGGCGATGGAGAGGATGGCGGAGATGTCCTTGGGGAAACAGGAGCCCCCCCAGCCGAGGCCCGCTTCGAGGAAGCAGCTTCCTATCCGCTTGTCCAGTCCGATTCCGGTCGCCACTTCCGAGACGTCGGCCCCGATCCTCTCGCAGATGTTGGCTATCTCGTTGATGAAGGAGATCTTGGTGGCCAGGAAGGCGTTGGCGGCGTACTTGATCANNCGCCGAGTTGAGATCGGTCACCAGGAAGGGCACGTTCGGGTCGGGCTCGGCCAGGAAGGTCCGCTCGATCAGGGGCTGGTAGAGCTCCCTCATGACGGCGATCGCTTCGGGGGAATCGGAGCCCACCACGATTCGGTCCGGGAAGAAGGTGTCCATGATGGCCGTTCCTTCCCTCAGGAATTCCGGATTGCTCACCACNNTGACGATCACCTTGTAGCCGTCGAGGAATTGACCGATCTGGCGCGCCACCGCCTCGACCCCGGAGAGATCCGGCTCCCCGCTCGCCTTGGGGGGCGTGCCTACCGTGATGAAGACCACCTTGGCTTCCTTCACCGATTCACCCAGGTCGGTGGTGAAGGCGAGGCGATCGCGGTTTTTTTCGAGCAGGCCGGGGAGGCCCGGTTCGTAAATGGGCAGCTTGCCCATTTTCAGGCCCTCGATCTTTTCTCGATCCCGATCGACGCAGGTCACCTCGTTTCCCAGGTCCGCCAGGCAAACGCCGGTGACGAGCCCCACGTAGCCGGTGCCGATCACGCAGACTTTCATGGCCCCTCCTCCACTCGGGATCAAAGCGGGAGCAAAGATAGGTTAGTCTTCCACTTCTGCGGGCGACACGGTGCGGGGAGAAAAATAATTCGGCTCTTCGGACTTTTTTTTCGTAACTCCCCCGTAACGGCGCCTTGATAGCTTTAAGCTGGACGCTCTTCTTTCGAAAGGACGGATGATGGACCTTCTGGTAACGATCGGCGCGCTCTGTTTCTTGATGTTCGTGGCCTACCGCGGCTTCAACGTCGTCCTCTTCGCCCGGTGGCCGCACTCCTGGCCGTACTTTTCACCGATCCCTCCCATATCCTGCCCTTCTTCTCGGCATCCCCCACGTCGAGGCGCNNATACGGCTTCGGCGCCGTCATCGCCTGCTACTCCCTCTTCCACCTGGTCTGAGGCTCCTTCCTTTTTCGCGGCGCGGAAAGTATGCTGGTCGGGGAGGGCTTGAAGAGTGGGGAAAAAATACTGGCTTTGGCTTTGCTTGCTGGCGGCGGCTTTTTTGCGATTCCCGCTGCTCCAGGGTGGGATTTGGCGCGACGAGGCGCTGGTGCTCTTCATTCAGCGCTTGCCGCTTTCTTCCCTGCTGAGCTTCCTGCGGCTCCACGAGTCCCATCCGCCGCTTTTCTACCTGATTCTTCGTCCCTGGACGCTTCTTTTCGGGGAAGGAGCGGCCCTCATNNCGCTCTTGCTGGTTTTTCTCGTTTACCGAATCGGCAAGACCGTCTTTTCCGAAGGCGCCGGAATCTTCGCCGCCTTCCTCGTGGCCTTTTCGCCCAGCCTCATCAATTACTCCACCGAGCTTCGGCCCTATTCCCTCCTGAGCATCCTTTGCTTGCTTTCCACCGCCTTCCTCTGGCTCGCCCTCCGCGAAGGCAAAAGCAAGAACAGGGGATTCTACGCGGCCACCACCCTGGCCATGCTATTCCTGCATAACTGGGCCTGGCTGGTCTTTGCGGGACAGGGACTGATGTTCGTTCTTTCCTGGAAACAATCGAAACGCCCCCTCTCTCACTTTCTCCGCGAATGGGGAATGACCCAGGGATTGAGCCTT
>DOBT01000267.1:2102-2717 GCA_003503675.1 Cyanobacteria bacterium UBA8530 | reverse complement strand
GGTGGCCCGGTACGGCGGCGAGGAGATCGCCGTCATCCTCCCCAAGACCAACGACTTCGGTGGCTCCGTCCTGGCCGAGAGGGTGCGCGAGGCCATCGCCGCCATCAACATCCGGGACATGGCCGGGCGCTCCATCCAGCAAATCACGGCCTCGGTCGGGATAGCCGAGGGGCTCGACGACGAGATCGTCCCCGTCGACCTCATCAAAAAGGCCGATCAAGCCCTCTACGCCGCAAAAAACAACGGTCGCAACCAGGTCTGCCATCACTGCGCCTGATGATCGTCCTCGAGAAGTCTCGCTCCGAGATCCTCTATTTTTTCTGGATCTGAGCACAAAAAAAGGGGAGCCTTCGCTCCCCTTTTTTTGTGCTAGGCCAGCGTCTTGGCCTGTTCGTTGGTGTAGTTGAGGAGGCCGCCCGTCAGCAGGATGCCCTTCTGGCGTTCGGAGAAATGATACTCGAGAGGGATCTCGATGTTCTTGGTCTTGTTGACCAGGACCAGCGGCTGCAGCTTCTCGATCAGGGCTTTGACGTTCGGGATTTCGAGAACGTCGAGTTGATCGATCTTTTCGTAATCCGCCTCGTTCTTGAAGGTCAGGGGCAGGATGCCGAAGTT
>DOBT01000267.1:0-2048 GCA_003503675.1 Cyanobacteria bacterium UBA8530 | reverse complement strand
CGGGCATGATGTGGTCGGTCGTGATTTTGTCGCCTACCTTGAGGGTGGCTTCGCCCTGGATCGAATCGCCCATGCGATCGTTGGTCGGGGGATCGCCGATGTTGGGGCCGCGGTAGACGGTGATCTTGGCGGCTTCGGCGTTGCTTCCGCACGGTTGGAGGATCATGGAGTCGTCGATCAGGAACTCCTTGGGCATCTCGATCGAGGGATAATCCATTCCGAGCGTCCGGGGATCGGTGAACTCGCCGGTCAAGGCGCAGGCCACCGCCGTTTCGGGAGAAACGAGGAAGATTTTCGCGCTCTTGGTGCCGGAGCGGCCTTCGAAGTTGCGGTTGTTGGTTCGGACGGAAATCGCATCGGTCTGGGGAGCCTGGCCGTTGCCGATGCAGAAGCCGCAGGTCGATTCCAGGATGCGGACGCCGGCGGCGATGAGCTCGGCCAGGGCTCCGTTTTTCGCCAGCATTCCGAGCACCTGCCTGGAGCCCGGAGCCACGCCGACGGAAACGTTCTCGTTGACTCGCTTGCCCTTCAACATGGAAGCGACGGTCATGAGGTCGCGGTAAGAAGAGTTGGTGCAGCTGCCGATCATGACCTGATGGACCTTCTGACCCTTCAGCTCCTCGATTCTGACCACCTGGTCGGGGGAATGGGGCTTGGCGACCATGGGGACGATGGTGGAAAGGTCNNTCGGCGCCCATGTTGGTGATGGTGGCCCGCTCGGGCACGGTCAGGGTGTCCAGGCCCGCCCCGGCGTATTCGATGACGGTACCGACGTTGCCCTTGGTGGTCAACATCTCGAGCAATTTCATGACCACGTCCTTGGCCGAGACCCAGGGATTCAGCCTGCCCGTCAAATTGACCTTCACCACCTTGGGTGCGGTCAAGTAGAAGGGGCCGCCGCCCATGGCGACCGAGACGTCCAGGCCGCCGGCGCCGATGGCTATCATGCCGATGCCGCCGCAAGTCGGGGTATGGGAATCGGAGCCGATCAAGGTCTTGCCGGGCTTGCCGAAGCGCTCGAGGTGGACCTGATGGCAGATGCCGTTGCCGGCGCGCGAGTAGAGGATGCCGTGCTTGGCCGCCACGGTCTGGAGGTAGCGGTGGTCGTCGGCGTTTTCGAAGCCGTCCTGCAGGGTGTTGTGGTCGACGTAAGAGACCGAGACCTCGGTCAGCACCCGGGGGATGCCCATCGCTTCGAACTGCAGATAGGCCATGGTGCCGGTGGCGTCCTGGGTCAGGGTCTGATCCATGCGGATCGCGATCTCATGACCTGGGATCAGGTCGCCCGAGACGAGGTGGTTTTCCAAGATCTTGTAGACGAGATTCTTTCCCACGGTTTGCTTCTCCTTTTACGCTTCATCGCGTACGCTCTCCCTCGATTGGGATTCCCCCCATCATAGCAAAAAAATGGAGAGGAGCCGACCCGTTTGGATCATCGGCTCCCCTCGATTTTCAGCGAACGGCGACCTGCATTGTCTAGACTTTTTCGACCGGGATCTGGATCTCGGTCACGTACTCGGCGGGATCACTGTCCTTTCCTTCCGGTCCCTTCAGATAGATTTCCCGGTTGGGACCGGCGATGCGGTAGCCGTTCGTTTCGATCCACTTGATCAACTCGCCGTAGGCCTGGGATAGCATCTCGTAGGGACCGTGGTGAACGGTGCAAGCGACCTGGGNNGATTCCCGGCAGTTCATGGACTTTGATTCGGCCTTCTTCTTCGAGCGGAGCCGCCAAAGGCACCGCCACTTCCACCTCGACGTCGTGCTCGCGGTATTCCTTGTCGTAGTAGATGGCGAGCGGTGGACCGGCCGGCTTGGCGTTCCTCTTGAAGACGTTTCCGCAGAGAGGCTCAAAGAAGAGACCGATATCCCCGTAAGTGGGGATCACCCCCCTGATGGAGGCTATCAATTGTGGGGGCACGGCTTTCAGCAAGACGTCGTAGCGAGACATTTCGTTTTCCTCCTCGATTTGCTTGAGGCGGTTTTTCACCCGCTCCAGCTTCGCCCGATCGGTTTCCAGTTTTTCCCGGAGTTCCTCCTGCCTCAAC
>DOBT01000204.1 GCA_003503675.1 Cyanobacteria bacterium UBA8530 | reverse complement strand
GGGGAGGACCGACAACGGCCTTCTGCGGCCCAAAAACGAGGGGACGCGGAAAGTCGAATAGCAGGGTCTTCTTTGGCGAGGGCGTCGGCGAAGGAGACGGGGAAGCCTCGACGAAAAGGGGAAGCTCTTCGCTTTCCTGGATCAGCAGGCTGTATCTATTTTTTTCCTTCGGTTGAAGGACCTGGAGGACGGTGGGGCGGGAGCAATCGAAGACCACTCTGAGGTAGCCGCTGGGATGCTGAGCGATCCGGATCTGGCTGACGAGGCCCCGACGGACTTGGATGGCCTGCGAGAGGGAAGGATCGGCGAGTTCGGCGTCGACGAGGTCAACCACCACTCGATCGGGCTGGGTGAGGGTCAACACCTTGGGATTGAGGGGGGCATCCGAACGGATCGCCAGGTGGTCTTTCTCCCAGGCGATCTCGGAGATGATGACGACGGACCTAGGCGAAGGCTTGATGGCCGCCAGAACTCTCGGGGGCAGCAGGGCGATCAAGCATAGCGAGAGGACCGTAAGGAAACGAGCAGACATATTCTTAGGATAGCAGAAAGGGTGAAGGAAGGCAGTGACAGAGGCACCAGCACCTCGGAGAGGATACCTTGTCAATTCCCGGGTCATCCCCTACCATGGAAGAGGTAAAAAGGAAAAGGACCAAAGAATAAAAAATTCGGAAAGGGAATGCGGATGCCGCGTTGGGTCTTTCTTCTCATCGGATGTTTCGAGGCGCTCTATGTCGCCGGGGTCTTCCTCTGGATGGTCAAAAAGGACCGTTCGAACGAAACGCAGGTTTGAAAGAGGTTGAAATGGTTGAACTTGAACACTTGATCGGGGCAACCGGGCACGCTGCGACGATGGTTTCCAGCGAGAACACCGCGGTCACGGTCGGCAGCGGGGCGTTGCCGCTCTATGCCACTCCGTCCCTGGTGGCACTCATGGAAAAGGCCGCCATCCACGCCATCCAGGGCTTCCTCCCGCTGGGGATGACCTCGGTGGGGACCGCCCTCAACCTTCGCCACCTCGCCGCCACCCCGATCGGCCACAACATCCAGACCGAAGCCGTCCTCACCGCCGTGAACGGCCGCAAGCTCGAATTCAAGATCGCCGCCTTCGACGAGAAGGAGAAGATCGGGGAAGCCACCCACGAGCGCTTCGTGGTCAGCGCCGAAAAGTTCATGGACCGCATGGTCGCCAAGAAACCGAAGGAGTAAACATGCACAGGGTCATCGAATACCGTCACCTTGGCGCGAACCAGCACCAGCTGGTCATCGAAGCCCCGGACATCGCCCGTGCGGCCGAACCGGGACAGTTCGTCATCGTGAGGACCGAGGAGCGCTCGGAGCGAATCCCCCTCACCATCGCCGACTTCGACAAAAACCAGGGGACCATCACCCTCGTCATCCTGGCAGTGGGCTTCTCCACCGAGCAGCTCTGCGAATTGAGGGCGGGCGACCATATTCTGGACGTCGCCGGCCCCCTCGGACACCCCTCGGAACTCGAGAATTTCGGCACGGTCGTTTTCGTGGGCGGCGGGGTGGGCATCGCCCCCCTCTATCCCCAGGTCAAGGCCTTCAAGGCCTCTGGCAACAAAGTCATCGTGATCCTGGGGGTCCGCTCCAAGGACCTCTTGTTCTGGGAAGAGGACTTCAAGAGCCACTGCGACCAGATTCTGATCACCAGCAACGACGGCTCGGTCGGCAAAAAGGGCTTCGGGACCGACGCCCTCATGGAAGTCATGAATTCCGAAAAAGTCGATCGGGTGATCGCCATCGGGCCGGCCGTCATGATGCGAGCCGTCGCGGAAAAAACGGGAAAGATCCCCACCGTGGTTTCCCTGAACCCCATCATGGTCGACGGGACCGGGATGTGCGGCGCCTGCCGTTGCACGGCCGAGGGCAAGACCCGCTTCGCCTGCGTCGACGGCCCCGAGTTCGACGGCCACACCATCGACTGGGACGAGCTGGTTTCCCGCCAGAGGATGTACTCCGAAGAGGAGAAGATGGTCAAAGGGGAAAACAAGGTTCCGGCATAACGCTTTCGTTTGAGGAGTAAATTTTTTGGCTGCCTATCAGTACGTCTTCACCATGGTCGGACTCACCAAGATCGTTCCGCCCAACAACCGCGAAGTCCTAAAGAACATTTACCTGTCCTTCCTGCCCGGGGCGAAGATCGGGGTGATCGGGCACAACGGCTCCGGGAAGAGCACCCTCCTGAAAATCATGGCGGGGGTGGACCATCATTTCAACGGAGAAGCCCTCCTGGCCAACGGGGCCACGGTCGGCTATTTGCCCCAGGAACCGGTTCTCGATCCCAACAAGACCGTCCGTGAGAACATCGAGGACGGCATGGGGCATGCCAGGGACCTCCTCAAGCGCTTCGAAGAGTTGAGCAACAACTACTGCGACGAGACGGCCGACGAGTTCGCCCGGGTTCAGGACGAGATCGAGGCGATCGACGCCTGGAGCATCGACACCACGCTCGAAATGGCGATGGATGCCCTGAGGGTGCCGCCCGGCGATGCCGACGTCACCAAGCTATCGGGCGGCGAGCGCAGGCGCGTGGCCCTTTGCCGCCTTTTGCTCTCTACCCCCGACCTGCTTCTGCTCGACGAGCCCACCAACCATCTCGACGCGGAATCGGTACTCTGGCTCGAGCAGCACCTGGCGAAATACCAGGGGACCGTCGTGGCCGTCACCCATGACCGCTACTTCCTCGACAACGTCGCCGGTTGGATACTCGAGCTCGACCGCGGTCGCGGGATCCCGTTCGAGGGCA
>DOBT01000001.1 GCA_003503675.1 Cyanobacteria bacterium UBA8530 | reverse complement strand
GAAGAACAGGAAGAAACGCGGGTTGTTCTTGGCGTCCTTCATGTATTCGAGGGCGTAAAGCGAGATGAGCGAGCCGATGATCGAGACCACCAGGACCAGAATGGTCGCCAGGGGATCCACGAAGAAGGTGGGGGTGACCTCATGCCCCTTGAAGTTGACCATGGTGAAGGACACGAGCACGCCCTGCATCAGGGTGAAGGCGCCNNCGCCCGCCGAGACGGAAACCAGCACGGCCGTTAACCAGGTCATTACCCGAATAACAGAATAACGCCGTGCCGCGAACCCGATGAGGGCGCACAGGACGGGGCCCGCGATCAGGGCCAGTAACAGATAAGGCAACACCTCATCATCCTCCTTATGCGAATCGTTGGTGCGTATTGGCTAAGAAAGCGGGGAAATCCACCGATAGCCACGATTAGTGTCACTATACACCCTTCGGAGTACCCCCGCAATTCATAAAATTTAACAGAAACGGTCAAAAAAAAGCGGGGAAACCGAGGTTTCCCCGCTGAAGATAAGGCTATCTGGCGGTTAAGACGCGGGATTCATTCAAGAGGTTGAGTTCGGTTTTGGGGTCAAACAGATGGATCCGTTCGGCGGCCACGGTGAGGATCACTTCCTCGCCCACCGAAGGGGTGATTTCCTCGGGAAGACGGCAAACGATCATTCCCTTCTCGCCCGTCAGGGAGACGTAGGCTTCGGAACCCATCGGTTCCACCACCTCGACCGCGGCGCGGAAGAAGTGCTCCTCGTTTTTCCCTTCGACGCGGCTGAGGTGCTCGGGGCGGATGCCGGCGATCACCTCGCCATCCCGGTAGCCTTCCTGGTTGGGGAGGACGAAACGGAAGTTCTTGCCGGAAAGGATGGCGGAATTTCCCTCGATCTTGAGATTTCCCGAAAGCAGGTTCATCTGGGGCGAGCCGATGAAGGTGGCGACGAAGAGGTTCACGGGGTGATGGAAGACCTGGTTGGGCGTTCCCAACTGCAAGAGATCGCCCTCCTTCATGATCGCGATCCGATCGCCCAAGGTCATGGCCTCGGTCTGGTCATGGGTCACGTAAACGAAGGTGGTGTTCAGCCGTTGGTGAAGCTTCTTGATCTCGGCCCTCATGGAAACCCGCAGCTTGGCGTCGAGGTTGGAGAGGGGCTCGTCCATGAGGAAGACCTTGGGCTCGCGAACGATGGCCCTGCCGATGGCCACCCGTTGACGCTGGCCTCCGGAAAGAGCCTTGGGCTTACGGTCGAGAAGGTGCTCGATTTCCAGGCTCTTGGCCGCTTCATTCACCCGGCGGGCGATCTCGGCGGCAGGGGCCTTTCTCAACTTGAGGGCGAATTCCATGTTCTCTCGGCAGGTCATGTGGGGATAAAGGGCGTAGTTCTGGAAGACCATGGCGATGTCTCGTCCCTTGGGCGGCAAATCGTTGACCAGCTTGTCGCCGATCCTCAGCTCTCCGCTCGAAATGTCCTCCAGGCCTGCGATCATGCGCAGGGCGGTGGACTTTCCGCAGCCCGAGGGGCCGACCAGCACCAGAAACTCCTTGTCCTCGACCCGTAGGGTCAGGTCGCGGATGACCAGGTTGTCCCCGTAGCGCTTGACGATGTGGTCGAAACAGACTTCAGACATGGTTTCCCTTTCCTGTCATCGAAGGTTATGGAAATTTGAAAACACCTTCATTATAGCGTCTGCTGGCTTCTATTGCGATCCTTTTTCCGAAAGTCCCGTCCTCTGGACAAAGTGGACGAAAGGATGTAAATATGAAGAAATGCCGAGTAGCCTTGCTTTTTCTTCCGAGATCCCAAAACGCTCCCTCGACGACTATCGCGCCTTCCTCCCCGACGAAGAGCGCCGATTGGTTGAGGAGCTCGCCGCGCCGTTCCGCGGAAAGAAAATCCTCTTCCGCTGCACTTGCCCCGGGGGAAGGGTCGAGGTCCTGAAATCTCTCCTGCCCCTATTGAACGATTTGGGTGTCGAGGCCAAGATCGAGATCGGAGGGAAGGCCACTTCCCAGGGCTACGACTTCGTTCTCGAATCCCCCGGCTTGTCCTGGCAGCCTTTCCCCGCCATCGACCCCCTCCACCCCCGCAACCTTTCCATGGGTAGCGACGAGGCCAACGCCATCGCCGGACGCTTCGGGATCAACCCCGCTCGACCCCTCATTCTTCAAGTGGGACGCTTCGATCGGGAAAAAGACTTTCTCGGGGTCATCGATTCCTATCGCCTGGTCAAGGAACAACTGGCCGATCTTCAGCTGCTGCTGGTAGGCTTCCTTCCCGACCGGGAATCCCGCGCCTATTTCAACTCGGCCCTGCGACGGGCGGGTGAGGACTTCGACGTCGTTCTCCTCACCGAAGAGGACGGGGTCGGCCCGCTCGAAATCAATTCCTTCCAGCATGTGGCCGACGTGGTGCTCCAGAAGTCCCTGAAGGAAAAGAATTTCTCCCTGGCCGTATCCGAAGCCCTCTGGAAGGGGCGTCCGGTCATCGCCGGAGGGGTTTCCCAGGTTTTGGACGGCAAGACGGGCTATCTGGTCGATTCGATCGAGGAATGCGCCATGCGGGTCTACCAACTCCTCAAGAACCCCGACGAGTCCTGGGAGCTCGGCGAGATGGCCCGCGAACACATCCGGGAGAACTACCTGCTTCCCCACCTCCTCAAGGACTTTTTGACCTTCCTATCCAAATAAAAAAGGACCCGAAATTTTTCGAGTCCCTTGATTTTTTACCGGAATCAGGCGATGGCGCCCTGGATGACGTGGAACTTCTTGGCGTAGGAAAGGATGGTGGGCAAATAGCTCTTGAGGCTCGGGCAGCGGATCCCGCTTTCTTCCAGGGCTTCCGTCGTTTGGGGAGCGAGGTATTTCACTTCCTGGCAGAGGTAGTCGATGGCCTGCGAGGAAATCGACGACGGAACGTGGTGGGCGCGGAGGTCCAGGAGACCGGCCACCAGTCTGGGAGGAAGGGGGAATTCGACGGTGCGGATCCTCAGGAAGTCCCTCGCCATTTCCACGAGTTGATGGGCGGTGAGGGGATCGGGATCGCTCAGGTGGAAGAGCCGGCCCTCGGAATCGGGACGTGCGGCCAGGTAGGACATGGCGTCCGCCACGTAGTCGGTGGGGACCAGGTTGACCTCGGCCTTTCCGGTGGCGAGCTTGGAAAGCAGAGCGGGGGCCTGCAGCAAGAGCTGGAGGATGCCCACGGGACCGTCGTACTTCGGGATCTCCCCGCTGAGGGAGTCTCCCGCCATGATGCCCGCTCGGTAGATGGTGGCGGGCAGCCCCGATTCACGCACTTCCCTTTCGGCCTGGAACTTGCTTTCCTCGTAGGCGTTCTTGAAGGATTGCTTCAGGTCGAAGTCTTCCTCGGAGAATCGTCCCTTGTGCTGTCCCGAGACGTGGACCGTGCTCAGGTACTGGAGCCTGGTCAAGTTCGGGCAGCGGCGAGCCAGGTCGACGACGTTGCGGGTCCCGACCACGTTGATGCGGTGGGTGAAGGAGGGGTCCGCTTTTAACTTGTAAGTGGTCGCGAGGTGGAAGATTTGCTCGATTCGAGGGCGGAGCTCTTCGAGGTGGCGCCAGAGACCGAGGTCGGGGGAGATCAGGTCTCCTTGGATGAGGGTGAGGCGGCCCTGGAAATCGGGGTGGGCGGCCTCGAGGCGCTCGATCTCTCGCCTGCCGTATTCCTGGGATCGCTCGCTGGCCAGGGTCAGGATCCGGCAGTCCGGGTCACTTGCGAGCAGTCTCTTGGCCAGATGGGAACCGAGAATACCTGGGAAACCGGTGAACAGGATAAGCTTTCCCTTGGACATCGTCCTATCCTCTTTTCTCGGCGGACTACGTCCGCGCAGAGCGAGCCGAAAGCTTCATCATCGAAGATTAGGCAACCATGCTTTGCCAGGAGTATAGCATGGAAAAAACCCTCTTCTCCTTGCTTTTCGTAAAGATGCTTCGAAGAAGTGGCGACGGCCCTTGACGGCTTGTGTTTTGCTCGCTACCATAGCGATCTGTGTCACTTCGCTGCTTTCGCCATGGCCGGCGCGCACATTTGGAGACAAAACGTGGTAGATCCCAACGCCATCGACCGCATCGAAGCTCTCAACCAATGCATCAGGGACGGGGGTATCGATTCCCTGATCATTGCCGCCGAAGCCCTCCATGAGAACACCCTCAAGGAAGTCGCCGATCGCATCCGCACCCGGCCCGCCATTCGGCTCGTGCTCATCGCGGGGCCTTCCTCTTCGGGCAAGACCACTTCCTCCAAGCGAATCGAGTCCCAGCTCGAGTCGGACGGGGTCAGGACCTTCGCCCTCTCCCTGGACAACTACTTCGTCAATCGCGAGAGAACCCCCATCGACGAGAACGGGGAGCACGACTTCGAATCGATCTACGCTCTCGACCTCGAGTTGTTCAACGAGAACCTGACCGATCTGCTGGCCAACCGCAAGGTGCTCTTGCCGCGCTTCAACTTCAAGGAAGGCTGCCGCTCGGACAAGTACACCCCCTTCGAACTCGCCCCCGGACAGATTCTGGTCGTCGAGGGCTTGCACGGCTTGAACGACGAGCTGACCTATTCCATCCCCAACGACTTCAAATTCAAGATTTACGCCTCGCCCACCCCGACCTTGAACCTAGGGAACGGCGGCACCGCTTCTCTCGACACCCGGCTGATCCGCCGCATGGTCCGCGACAACAAGTTCCGGGGACACTGCGCCCGCTCCACCATCCAGCGCTGGCCCTCGGTCCGCCGCGGGGAAGAGAAGTACATCGTTCCCTTCCGCCCCATGGCCGATTTCCACTTCAATTCCTCTCTGGTTTACGAGTTGGCCGTCCTCAAGCGCCATGTTCTGCCCCTGCTTTGCGGAATTCAGCGGGATGAGGTGGAGCACGCCGAAGCCAAAAGGCTTTTCGAGATCCTCGAGCCCTTCGAGGTGATTCCGCACGATTCCATGCCCGCCCACTCCATTCTGCGCGAGTTCATCGGCGGCAGCATCTACAACTACTAAGTTAACCCCTAGGCCTTCTTCAGCGTTCGACCTTTTCCTTCGACTTTTTTTGAAGGAAGCGGCAGGATGCCTAAAATTCTTATATTTCTTGCTTTACAAAGGGCGATGTCTTATGATAAGAGGGTAATAAACGATGTTTTTTGGAGGAACGAGATGTTGAAAAGGGCAAAGGCCTCTGCCAAGAAGGCAACCGTGGCCGCCGAAAGGCAAAAGAAGAATCGCCGCACCCCCTATGAACTCCTGCAGGATCTCAAGCTAAAAAGACAGGCCTTATCCGAGAAAACCGAGAATAAGCTTGCTCAGTACGATAGCAAGATCGAATCCTTGGAAAACAAATACAAGCAACGCATTCAGATTGAAGAGATCAAATCGAAGAGCACCCCCGAAGAGCTCGAAAAAGAGATTCTCCAACTCAAGGAGAAACAGCGTTTGCTTCGGATGGCGATGAAACAATCCAAGTCCTGACCTGGTTTATCGATATTACTTTAGCAGCTCAGTGAAAGCGGGAGGATATGGCAGAGAAAAAGATTTTGGTGGTCGAAGACGAGGTCACCAATCAGGAAGTCGCCGAGATCATCCTGAAGAACCAGGGTTATGACGTCGTCATAGCCAATAACGGTCAGGAGGGCATCGATATGGCCCTCTCGCATCACCCGGACCTGATCATCATGGACATCCTGATGCCCGTCCTCGACGGCTTGACGGCCACCCGCCGCCTCAAGGCCGACCCCCGCACCAAGGACATCCCCATCATCACGGTGACCGCCAAGGCCTCCAGCAGTGACAAGAGCGCCGCCCAGGCCGCCGGTAGCGAAGGTTTCCTCGCCAAGCCCTACCGCAACCGCACCTTGTCGGATATCGTGAAATCCTTCCTGAAGGACGAAAAAGAAACCTAGCTCGAAAGCCTTTTTTCACATTACCCAACCTCGCTTCTTGAATCGGGGTTGGGTTTCGCCTTTCATGAAGGAGATGAGAGGCGGGGTTCTCTCCCTAGATGCGAAGCGGGGTGGCGAGAATGGTCCAGGGAAACCCTGATCCCCACGTCCTGGGGGAACTGCTCGAGGAGGTCCCGGATCCGACCCTCGACGAACTCGAGGAAATCGACGTCGGCGAGGGAATGAAGGTCGTCGTCCCGGGAGAAACGGAAGAGCCTCCGTCGAAACTCGACCTCGTCGCCTCCAAGGGGATGATGTCCTCCGATCCCATTCAGGCCTACCTTCAGAGCATCGGCCACATTCCCCTTCTCAAGGGCGACCAGGAGCTTGCCCTGGCCAAGGAGTTCTCGGAAAGGGGCCCCGGGGCCGCCTTGGCGCGCAAGAAGATGATCGAGGCCAACCTCCGCTTGGTGGTTTCCATCGCCAAGAAGTACTTCGGCAGCGGCCTCACCTTCCTCGACCTCATCCAGGAGGGCAACCTNNGATCCGCCAGGCCATCACCCGCGCCCTGGCCGACAAGGCCCGCACCATCCGCATTCCCGTCCACCTGGTCGATACCATCAACCGCGTGCGAACCCTCAACCAGAAGCTCACCCAGAGCCTCGGACACCGTCCGACCGACGAGGAACTCGCCACCGCCGCCCGCATCACCGTTCAAAAGCTGAAAGAGCTCAAGAAGATCGTCCGGGACACCATTTCCCTCGACACCCCGGTCGGTCAGGAGGAAGACGCCCGTCTGGGCGACTTCATCATCGATCGCGAGGCCCCGGGACCCGCCACCGCGGTCGCGACCATGCTCCTGGTGGAAGACGTGCAGGCCATCCTGGGATTGCTTCCCCCGCGCGAGCGGGAGGTGATCTCCCTCCGCTTCGGCCTGGAGGACGGCGAGCAGCACACCCTGGAGGATATCGGCCNNTTTACTTTGGGGGATGCGAAGATGAAAGCGAAGCTCAAGACCGTTCCCGAGCCGATGATGGAAGTCCCGACTGAGCGCCTGAAGGCGCTCGAACTCGCCCTCAGCGGCATCGAGAAGCAGTTCGG